>JAFLUT010000020.1 GCA_022508665.1 Prevotellaceae bacterium | reverse complement strand
CGTAGCCGATGTCGTAAGAAGCACCGTCGCCACCGATAATCCACTGGCTGCGCTTAACGAGGTAGTGAGAAAGTTCGCTGAGTTGTTTGCAGATTGGGCAACCTGCGTTGCGACCTGCCTCGATTGCAGGAGCGAGTTTAGCAGCAGCAACCTTTGAAGCCTCTGCATCGTCCTTACCAGCAATCCACTCTTGTGCAGCAGCCTTGAACTCAGCAGGTGTGTCGTCCTTAGCGATTGCCTCGTTGAGGAGTGCCACAATGCGGGCACGCATCTTCTTGTTTGCGATTGCCATACCAAGACCATACTCGCAGAAGTCCTCGAAGAGTGAGTTTGACCATGCTGGGCCTTGACCCTTAGCGTTCTTTGTGTATGGAGTTGATGGGATAGAGCCAGAGTAGATTGAAGAACAACCAGTTGCGTTAGCAATCATCTGACGGTCGCCGAAGAGTTGAGAGATAAGTTTAACGTATGGAGTCTCACCGCAACCAGAGCAAGCACCAGAGAACTCAAAGAGTGGAGTGGCGAACTGGCTCACGCGTGGGTTAGACTTGATATCGATGAGGTCTTGCTTTGAAGTTACGTTCTTCACGCAGTATTCCCAATTCTTCTTTTCGTCGAGTTGGCTTTCGAGGCTTGTCATAGCGAGAGCCTTGTTGCCCTTCTTGCCCGGACATACATCCACGCAGTTGCCGCAACCGAGACAGTCCATAACGCTCACTTGGATGCGGAACTTCATGCCTTTCAACTGTGGAGGAGCAACCATATCGAGTTTAGCGGCTTCGATGCCAGCAGCTTCCTTGTCGTCCATTACGAATGGGCGGATTGCTGCGTGAGGACAAACGAACGCACACTTGTTACACTGAATACAATTCTCTGAATCCCAAGCAGGAACGAACGCAGAGACACCACGCTTTTCGTAAGCCGCTGTGCCCTGCTCCCACATACCGTCCTCATATCCCTTGTATGCAGATACTGGAAGGAGGTCGCCGTTCTGAGCGTTGATTGGGCGAACAAGTTTATTGATGAACTCTGGGTCGTCGTTTGCCTCAACTGGGTCTGCTGGAAGGTCTTTCCATGCTGGGTCAACATCGAGTTTCTTGTATTCGCCACCACGGTCAACTGCCGCATAGTTCATGTTCACGATGTCCTCGCCCTTCTTGCCGTAAGACTTCACGATAGCCTTCTTCATCTGCTCTACCGCGAGTTCAACAGGGATAACCTCTGTGATGCGGAAGAATGCTGACTGGAGGATTGTGTTGGTACGGTTACCAAGACCAATCTCTTGAGCAATCTTAGTAGCGTTGATATAGTAAACTGTTATGTTCTTCTCTGCGAAATACTTCTTCACATTGTTTGGCAGGAACTTAACCAATTCCTCGCCCTCGAAGATAGTGTTGAGGAGGAACTGACCGTTCTGACGAAGACCACGGAGAACATCGTACATACGCAGATATGCCTGAACGTGGCACGCTACGAAGTTAGGTGTCTTAATCTGATAAGTAGAGCGGATTGGCGTGTCACCGAAACGGAGGTGAGAGCAAGTGAAACCGCCCGACTTCTTAGAGTCGTAAGAGAAATATGCCTGACAATACTTGTTAGTGTTGTCACCGATAATCTTCACAGAGTTCTTATTAGCACCTACTGTTCCGTCAGCACCAAGACCGAAGAACTTTGCCTCGAAGATGCCTTCGCCACCGAGTGCCTGCTCCTCTTCAAGAGGAAGTGAGCGGAAAGTGACATCATCCACAATGCCAAGAGTGAAGTGGTCTTTTGGCTCTGGGAGTTCGAGGTTCTTATATACTGTGAGGATAATTGTAGGAGTAACGTCTGAAGAACCAAGACCGTAACGACCGCCAACGATGAGCGGAGCATTCTCCTTGCCATAGTAAGCATCCTTAACATCGAGGTAGAGAGGTTCGCCATTAGCACCCGGTTCCTTCGTTCTGTCAAGCACAGCGATACGCTTAGTTGTCTGAGGAACAGCCGCAAGCAGACGCTCTACTGAGAATGGACGATAGAGGTGAACGCTGACCATACCATACTTCTTACCGTTTGCATTAGCATAGTCGATAGCCTCGCGAGCAGCCTCTGTTGCAGAACCCATAAGGATAATTACATCTGTTGCATCCTCTGCACCATAATATGTGAATGGCTTGTACTCACGACCTGTTATCTTAGAGATTGCCTCCATATACTTCTCTACTGCAGCAGGAACTGCATCGTAGAAAGGATTGCAAGACTCACGATGAGCGAAGAATGTCTCTGGGTTTTCAGCCATACCCTTTGCCTCTGGATGTTCTGGAGACAATGCACGGCTGCGGAACTCTGCCACCTTATCCATTGGCACGAGCGGACGGATGTCCTCCATGTCAATCTCCTCAATCTTGTGATACTCGTGAGATGTGCGGAAACCATCAAAGAAGTTGATGAATGGCACACGAGTCTCCAATGCTGCCAAGTGAGCAACAGCCGACAAGTCCATAACCTCCTGCACTGAGCCTTCACACAGCATAGCGAAACCTGTCTGACGGCAAGCCATCACATCGCCGTGGTCGCCGAAGATACAGAGCGAGTGGCTTGCAACAGTACGCGCTGACACATGGAATACAGATGGAAGCAACTCACCTGCAATCTTGTACATGTTAGGAATCATCAGCAGCAGACCCTGAGACGCAGTGAAGGTCGTAGTGAGTGCACCAGCCTGCAAAGAGCCATGCACAGCACCTGCTGCACCTGCCTCAGACTGCATTTCTTGAACGAGAACAGTGTCGCCGAAAAGGTTCTTGCGACCTGCTACTGCCCACTCATCCACATGCTCCGCCATAGGAGACGATGGAGTGATTGGGTAGATGGCAGCAACCTCCGAGAACATATATGCCACATGAGCCGCAGCGGTGTTACCATCACAAGTGATAAATTTCTTTTCTTTACCCATAATTTTTAGTTAGTATTATTATATAATAATGTGTAATGTAAACATCAATGCAAGAAACCGAATATCCACAACGGAATTTGGTTACCCTCCCCTATGTCACACTGATTGACAGCATACAGCGACTTCGACTTGCTCTTCAACTTCGTCGGATGTTCAGCAATCTTAAACTCCAACTCTTCATCCACGAGGAACGAGCATAGGCTACCATGCTTATTTACCTTGTGGTCTTTCCACAGTGTGTTGCAAAAGAAAGTCTCCAACACATCATGAGCATCGAAACAGCGAGGATAGAAACTATACATAAGGTTGGAATTATGCAGCAACACACGAGCCGGTTTCTTCGGGAACTCATCCCCCTTGCAGTATATCATATTGATTAAGCGAGCCTCCATAAGATATTTCAGATAGTGCATCACCGTAGCACGGCTCATGCCCAACTCCTGCGCCAACTGACTCACATTAGGCACACTGTTTCCGCTCGTTGTCAACAAATAGAAAAGTTGCTTTATTTTAGCAAGATATTTCAGTTCTATCTGCTTCACAAGCAATATGTCTACCTCAATCATCATATTCATGTTTTTCAACAAGTTCTCGCTGTAATTCACCTTGTCGAGAAAGAACGGATAGAAACCATGATGCAAGTACGCTTGGAAATACTCACGAGGATTGACTTTCTTAAAAACATCCGTCGCAATTTGCCTATGATTGTTTATAATCTCGTCCAACGTATACGGAGGCAACGTCAGTCCTGTAGAAAGATTTAGAAACTCACGGAACGAGAAACCACGAAGATTGTAAGACTTCACAATCTCATTCAACTCAGGATTTTCCTCTTTCAAACGCATCACAGGCGACCCCGTAAACACTATTTTCAGACCCGGATAACGATAATAACACTCACGCAACTGCGTACTCCAATCCGGCTGCTTATACACTTGGTCTATCAACAGCACCTTACCTCCTGAATGATAAAATTCGCCTGCAAATTCCGCTATCCCGACATTCTGCACATAAAAATTATTGGTGTTGATGTACAGACACGAATGGTCGTATGGAGAAAAATGCTCCTTAGCATACTGCAACAGAAAAGTTGTCTTTCCTACGCCACGAGCTCCCTTGATGCCAATAAGCCTGTCCGTCCAGTCAATCTCGTCCATCAAATCACGACGCACGGAAGACTTCAAATGTTCCACTAAATAAGCATGTGTACGGAAAAAGGATTCCATAGGTCAGTTCAAGTTATTGTTTGTTATGTCTTTCACGAATATCGCCATGGCTAACAATATATGCCATTGTGACAAAATTTATGCAAAAATAGTGTTTTATCTTTACAAATGCAAACTCGACTTCGCAAAAAACGCTTTTTTAGCCAAAAATAATTTGCCAACGTCGCTATTTGTTCCGAAAAAGGACTGTTTAATGGCCCATACTCCTTAAAACAAATAGCATACCTATGAAAGGCTATTGCTTACCAACAGTCATTAAACGTTGATACTTTCAGATATACATCGTTGCTATTTTGAAGGCCAAATCAGCATCCGTATTTATTTTATTTCCTCATCATTTTTCAGTCTTCATTTTAATTTGTAACTTTGCATGTTATATTATTCATATACTATGAAAGGTGTAAATAAGGCTATAAAATGGGGATGGATTGTAACAGGAACAATCATCTTACTAATGTTTTTCTGCGTGTTTGCCATATCTCAGGGTTGGTTTGGCAAATTGCCTCCTGTGAGTGACCTGCAAAATCCTATAAACAAATACGCTTCTCGCATATATTCCGCCGACAATAAACTTATCGGCACATGGAGTTATGCAAGCGAGAACAGGCTCATGGTAACTTACGATTCGTTGCCAGAGAACCTTGTGAAAGCACTTGTTGCAACGGAAGATGTGCGCTTTTATGAGCATTCGGGCATTGATGCAAAGGCTATCGGACGCGCTGTTGTCAAGCGTCTTATGATGGGTCAAAAAAGCGCAGGTGGAGGCTCGACGGTCACTCAGCAACTGGCGAAGCAACTTTACTCTGATGTCGCAGAAAATGACCGAGACCGCATGATGCAGAAGCCTATTGAATGGTTTATTGCAGTGCAGTTGGAAAGGTATTACACAAAGGAGGAAATCATTACAATGTATCTTAACTATTTCGATTTTCTCTACATGGCTGTTGGCATAAAGAATGCCGCTCGCACATACTTCAACAAGCCCCCGATTGATTTGAATTTGAATGAATGCGCCACGCTTGTAGGCATGTGCAAAAACCCCTCTTTATATAACCCATACAAAAGGGATGAAAACGGGCAATATGTGACAAACGAAAGGTGTGTAGAACGCCGCAATGTCGTTCTTTCGCAAATGGAGAAAGCAGGGTACATATCCAAGGAGGAAATGAAAGAGGAGCAGGAGAAACCGTTAGAGACATTGCCCAAGCCACAGATAACCACACACAAACAAGGAGCAGCGCCATACTTCCGCGAATATCTGCGTCGCATCATGATGGCTCGCCGTCCAGAGCGTGACCAGTACGCTTCGTGGCAAGGTCAACAATTCCACGACGACTCTATCGCATGGGAGACCAATCCTCTGTATGGATGGTGCAACAAGAACAAGAAAAAAGACGGTTCGTACTACAACATCTACACTGACGGCCTTAAAATATACACAACCATAGACACACGAATGCAGAAAATGGCTGAAGATGCCTTGTTTGAGCATGTGGCACAATATCTGCAACCTGCTTTCGAGCGAGAAATCAAAAACTCGAAAACAGGGCCTTATCGCCAACTTTCTATGAGCAAGGTTGACCAGATAATCACTCGCTACATACGTCAGAGTGAACGCTACCGTGTGATGAAGGCTGACGGACTCAGCGAAGAAGAAATCATTGAGGCGTTCAATGTTCCAGTGGACATGAGGGTGTTCAAATATGGCTCGTCATACGGCGCACCAGAGGAGATTGAAGTGAGGATGTCACCTCGTGACTCCATACTCTATTATAAGAAATTTTTGCGTGCATCAGTGTGCGCTATCGACCCAAGCAATGGTGAGGTCAAGGCATACGTTCCGGGGCTTGACTTCGAGCATTTCATGTACGACAACGTGCTTGGTGGCGGACATCGTCAGGTGGGGTCAACAATCAAGCCACTGCTCTACTCTCTCGCTCTGTCGAGCCGCGACCTTACGCCATGCGACGTAGTGGATGCCAGCCCTCGCAGTTATGGCAGTTGGACACCTAAGGGTAGCGCTCTTGGCATGGTACCGCTCAAGACAGCCCTTGCGCACTCTAACAACCACGCATCAGTGTATCTGCTCGATATGGTTAGACCGCAGACATTCATAGACTTTCTTGGCAGCCAGCTGAAAATGTCGACCTACACTATGGCTCCCAACCTTACTCTCGCCCTTGGCTCATGCGATGTCAGCATTGGAGAAATGGCGAGCGCATACACTATTTTCCCAAGTTATGGCGTGCATTACTCACCTATGCTTGTCACACGCATCGAAGACCAAGAAGGCAACGTGATAGCTAACTTCACCCCTATGATGAACGAAGTGCTGTCGCAGGAAAAGGCTTATCAAATGATATATATGCTGAAAGCCGTCATCAACGAAGGTACTGGCCGTGCATTGCGAGGCGGCAACTACCACATTTCAGGCGACATAGGAGGCAAGACTGGTACAACTAATGGCAATGCCGACGGCTGGTTCATTGGCTTCTGCCCTAAACTGGTTGTGGCATGCTGGGTCGGCGGCGAAGACCGAGACATACATTTCGGCAGCATGGCATTTGGTCAAGGCGCAAAGGCAGCACTCCCTATATATGGCAAGTTGATGAGGAAAATCTACAATAGCCGTCAGTTGGGCATAGCGGAAACTGACACTTTTGCCATTCCTCGAGGATACAGCCCATGCGACAACGACCTTATGGCATTGCCAAGTGCGGAGGCAATTTTATTCCCGGAGGAAGAGGAATATATAGATTTTGACGAAGACTTCTTCTAAACTTATCTAATCAATTTATCCCTCTCTTAAAAGCGTCCTCCGTGAAACAGCCATCGCTCAACACTATCACTCTTCGGATTCCCGAACTCCCTCCTGCCGTTTTTCTCGACAACGGAGGGGAAATGAATGCCATACCTCTGCAATCAACAGACATTGTGGCAATCAGCATCTTTTTCTACGGAGGACAATGGGTGCAGACGAAACGGCTGCAAAGTGATTTTGCCATGCGGCAAATAAAATCAGGCACGTTTTCTTTATCTGCAGATATTATCTATGACACCCTCGACAGATACGGCGCAACGCTGACGACTGGTGCGGCAATGTCATACTGTTTCATGCAGTTGACATGCCTTCGACGCACATTGCCCAATGTGTTGCCTTTGCTCACGGACATCATCACTTCTCCTGCATACGAACAGCAGAAACTTGACAACGAGAGAGAAGAAGCCTTGATTGCGTATAGGCTTAATCAACAGAAAGTTAAGTACGTCAACAAACGACTTTTCTATCGTAGTCTTTTAGGCACGAAACATCCTGCGGCACAATATCCAAAGGAAGAAGATTACACAAGCATCAATCGTCAAGACTTATTGGCATATCACAAGGATTTCATAAACCTATCAAATGCTGTGCTGTATGTGACAGGAAATGTTGATGACGAACTCGTTTCCATTATAAATAATAGTATAGGACAAATCCCCACAAATACAGGGAAACAATCCGCCATTTGTAGCGAGACACACATGGCAGACAAGAGAAAAACGCCTTTTGTTTTTCCCGAAGCACCCATATTGGCTTCTTCCGAAATGCGGCATGAAGTGAGCATTGATGTTCCTTCCGTGCAGTCGAGCCTTAGAGTGGGGAAAGTATTGCCCAATGCGTCTCATCCCGACTACCCAGCCCTGTATCTTGCAACGACCATTTTAGGTGGATATTTCGGCAGCAGATTTATGAAGAACATCCGCGAAAGGCTCGGATTGACGTATGGCATCGGTGCGACATTTTTCACAATTCCACGCAACAATGTGCTGGTCATTGCAACGGAAACTACACGAGAGAATGTGGAGCAGTGTATAAGCGAAATAAAAAGAGACATCGACGACATGCAGCGTAATCCTATATGCGACGACGAACTAACCAATGCACGCAACTATCTGTTAGGGCAGTTCTGCCGAAATACCGAAACCTCGCTGTCGTTAAGCAATCTATTGATGCACCAACGAGCGCACGGATTTACTCTCGACGACCTTCTGAAAACACAGCAGCAGATGATGCTTCTCACTCCGTCAGACATACAGCAATGTGTCCAAAAGTATCTTTCCACAGATACCCTCCTAATAACTGCTGCACATGGTAAATAGGCTCAAAAACACGCTCTGTGCGATTTTAGTGTCATTCTGATACAACCTCGATTTTGACCTCAAAACCACAAAACGCCCCTGTTTCATCCCCTTTTTGGCGTTTTTATCATATTCGACCTCAAAAAAATGCCTTTAAGTTTCGTTTATTCAACTTTTAGAGTTAACTTTGTACGAGAAACATCGTGCAAAACCATTAGCGGTTCATCGCAAAATCGATAAACGGTGTATCGAAGTATCGATAAGCGGTGTGTCGATGTTGCGATAAACGGTGTATCATTTATGTAGTAAACACATTATTTATAATATACAGTGCGGATGAGCGGCAGAGAAGGTCGCAAGACACATCCCCACACAAACAGATAACAACATTAGATGGAAGATTTAGACAGAATTATCAAAGTTGGGATTAACGAGACGATGAGAAAGAGTTACATCGACTACTCCATGTCAGTCATTGTGGCTCGTGCCTTGCCCGAAGTGCGTGACGGTTTCAAACCCGTTCACCGCCGCATTCTCTATTGTATGGGCAAGAATGGTTATACCTCAACTAACCCTACACGCAAGAGCGCCCGTATCGTCGGTGACGTAATCGGCCACTACCACCCACACGGCGATTCCTCTATCTATGGGGCTTTGGTGCGTCTTGCTCAGCCTTGGGCAATGCGTTACACCCTCGTGGAAGGACAAGGAAACTTCGGTTCGGTGGACGGCGACAGTGCGGCTGCAATGCGATACACCGAGGCACGTCTGAGCAAGCACGGAGAGGCGATGCTGCAAGATATTGAGAAGGACACAGTGAACATGGTCGACAACTTTGACCAGTCAACAAAAGAGCCTTCCGTACTGCCAACACGCATACCAAACTTGCTTGTGAACGGAGCGACAGGTATTGCCGTTGGTATGGCGACAAACATCCCTACTCACAACCTCGCCGAGGTCATTGACGGATGTATAGCATTCATCGACAATCCAGAAATGACGAGCCTCGACCTCATGCAATACATCAAAGGTCCCGACTTCCCTACTGGCGGCATCATCTGCGGCATCGACGGCATAAAGGATGCTTACGAAACAGGTCGTGGGCGCATTGTTGTACGCTCAAAGACAGAGATAGAAACTGACGACGGACACGACAAAATCATTGTGAGCGAAATACCTTACAACGTCATCAAGTCAGACCTCATCAAGAAGATTGCCCAACTGGTCAACGAGAAGAAAATCGACGGCATCAGCCACATCAACGATGAGTCCGACCGCGAGGGCATGCGTATCGTCATTGACATAAAGCGTGACGCTAACGCCAATGTGGTGCGCAACAAACTCTTCAAGATGACCGACTTGCAAAGCACCTTTGCAGTCAACTGCATCGCCATTGCCGACCGCCGTCCTAAGCAACTTTCGCTTCGTGATTGCATATACCATTTCGTGAAGCATCGCCACGACGTTGTCATCCGTCGCACAAAATACGATTTGGGCAAGGCAGAAGAGCGTAAGCACATTCTCGAAGCACTCATCGTAGCAAGCGACAACATTGACGAAGTGGTACACATCATCCGTGCGGCAAAGAGTCCTCAAGAGGCAATCGAAAACCTCATGAAGCGCTTTGACTTCGACGAAATTCAGGCAAGAGAGATTGTCAACATGCGTCTCCGCGCCCTCACAGGACTTGAGCAGGACAAACTGCATGCCGAGTTTGACGAGATACAGAAACTCATACAATACCTCAACCAAATCCTCACCGACCCCGAACTTTGCAAGAAAGTGATGAAGGACGAACTGGCAGAGGTGAAGGAGAAATGGGGCGATGCACGAAAGACAGAAATCGACATCACGGCAAGCGAAAACTTCGACCCAGAGCAGTTCTATGCTAAGGAGGAAGTTGTCGTTACCGTCAGCCACCTCGGATACATCAAACGCACCACCCTCACAGAGTTCCGCACACAGGCTCGTGGCGGTGTGGGAGTGAAGGGCAGCAGCGCTCGCGACAAGGATTTCATCGAGTTCATCTATCCAGCAAATACTCACAACACGATGATGTTTTTCACTCAGAAAGGACGTTGCTTCTGGATGAAGGTGTACAACATCCCCGAAGGTGCAAGGACAGACAAAGGTCGTGCTATTCAGAACCTGCTGAACATCAACTCTGACGATAAGGTAACGGCATTCATCTGCATCGAGAACATCAACGATGCAGAATGGGTCAACTCTCACAACCTCATCTTCTGTACTCGCCAAGGCATCATCAAGAAGACAGCATTTGTCAACTACTCACGTCCACGCTCGAATGGCTTGTTTGCAATCAATCTGAACGAGGGCGACGAAGTAGTAGATGTACTCCTCACAAGCGGAAACGACGAAATCCTTATTGCCAACCGCAACGGCCGTGCAATACGCTTCAACGAAAGCACAGTGCGCAACATGGGACGTGGAGCAACAGGCGTTAGGGCTATGCGACTTGACGAAGACGGAGAAGACCACGTTGTCGGCATGATAGCACTCGCAAAGCCAGAAGGATTTGAGGATGAGAATGTTGCAGACACCGACATTGACGAGGCTGATGTAGAGAACAACGATACTGATGCAGTTGTTAACGACGAGGCAGAGAACACAGACAACCTCTATCCCGACATGCCAACCGTGCTTGTGCTGTCAGAAAAGGGTGTGGGCAAACGCTCAACAATCAGTGAATACCGCATCACGAACCGTAACGGTAAGGGTGTCAAGACAATCAACATCACCGAAAAGACAGGTAAACTTGTCACAATCAAGAAGGTGCAGGAGGACGAGGACATTATGATTATCAACAAGAGTGGTGTCACAATCCGTCTTGCTGTGAAGGACATAAAGAAATCCTCACGCAACACGCAAGGTGTCAAACTCATTGATATTCAGAAGCGAAACGACGTCATCAGTTCCGTATGCGTGGTTGAACACTCAGAAGAACCAGAGGACATCAACGACGAAACGGCTGAAACTCCCGACACCAATGCCCAAGAGTAACATTAACCTATTTGTTTAACCTAATAAACACTAATTAACTATGAAACGATTTGCATTCATCATGGCAGGCCTTCTTCTGTTCTCCGCAGCAAATGCACAGGACAAGGAAGCGCTGAAAGCACAGAAAGATGCGCAGAAGGCAGCCGAGTCGGCTCTCAAAAAGGCCAAGCAGACTTACGAACTGTCAATCCCTAACCCACAGTATGGGCGCAAGGAAACAGATTTCAACAAACTCGAGAACTCTCTCCCTCTCATCCAAGAGGCGATGAAGAGCGAATACACAAAGGACAATCCGCAGACATGGAAAACTGCTGCCGACATCGAACTGGAGTATTACAAGAAATTGGAGAACGAGACAAAGGCTGACCCCGACAACGAGGACTTGAAGCAGAAATACATCGAGACTTCGTCAAATCTTGTAAACTACTGCATCAAATACGACTCGCTCCTCATCCTCAATCCAAAGGCAAAGCCAGACGAGGTAAAGACTCAGCACACTATGTATCAGCAGTATGCGGTCAATCCAGCAATCCAACTTTTGCAAGCATCGCAGAACTACTCCAACAGCGACAAGCAGGAAGACTTGAAACTGGGCGCCAAGTACTCTGAAGAATTCTTGAATGCAGTGGAGAAGTCGCACCTGATGAACGACTTCAAAAACGAGAATCTCAACGATTGGAAGACATACGCAAAGGCTTTCCGCGCTCAGTCATACCTCAATATCGAAGGCACACCAGAGGACAAAATCGTCAGCGTATATACAGACCTTATGTCAACAAAGTACAAGGGTGTGGCATACCAGTCTCTCAGCAACTACTACCGCGAGAAAGACCCTGCAAAGCAGAACCAATATCTGCAAGAAGGCATCGACGCTCTCAAGGACGACCCAGAGCAGAAAGACCTACGTGCTAATTTCGCTATCATCCTCATGCAGAACCAGTTCCAGAAGGGTGACAAGGAAGGCTTCAAAAAGACTGCCGCTCTCATAAAAGAGGAGTTTTCCGACAACGACAACGCTATCAACGCCTACCTCATGGAAGGTCAGATGACATTCGAGGACAAGCAATACGACGAAGCCAAAGCAATCTTCCTCACAGCAAAAGAGAAGTTCCCCGACGAGCCAAAGACACTCCTCATGGCAGCCCGTTCAGCATGGATGAAGGCACAGGCAGGCGGCTCGAAGAAAGAGGACATGGACGAGGCAATCCGCCTCTTCAAGCAACTCGAATCTGAAAATCCAGAAGACCCAGAACTTTGGGGTGAGTCGCTCTACATCCTCTACAACAACACACAGCAGCCCACCCTTGCTGCTCCTTACAAGAAATACTATAAGGCAAACTAAACGAACTATAAAAACAAAAACGTCAACCAATCAAAGGCTGACAAATCAACACACAGTTGATAAACCATTACCACAACCCAACTCCCACGCCCAACCAGCGTGGGAGTTTTTCTTTACCCTTCCCAATCATTCCCCACCCTCCTCATCCCTCCTTAGCCGTGCACAATATTAAAATATAACCTATGTTTTATAAAATATAACTTATATTTATTAAAATCAAACTTAAATTTTATAAAATATAACTTATATTTTAAGAAAACAAATGAATGAGATTTGGGCACTTGAATCAGTTTACATCATTACTTCATTTTACTATACACCATATAAAACAATTTTTTCTCTTTTTTCAAACAAAATTTTTGTTTTTAATATTTTTGCCGTATATTTGCAACGTTCTTACGCCGAAACCATCCTCATGATGGTGGGTAAGTCCATCTGCAACGGCAGGTGTGAGCGAGGGGACACCATATATGGAAGAAGCGTTTATCTTTCGCTTTGTTTCTTGACAATTCGAAATCCTGAGAAAATTTCGCCCTGTTAAAGACATTGCAATGATAGATGCTCATGGGTATGTTATAGATAACCCGTAAGTGTACGCTTATGCGTATCAGTTATTATATCCGTAAGGATGTAGTGGATATGTATATCGTAAGGGGATATTATATAATATATCGGCGTGAGGTCTTGAATTGCTCGTTTTAACAGGGTGGGCAATCTCAGGAGCCTCGAATTGTGAGACGAGCAAAGATGCAAGTCTCACGTTTTTGTATATTATGGGATTATGGTAATTACACACATTTTCAAGCCGACTTTGAGGACTTATAGGCAAATTGTCTAAATCTCAAAAATAATGGAGAAAAAGAAGAACAGTAAGGTGTCCCCAAAACATCATGAGTTCCAACAGCATATGTCTTCAACATTAGCACGTTACCAAAAGATGTTAATGTTATTAGTTATTTTTCTAATTTATCCCAATATGCTCAAAAGTCAAGATGCATGGAAAACATTAAACACTTCATCATCGCCTTGGAGTATATCACCTCATTTGACATGTAACCAAAATACAAAATATAAAGTTGATATTATAAATATGAATTATCCTCTTGATAAAAATATAAAGAATGGTGCGTATGGTGCAGCAACAGTATGGATTGATACTTGGATGTATGATGGATTACCGATGGATATATCATTTACTGTTAGAAATTTATCTTCACCACTAACTCCAATCTATTTATATACATCGTTAGACTCAAAAAAACGGTTTGATGACGATAGAGTTTGGTTTGTTGAAATTGATTATCAAATTAAAAATGAATATCGGTATTTAAAGTTATATTATAGTGCTTCAAAAAATACGGCTTCTAATAGTATCTATCAATCATATTGTACAGATGACAATGGGACACAAAGTAAGTGGGAATGGATAACATCATTAGATTATCGTCAATTTCGGATTTTGTTTGATGGTAATCAGATAAAAATATATGATAAAAATGGAGAAAACCTTGTAAAAATAATATATGGAGTCATTGAATTAAAATATATACGAGTCGGTGTTGGTTCTGGTACAAATTTGGAAATAACAAACACTTCATACAAAATGATAACAACTTATGGACAGGCTTTGCCGTATATACATCGGGCTGCAGATTATATAAAACGAAATTATCCGTATTCTGCCGCCATAGAAATGACAACAGCAATAGATAATAAAGGGTTTAAATTTTATGAAACATATCTATATAGAGGTATTGCTCAATATATGCAAGGCAATTATGAACTTGCGATAGAAGACTTAACTACAGCTATTAGTTATACTGCAGACAATAAAGAAATTGCTTACTATTATCGTGGTATGAGCAAATTAGCCATAAATGACAACTCGGGGATTGGTGACTTAAAACATGGAGGGCAAGACGGAGTGGCATTTTTGCAAGAAAGAAATCGTTCAAATTATCCCCCGAGAACCACAAATCAAAGCAAACCTAAAGCAGTCAAAAAATCAACAAGTGTACCACCTAAAAAGCCTGCTCTAACAAAATAAAGTCATTTTATAATAATAGTTATTTTATGAAAAGTAAAAGCATTTTACAAATTAGCACTTTAGTTATAGTTCCATTTCTGCTCTTTGCTTGCAAAAAAGATAAGAAACAGATATTTGAGGATGCGAAGCAAGCGACAGTGACTATTTACACTTTTGATGAATACGGAGCCCCAGCAGGAAATGCTTCGGGATTCTTTATTGATAAAAATGGAACAGGCATAACAAATTATCATGTTCTTCATAAAAGTGTAAAGGCTATTGTTAAAACTGCAGACAACCAAGAGTTTGAGATTGACTCTGTTTTAGTCTCAGACAGAAAGAAGGATATAATAAAATTCAAAGTGAAAAATCCTAATAATAAGAAATTCAAATATCTCACATTTTCAAAAACAGAAATAAATCAAGGCGATGCCATATACAATGTTAGTTCTCCTTTAGGACTTGAGCAAACAGTCTCAGAGGGCATAATTTCTGCTATTAGGAGCGATTCGCATGGGGACATAATTCAGGTTTCTGCTCCAATTTCTGAAGGAAGCAGCGGTAGTGCAATTTTAAATCAAGATGGAGATGTAATAGCAGTCTCTACCTATACTTATAAGAAGGGGCAGAACCTTAATTTTGGCGTAAAACTGGATGAGGAAATTTTAGGCTCTATCACAAGCAATGACTTTGACAAAAGCAACAAAAAGTTTAACAGCAAAGATAATTATGTTATAATTAACTCACGTTCTACAAATAATCCGAGTGTGATTTTACATGCCCTTGAATTCAAAAAGGATGCAACAATCGCCTATCTTTCATATACTAATTTGGACATATCAGAAGGTGAGAAAACATATATATGGGTAAATCTAAACAAGAAAGATAATGGCTTTTACTTGTTAGATTTGAATACGGATAAGAAATACTATATAGTGTCCAGTACTATTGGCGATAGTCGTGAGAATGGTACAGAAGTGCCACTTGCATCTTCGTATAGGTTCAAACTTACTTTCCCTCCCATTAAAAAGCCTTCAGAACTTGAGACAATAGATATTGTAGAAGGGAAAAGTAAAAAAGGATGGAAATTTGAAGACATAAATCTTTCTGATTATAGGACTGCCTTATTATATGATGAGGAAAGTTATAATAAAAATTATGGATATCTCTGTATGCATGATGGTGATTTAGATAATGCCTCTTATGTTTTTTTATCTATACTTGAAGATAATCCCGAAGATGAAGAAGCATTAAATGCTCTCGGAATAATTGCTTTAGTAGAAGGCAACAATAAGGATGCTTTGGATTATTTCACAGAAGCAGTAGAACAACATCCCAATAGTGTTACAGGACTGAAAAATAGAGCTGCTTATTATTCTTTGCAAGAAGATTACAATGAAGCATTAAAAGATTTGAATCACGTTGTTTCAATTGAAGGAAATAACCCCGAGAATTATTTGCTTAGATATTCATTATACAGCAAGATGGAAAAATGGAACTTGGCAATTAAAGATTTGAATGAGGTTCTAAAATCTTCGGATTATTCAGAGGATGGTAACATTTATTATCTCAGAGCCTACCTATACGCTTTAACTCAAAATTGGAAAAATGCCAATGAAGATTTAAGAACCGCATATAAATATGCCGATAACAAAGAACTTGAAAAAATGATTACCGAACTATATCAAGCAATACCTTGATAAATCCATCATTGTATCTGCTGTATGAGGTGAGCATAAGTGTGGTGAAATGGAGTTAACACAAACACTGTGTTCTTCCATTGGAATACGTCATAAATGCAACATGGATTTACCATTTTTTGTAATAAGATACCATTTTTAATGTTTTGTAGCATAAAAAATGGGCAAGGCGTAATGTTTCTGGCTATTTATTAGTATTTTTGCATTGAATTTTCGGTAAAAAGATAACGCTGATATATTAAATACAAGACTATATCATTAAACAATAGCAATACAATGAAAAAGTACAATTTCAATGCAGGACCTTCAATCCTTCCTCGTGAAGTGATAGAACAGACTGCACAGGCTTGTCTTGATTTCAACGGTTCAGGACTTTCTCTTATGGAAATCAGCCACCGTGCAAAGGATTTCCAGCCAGTAGTAGATGAGGCAGTGGCACTTTTTAAGGAACTTCTCAACATTCCAGAGGGATACTCTGTGCTGTTCCTCGGTGGCGGTGCAAGCCTTGAATTCTGCATGGTGCCTTACAACTTCCTTGAGAAGAAGGCTGCTTATCTGAACACTGGCGTGTGGGCAACGAAGGCGCAGAAAGAGGCAAAGGCATTTGGTGAGGTTGTGGAAGTGGCTTCTTCTGCTGACAAGAACTTTACCTACATCCCAAAGAATTTTAATATTCCTGCTGATGCGGATTATTTCCACATCACAACGAACAACACTATCTATGGTACGGAAATTCGTGAAGACCTCGACTCGCCAGTTCCTCTGATTGCGGACATGTCTTCTGACATTTTCAGCCGTCCTGTTGACGTGAGCAAGTATGCTCTTATCTATGGTGGCGCTCAGAAAAACCTCGCTATGGCAGGTCTCACTTTCGTCATTGTGAAGGAAGACGCTCTTGGCAAAGTTTCCCGTCACATTCCAACAATGCTCGACTACCGTACTCATGTGAAGAAGGGTTCTATGTTCAACACTCCTCCTGTTGTGCCTATCTATTCGGCTCTGATGAACCTGCGTTACATTAAGGCGCATGGCGGTGTAGAGGCAATGAAGAAGTTGGCTGAACAGCGTGCAGAGATTTTGTACAGCGAGATTGACCGCAACAAACTGTTTGTTGGCACGGCAGAGGAGGATAGCCGCTCGCTCATGAACATCACTTTCGTGCTGAACCCAGAGTATCAGGACTTGCAGGATGACTTCTTGAAGTTCGCTACAAGCCAAGGCATGGTGGGCGTGAAGGGGCATCGTGACGTTGGCGGTTTCCGTGCTTCTTGCTACAATGCAATGTCTGTGGAGGGTGTTCAGGCGCTCGTGAAGTGCATGCAGGAGTTTGAGGCTCAACACTAAAAAGATTTCGGAATATGCCACTCTCACAAGGGGTGGCATTTCCTGTTCATTACACATTATTATATTATAAGATTATGGCAAAAGTTTTAGTTGCAACAGAGAAGCCTTTCGCAGCGTCTGCTGTTGCAGGAATAAAAGAGATTATTGAGGGTGCAGGTTTTGAACTTGCCCTATTGGAGAAATACACGGAGAAGGCACAGTTGTTAGAGGCTGTGGCAGATGTTGACGCAATCATCATCCGTTCCGACAAGATTGATGCAGAGGTGCTTGACGCTGCCAAGAACTTGAAGATTGTTGTGCGTGCAGGTGCTGGTTATGACAATGTTGACCTCGATGCTGCGACTGCTCACAATGTTGTGGTGATGAACACTCCGGGGCAGAACGCAAACGCTGTGGCAGAACTTGTGCTTGGACTGCTTGTGTTTGCTGTTCGTAACTTCTACAACGGAAAATCTGGCTCTGAGTTGATGGGCAAGAAACTTGGTATTCTTGCATTCGGAAATGTTGGTCGCAATGTGGCTCGCATAGCAAAAGGTTTTGGTATGGAAGTGTCCGCATTCGATGCCTACTGTCCTGCAGAAGCCATAGAAGCAGCCGGTGTTCATGCTGTTGCTTCTCAAGAAGAACTGTTTAAGACTTGCGACATCATCTCTCTTCACATACCTGCTACTGCGGAAACAAAGCAAAGCATCAACAAGGCACTTGTTGGTAGCATAAAGAAGGGCGGCATACTTATCAACACGGCACGCAAGGAGGTTATCAACGAGCCAGAACTGCTCGAACTCTTCGCTGAGCGCACTGACCTCAAATATATCACCGATATTAAGCCCGATGCAGATGCCGATTTCGCTCAGTTTGAAGGTCGCTACTTCTCAACTCCTAAGAAGATGGGCGCTCAGACAGCAGAGGCTAACACCAACGCAGGGCTTGCCGCAGCAAACCAAATTGTTGGATACATTAAGGAGGGCATCACAAAGTTCCAAGTGAATAAATAAAAGGAAATAAAGTTCCAAGCAAACAAATAAGAAAACTAAGAAATAAAAACAAATGGGATTATGAATGTATCATTGTCCCATTTGTTTTTATGGTATATAGAACTCCTAAAATACAAAGGATTGATTCATACTTGCGAAAGGTAAAATCTACAAACATTGGCAAAACCTATCTGACAGGATTGAGCCAACGACAATAAGTGAGCATACGCCAAAACCACTCAACAAGACCATAGCGGATGTATCGCATCCAGAAATGAGAAAAAAGGATTTGGAAAAGGAACACTGCAAAGGCTGTCAGTTCTATTTGCCATAACCCCATGGACAGCCCTAAGCCAAAGCCAATGCCATAATAGATTGCAATGCCAAGAATAGATTGTAAGAGATAGTTGGTAAGCGCCATTCGCCCCGGTTTGGACAAAAGATTGAAAAGCAATGATTTAGGGCGGCGAAGATAAAACAGACAGAAAGCCGTAATGTATGCTAATGCCGTGGGATAGGCACTAAGAGCATAAAGAATGGAATGAACAGGTTGTCCCCAAAGATGCCCCGATGTGGCGCTAATGGCATAAAGTATTGAAGACGGCAAACCAATGGCAAGACTGATGACAAATGTCTTTGAAATGGATGATTTATTTTCTGCCAAACGTGCATAGAGGCGGTTGCGTCCTATGACATACCCTATAATGAAAAGCCCTAAAACTTTTAGCAATCGATGTCCATCAACAAATTCGTACAATCTTTCTATTGCCCCTTGTATAAGAAACTGATGAACAGCATGATAGCCGTCTGCGTCTCTAAGCCAAGAGGCAAAGTTTTCCTCCGTTATGCCGTATGAATGCGCCTTTGCCCACCATGCGGATTCAACTGCTGAGGCAATGCTGACACCTGCCCATTCTTGCCACGCATCAAGCAAGACTGGCAACGAAAGACAAACTGCGGCAAGAGTTAGCAAACGCCTATTGTTCAAATTCTTTACAAGAGGAAGAAGCATGCCTGTAACTGCATAAAGGGCAAGAATATCGCCACTCCACAGCAACAGCAGATGCAGTATGCCGATGCCGAGGAGCGTGAACATTCGCCTGTAGAACAATCGAATGCCGCTACTCCCCCTCTCCTCTGCATGATTTAGTATTATGGAAAAGCCTATGCCAAACAGAATGCTGAAAATGCTGTAGAACTTGGCATCGACAAAGAGATATTGCAGAAAATGCACCACATTATCCGCTTGTGCCGTAGACATTGCTTCCTGTGCCTCGTGGGAGAGGAATGTCCACAAACCAAACTCGGGGAAATTGGCAAGACAGATGCCAAGCAGTGCCAATCCTCGCATGGCATCAAGAATGATATAACGTTGTTTATCTGTTGTTGGCGCAAGTGCGTTATTCATCTGATTTTTAGCATCTTTGAATGTATCTTATACACAGCGGAGCATAATTACGACACATCGTGTAGCGTAAATACGATACACTGTATAACGTAATGACGATAAACGGTTATACGATGTGACGATACAGAGGTCGTTGTAACGACAGTACAAATGTAAGAAAAGTTTTTCATTTTGAAAAGATTTCGTTTTGCTTTTCTGATATAAAAGCGTATCTTTGTTACTGAAATGCCGAAAAAAGGGCTGATTTCAAACAGAAAATTTATGCGGACACGCAAGTTAACCATATACATATTACTATTATATCTCTTGGTGACAAGTCCTGCCTTCTGCCAAACAAAGCGGAATGCATCAGGGCTGTCGTGGGAGGATTTTGTCGAGCGGATAATGAACGAGGGGGATGAGGAGGAGGCTATGGATGATGTACTGATAGAGCATCTGTATGAGATACATTGCAATCCACTGGACATAAACACATTAAGGAAAGATGATTTGGAGGAATTGCCGTTTCTGAGCGAAGAACAGATTGAGGATATAATGAAGTATTTAGAGAAGTATCGACCTGTGAAATCATTGGGCGAACTCCTGTTTATCAGCAGTTTAGGGAAAGGAACAAGAGACATACTAAGGTTGTTTGTGGAGGTACAGGAAAAGACGGCAAATGCAGAATATCGAGACAACACAAATTTCATAAATCTATTAAAGAATGGACAAAACGAAGCGGTATGGAGAAGCGACATCCCTTTCTACAAAAAGGCTGGATATGAGGAGTATCCTGCCGACGTTTTGGAGAAGTCGCCCAACAAAGTGTATCGTGGAGACCGGTTATACCATTCTCTAAGATACTCTTTTTCAAGTATGAACCATTTGCTTGCAGGGGTGAATATGGAGAAAGATGCAGGAGAACGAGGGGTGGATTATGTATCTGGCTATGTCATGCTTAAAGACATGGGAATTGTGAAACGTGCCGTGATTGGAAACTATCGTCTTAACTTTGGCAAAGGATTAGCGGTAAACTCATCAGCAATGTTCGGCAAAACGATGATGCTCAGTTCGCAAACCAGAATGGGGGTAGGCATCACTCAACATTCGTCCACAATGGAGTCGGGATATTTTACAGGCGGAGCGGCAACCGTAAAGTTCGGCAATGTGGAGATTTCAGCGTTTGGCTCTTATCGGCGCAATGACGGAACATACAACAACGATTCCACAGGAATGTCATCGCTGAAAACAGATGGTCTGCACCGCACTCAATTGGAACACAGTAAGAAAGGCAACCTCGGCACGACTGATTTTGGAGGAAATATACAGTGGGAATACAGAGGGATACAACTGTCTGCCACCGCCATAGCCACGCATCTTTCAGTGCCTCTGCTTCCGATGCACAACACAAAGGGAACGCTATACCGATATTACAACGCACACGGACAAGACTTTTTCGTTGGAAGCATCGCCTACGCATATCGTTACAAATCAATCAGTTTCAGCGGTGAAACAGCAGTCAGCAACTGTGAGGAGCAGAGCGGAACAGCCACACTCAACACTCTTCAATGGAGAGTAGACGGACATAACACATTGAGCCTTATAGGAAGATATTACGGAGCAAAGTTCGTCAGCCTCAACGGCAAGGCTTTCGGCGATAATTCGTCTGTGCAGAACGAAGAAGGAGTGTTCCTCGGTTGGATGTCAAGGTCTATAAAAAACACAACGATAGAGGCATACATTGATGCTATGTATTTCCCATGGTTTAAGAGCCAAGTCTCCAGCAGTTCGCACGGCTTTGAAGGCATGATGCAAGCCACTTATTATCCTAACAACCAATGGAATGCCTTGATACGCTACCGCATTAAATCAAAACAAAAGGATTTCACATACACATACGACGACAATGACCACACCGTTCTGCAATACAAGACAAACCACAATCTGAAAATGCAGTTAAACTACAATATTTCCTCACGTCTGACCCTACGCACATCTGCCATTGGCACGATTAGCGCATTTAGCATAACCCCTGCTGAATACGGCTTTGCCATAAGCGAAAATATCCGTTGGCAAAACCCAAACACAAAACTTCGCATTGATTTAGGACTAACATATTTCAATACGGACAGTTACGATGCACAAATATACAACTATGAGCCGTCTCTGCTATACACATTCAGTTCCACATCTTACTATTATCATGGCATCCGCACCACCCTTCTTGCCTCCATTCCAATAGTGAAACAATCCCTCTTTGTCAATACCAAAGTGGGCTTCACAAGATATTTCAATCGGAACACAATAGGAAGTGGACTCGAACTTATCAACGCTAACCACAAAGAGGATTTGCAGATACAAGTACGTTGGAAATTCTGAAGCTATAATCTAAAAAAGTATCAGTGCCTTCTGTCTGCAACGAGACAAAAAACACTGATATGATTATCTACAAAAATACTTTTCTAAAAAGAAACAGCATCAAGGACAAACAAAACATTATTCAGCGGAAAACTCCTTAATGCGCTGCTCCTCTTCAAGTTTGCAGACAAGCAGAGTGTCTCCTTTCTCCGCAACAATATATCCGTCCAGTCCCTGCACAACAACTTTCTTTTCTTCCGTTGTATGAATAACGCAATTACGTGATTCGTAAAGTTTTACATTCTGACCTATCACCGTATTACCATGGTCGTCTTTTTCAGCCAACGTATGCAACGACCCCCATGTGCCAACATCGCTCCACCCAAAATTTGCAGGTATGACGAATATCTCATAAGCCTTCTCCATTACCGCATAGTCAATAGAAATGCTCTCACACAGAGGGAACTGCTGGTCTATCATTGCTTGCTCCTTATCTGTGCCATAATAAGGCAAAAGGTCTTCAAAAATACGTGATATTTCTGGTTGATAAATACGCAAAGAATTAACAATAGTATTCACGCTCCACACAAAAATGCCAGAGTTCCAGAAAAACTCTTTTTCCTTAAGATACTTCTTTGCTGTCTCCAAATCGGGCTTTTCCTTAAATGAGTCTACACGGTAAACCTCCTTGTTACGCAACGACGGAACCTGCATGTCAGCCTGTATGTATCCGTATCCTGTTTCTGGGCGAGTGGGTGGCATGCCAAGAGTAACTATGGCATCCGTCTCCGATGTGAAACGAAGAGCCGACGATATGACACGCTGAAACTCAACTACATCAGTAACCAAATGGTCAGAAGGCGTAACAACAAGATTTGCCTTTGGATTTTTCGACTTTATTCGCCAACTTACATACGCAATGCATGGAGCAGTGTTGCGTCGGCAAGGCTCAAGCAAAATGTTCTCTCGGGGCATATCGGGAAGTTGCTCTGCCACAATATCAGCATACTGCTTGGAAGTAACAACCCACACGTTTTCAGGCTCTACCAAACCCTTGAAACGGTCGTATGTCATCTGCAAAAACGTACGCCCAGTTCCAAAAACATCAATAAATTGCTTCGGGTATGCAGTTGTACTCATAGGCCAAAAACGACTGCCCACACCTCCTGCCATAATAACCACATTATTATTGGAGTTTACTTTCATGCTCATATCAACTTCCTTTTTATATATTACAGAATGTTTTGCAAATATAGCAAGTTTTTCCCTCATTCTCACATACAATAGATAAAAAAGCACTAAAAAGTCGTTTAATGACAATATAAAGACGTATATTTGCTACAAACTTAACTCTACACATGATACTGATAGCAGATAGCGGCTCAACAAAGACTGCATGGTGCATGGTCAATAGCAAGACGACAGAGCAACATGCAATATGCACACAAGGCATCAACCCATTCCACCAAAACGAAGAAGATATATGCGCCATTTTGAGGCATGAACTATATCCCCATATCGCAGAAAACACTGTTGATATTGAACACATCTTTTTCTATGGTGCAGGATGCACGAAGGAGAAATCTCAGATAGTTGCCAACGCACTGCGCAACGCAATAAGTCCAACAGCCAAAATAAACGTAGAAAGCGACATGCTCGGGGCAGCACGTGCTGTGTGCGGACATCAAAAAGGCATTGTCTGTATCTTAGGTACAGGCAGCAACTCATGCTATTATGACGGGCGTGACCTACATTCTGGCATTCCTGCTTTGGGGTACATTCTCGGCGATGAAGGCAGCGGAGCATACATTGGCAGACGACTGGTCAGCGACATTCTGAAATGCCAACTCGATGAAGACATAAGAATAAAATTTTTCGAAGAGACAAAAGAAACAGAGGCTACAATAATACAGAAGGTTTATCGCTCTCCGTTCCCCAACCGTTACCTCGCTAGCCTCAGCCTATTCTGTCATCGCCACCGCACACATCCGTCTATACACTCGCTTCTACTCGACTGCTTTTCACAATTTTTTGTCCGCAACATTCTTCCTGCTCCGTGGAGCCATTCCCCTGCCCTCCACACAGTGCATTTTGTTGGCAGCATTGCCTACTATTACCAAGCAGAACTGACCGAAGCGGCACTCACCTGCGGAATAAAACTCGGCACAATCGTACAATCTCCTATCAAGGGACTGATCCAATATCATCAAACTTAACACATACGGTCACGGTAGTCCTCGTATGTGTATCGGCGCAGAAGTTCAAATGTGCCGTCAGTGCGAAGCAGACCTATTGAAGGGTGGACAATGCCATTAAACATAGTGGTCTTGACAGTTGTATAATGTATCATGTCCTCAAATATGAGCGTTTCACCAATGCGAAGGTCATGGTCGAACTGCCACAGCCCCATGAAGTCGCCAGAGAGGCACGAGTTTCCCCCAATGCGGTAAGTGTGAGGAGTGGTACGTGCCGTGTCGAGGTCATCTGCATCGAGCGTGACAGCATTACGTATCTGCGGCTTGTAAGGCATTTCGAGGCAGTCAGGCATGTGGCAGGTGAAACTGACGTTGACAATGGCTGTCTTTACTCCTGCATTCTCAACAATATCCACAACCTTTGCTATTAAAGTGCCTGTTTGCCAAGCAAATGCGCTGCCGGGTTCAAGTATCACTTTGAGCCACGGATAGCGTGAGTGAAAGGCATTCAGAGTGTTGACAAGGAGGTCTATGTCATAGTCCTTGCGAGTCATCAGATGCCCTCCGCCAAAGTTTATCCATTTCAGTTGAGGAAACCACTTCGCAAACTTCTCTTTGATGTGCTGCAATGTTCGAGCAAACACATCGCTGCCCGATTCGCAGTGGCAGTGGATATGGAAACCGTCGATGTCGGCTGGCAGTTCGGAAGGCAAGTCAGCAGCCAGCACGCCGAAGCGAGAGCCAGAGGCGCAAGGGTTGTATAGTTCCGTCTCAATTTCGCTATATTCAGGGTTCACTCGCAAGCCAATCGAGGCTTTGCCATTGACTCTTGGAGCAAACCGAGAGTATTGCGATAAAGAGTTAAAAGTGATGTGGTTGGAGCAATTGAGAATGTCCTCAAACTCCTCATCCGTGTATGCAGGAGAATATGTATGCGCCTTGCTGCCGAACTCCTGTTTGGCAAGCATCGCCTCGAAGAGCGACGATGCCGTCGTATGACTAATATACTCCCTAAATATCGGGAAAGTTCTCCACAGGGCAAAGGCTTTGAATGCAAGTATTATCTCCACATCGGCATGCTTTGCCACATCGCTGATGAGAGCGAGATTGCTGCGCAGAAGCGACTCCTCCATAACGTAGCATGGAGACGGTATCTGATGTATATTCTTCTCTAAAACAGTCATATATAACCAATCTTACAAGCTATTTTAATCCACAATTGTATATTTTGCAAACTTCAACAGCAACTGCTTTGTGCCTACATTGTCGAAACGCACAGTAGCCTTCTCATTCTCTCCGCTACCCTCCATTTTGATGACCTCTCCATGCCCGAAACGATTGTGAAGAATGTGCTGACCAACAGACAATGTGCCTCCTGCATGCCCTTTTACCTCTGTTGATTTTACTGCATTTATAGTTTCCACAGATTTTATAGGGCGAGGTGCAGGAGTTGCAACAGATGACGACGTAATGCTAATGCGAGGAGACGGAGAGGTGCGTTTCCATGGCAATTCCACTTCGTCAAACATACCCCGTCGATTGCCGAACAGACTATTCTTGCGGTCGAGATAGCGAGGGTCTATGTCATCAAGAAAACGGCTTGGCGAAGAAAACTCCATTTTGCCATAGCGGAAACGGCATTGTGCATGGGATAGATAGCAGTGCGTCTTTGCCCTCGTTATAGCCACATAGCAAAGGCGGCGCTCCTCCTCCATTTCACGCGGATTGCCAGACACCATTTGACTGGGAAACAGCCCTTCTTCCATGCCGACAATGAACACTGTGCCAAACTCCAATCCCTTGGCAGAATGAATGGTCATAAGGGTCACTTTATGCTCCTCTATACCCTTGTCCGTGTCCACATCGCTAAGCAGAGACACCTCCGAAAGGTAGTCGCTGAGCAAAATGCTATTATTCCCCTCCTCCATTCGTGTGTCGCAGAAATAGTGGAGACCGTTGATAAGTTCCTCCACATTCTCTTTGCGCGAAAGGCTTTCGGGCGACCTGTCTTGACAAATCTCCGCCATTATTCCGCTCTGCTTCACAATCTCAGTGCCTATTTCATTGGCAGGGGCAGATTGGGCTTGCTGAACAAACGGCATGATGAGGTCACGGAAACCGACGAGTTTAGCCAAAGTGCTTTTGTTCACGTCTAAACCATACTGCTCAGGAGCATTTATCACGCTCCACAAACTTACATTTGCCGCAGTCGCAGCCTCTGCAATGCGAGCCACCGTAGTCAGCCCTATCCCTCTCGCAGGGTAATTGATGACCCTCCTCAGTGCCTCCTCATCATTGGGGTTTACAGCAAGGTGAAAATATGCTATAATGTCTTTGATTTCCTTCCTCTGATAGAACGAAAGCCCACCATAAATGCGGTATGGCAGCCCCTCTTTCCTCATTGTGTCCTCAAACACACGGCTCTGAGCATTCGTGCGGTACAGAATGGCGAAATCGGAGTATTCGCACCCCTCCATCCTCCTTATACGCAAGATTGTGTTCACCACAACCTTCGCCTCCTCGATGTCCGAGCGCATGTCAAGCACATGCAGTTTCTCGCCCCTGTCGTTCTCTGAAAAAACTCTCTTCTGTAATTGTCTGCGATTTTTTTCAATCAAACTATTTGCAGCCTCTACAATATTCTGTGTTGAACGATAGTTTTGCTCCAGTTTGAAAAGTTTAACATTGTTATACCGTTCTTGAAAACTTAATATATTATCAATATTTGCTCCACGGAAACTATATATGCTCTGAGCATCATCTCCCACCACACAAATCTTTTGTGGACTTTTATCTCCTGTAAGTAACCAGAGAATTTCGGATTGAGCAAAATTCGTATCTTGGTATTCATCCACCAATACAAACTTTATTCGTTCCTTCCATTTCTCCAACACATCAGGGTTTTGTTCAAATAACAAATAAGTATAAAGCAATATATCATCAAAATCCATCACATCACTTTGACGACATCGGTTGCTGTATCGCAAAAATATTTGCCCTATAGCAGGACGGTGCTGACGTGCATCGCTCTGCGCATTTGCCGGATTACCGACATACTGCTCTGCTGTAATAAGTTGACTCTTAGCATTGCTAATGATTTTCAACACAACACTTGACTTATAGACCTTATCGTTCAACCCCATTTCCTTGACTATAGACCTTATAAGGTTTAGGCTATCAGCAGTATCATATATAGTAAACTGAGAAGAAAAACCAATGCGTTCATATTCGCGATGTAATATCTGAAGAAAAACACCATGATATGTACCAACCCATTGGTGGTGAATAAAACGTGGTTCAACCACTTTTTCTATACGCTCTTTTAACTCTCGTGCCGCCTTATTCGTAAAAGTAAGAGCAAGGATACTCCATTCCTTATAACCTTTCTCTTTTATCAAATAAGCCATTTTATTGATAAGCACGCGAGTCTTTCCCGAACCAGCACCAGCAATTATCAAAGATGGTCCATCACAATACTCAACGGCTACACGTTGTGAGGGATTAAGAGAATCCAGTAAATTATCTTCTTCTTGTTTCATAGAATTCAAATTCACTACAAAAATAGAACAAAAACAGCAATAATTCAGTGTTGTTTCACATCTTTTTTGTTAATTTGCAAAAGAAATCACTGTTTTTATGGGAAAATACAAGTTACTTGCCATCGACATCGACGGTACACTCATACGGAGCGACCAAACCATATCTCCACGCACACGCACCGCACTCATCCATGCACAAGAGCAAGGCGTGCAGGTAGTCATCACCACTGGCCGCCCCACTTTCGGAGCAGCGCCATTTGCCGACGAACTCCGTTTAGCAGATTTCAACAGCCACGTCATCAGTTTCAACGGCAGCGAGATATGCAACTGGGCAACCAAGAAAATCATCCACTCCGTACTGCTCGACAAAGACATTAAGCCCTACGTCTATGACTGCGCCAAACGAAACGGCTTCCAAGTTGTCGCATACATCGGCGAAAATGTTGTGGCAGAAGACCCTAACGACGAATACGTTCAGTTCTCATCTACAAGAAACAAAATGCCTATCCGCACTGTACAGAATTTCCTCACAGACACCGACAACGAACAACCCAAACTCCTCGTAGTCGGCGACCCCGAACCTCTGCACAAACTCGAACTTGAAATGGCAGAACACCTCAAAGGAAAGGCAGAAGTATATCGCAGCGAACCCTTCTTCCTCGAGGTCGTTCCCCACGGCATAGACAAAGCCACAAGTCTGTCAGTCCTCTGCAACAAACTCGGCATACCAAGGGAAGAAATCATAGCCTTCGGCGACGGCTTCAACGATGTGGCAATGATTGAATACGCAGGTGTGGGAGTGGCAATGGGCAATGCCCAGCAAGTGGTGAAGGACAGAGCAGACATCGTCACCCTAAGCAATGAAGAAGACGGCATAGCGGAGGTGGTAAACAAATATCTGGCATAATGCCACACCCACCTGTCAGTTCGGTTTCCTGCATCCTTTTTATTAAAATATAAGTTATGTTTTATAAAATATAGGTTATGTTTTGATAAATTTAAGTTTAATTTTATAAAATATAAGTTATATTTTAAGAACACACACGGCTGACATCAATAGTGGACGATGACTTTACATCGCTCTCGCCGTTTTTTGCAATCTCACCCCGACGAGCATCATCACCAAACAAAGAGGGCATATCGTCATTTTCGATATGCCCTCTTTGTTATGCATTTGTTGAATAAACAACTCTATCTGATATTCAAAATCTGTTGACCTTGGTATAGTCAGACTTGCTTACTTTCTTATGCCTCTGCAGGTGCTTCAGCCTCGGTAGCAGCTTCTTCAGCAGGTGCTTCAGCCTCTGCCTGTGCAGCGAGCGCTGCAGCCTTCTTTTCTGCAATCTTTGCTGCGATAGACTCGTTAACTTTCTTCTCTGCTTCGAGACGAGCCTTCAAATCAGCCTTCTTGTCAGCAGCCTTCTTGTCTGCCACCTTCTGTGCCTTAGCATCCTTTTCCGCTTTCCATGCAGAGAACTTTGCCTCTGCTGTAGCCTCATCGAATGCGCCCTTCTTCACACCGCCAAGGAGGTGCTTCTTGAGGTAAACGCCTTCGCTTGAAAGGATGTTGCGAACAGTGTCAGTTGGCTGAGCGCCGACAAGCACCCAGTGGAGTGCGCGTTCAAAGTTCAAATCAATTGTTGCAGGATTGGTGTTTGGGTTGTAAGTACCAATCTTCTCGATGAAGCGACCATCGCGTGGTGCCTGTGCATTTGCTGCCACGATGCTGTAGAAAGCATAGTTCTTGCGACCGTGACGCTGCAAACGAATTCTTGTTGCCATTTTGTTAAAATGTTGCTTTGTGAACGAAAGGAAAACCGCCCTGCGATTTTCTTCATTTCATTCTGATTAATGATTATGTCGCCATCTCGTGACGACGTGAACTCTGCCGTTATCTCGTAACGACGCTGCAAAGTTACGCTTTTTCTTTGCATTTTTAATGAAAAAAATAAAAAACTTTTCTTTCAGATGCTTCTTTCTGCCTTTTTTCTCAAAAACATACTATTAAATAATGGCAGAACAAGCAGCCAAAGAAGAAGGAGTGAGTTGGTAAAGGTCTATGTACATGTGACCAACCTCTCAGTCCTCCTTGCTTCATCTTAGTGCAGAACTATAGTCCTTTGCCGTGAAGTACTACAGTCATTTATGGCAAATGGCTAATACGGATAACTATTTAATGTTTATTGGCTGAAAGACATAAGGTTTATCGAAGGCAGTTCCGATGTGCGTTTTCGCTTACTTTTTGTGTCAGCAGACAAGGGCAAAATTGCTTGTTGGCAGAGGCTCGGAACAATGATTTGCAAATAAATGTTATAATATGTCAAACGCTTCCTCTTTTCACGAAAAAAGGTGTAACTTTGTGGCATCAAAAACAGACAAGCCATGGAAACAAGACACTTCAATTCGTATAAGGAGGAACTGGATTTGGATTTCCTCAAGCAGTATTGCCTCGACCACGGAGAGGTGAAGACCTTTGAGCAAGGAGAGGCATTGGAAAAGACTGGCGAGGCTTCCCGATGGATTGCATACGTGGAAAGCGGATATTTCAAGTATATGGTGCATAACGCACTGGGGGGGGTAAGAGCGTCTGCACGGGCTTCGCCTTCGAGGGCGAGTTCGTTGCCAACTATCCCTTCTGCCTGGATGGCGAACTGTCGGAATTGACTATCGAGGCAGGCATGCCATGCAGGGTGATAGTCA
>JAFLUT010000002.1 GCA_022508665.1 Prevotellaceae bacterium | reverse complement strand
TGAAAATCAGCAACTTGCAGTACCAAAAGATTCATAACGGCGGTTATGTTAAATAGCATTATCCTTTACTATTTGTGGAGTAGGGAGGTAAAAAGACTATGCTTTGTGTGTGGAGTTGCTATGTGACAGAGTTGAAGAAGAGACTATATTAGAGACAGTTAAAATATTTATTAACCAATTTTTTCAAAAAAGAATGGAAAAAAGATTATGGTCGTTCCTCGCCGCATGCTTTATGGCATTCGGTGTGGCATTCGCCCAGCAGAAGACGGTGACGGGTGTTGTCGTTGAAAGCGAGACGGGCGAACCGGTAATTGGGGCTTCTGTAGTTGTGAAAGGTCTGAGCGGTGTTGGTGCTGCCACCGATGTTGACGGGCGTTTCACGATTAAGGACATTCCCAATTCCGCAACTACCTTGATGGTTTCATACATCGGTATGAGAACCAAGGAAGTGGCTATCAAGCCAAACTTGAAAATCACGCTTGACAGCGAGTCGCTCGGTCTTAACGATGTGGTCGTTACGGCAATGGGCATCAAGCGTTCTGTGAAAGCGCTTGGCTATTCGGCAACGCAGGTTAAGGCTGAGGACATCACAGAGACACGAACTAATGACATTATGTCGGGTTTGGCAGGTAAAATTGCCGGTGTGCAGATTTCATCTACATCGTCAGACCCGGGTTCATCAAACTCTGTTGTTATCCGTGGTTTCAGTTCTCTCACAGGAACAAACCAGCCACTTTATGTGGTAGATGGTGTGCCATTGAACAACAGTGCTTTTTTCAGCAACAGCGGACTTGATTCTGGATTTGACTTCGGAAACGGTGCTAATGCTGTAAGTCCAGACGATGTTGAAAGCATGACTGTGCTGAAAGGTGCGGCTGCAACAGCTCTTTATGGTAGCCGTGCAGCAAATGGCGTTGTCCTCATTACAACCAAGACGGGTAAGAAAGCCAACAAAGGTTTTGGTATAGAGTATAACGGTGGCACAACATGGGAGTCTGTACTCCGTGTTCCGCAGATGCAGAATATGTTTGGTATGGGTTGGTATGGCGACAAGACTGACGATGAGAACGGTTCTTGGGGACCTCGCTTTGATGGTGCTACTCTTAAATATGGTACTATTTACAACAATTCTCAGTTGATTAAGTCGTATGTGCCTATTAAGAACAATGTGAAGGATTTCTTCGATACTGGTTTCAAGTATGAGAACAGTGTAAGTTTCAATGGGGCATCTGATGACAACCGCAGCAACTATTTTGTTTCTCTCAGCCAGATACACGAGGATGGTATTGTGCCAACGGATGCTGACAGTTATAAGAAATACACATTTAGCGCACGTGGTAGCCACAAGGTAAAGGACTTTACTATCAGCACTTCGCTGAACTATGCTTTCCAGCAGAACAGTTTCGTGACGACTGGTCAAAGTTCAAACTCTACGATGTATAATGCTGTGATGCAGACTCCACGTGACATTAGCATTGCTGACCTCAAAGACCTTAGTGACCCTTTCAACACTCCGGGATACTACTATACGCCTTACGGCATCACGAACCCTTACTGGATTATCGAGAACTTTGAAAACAAGTTCGAAAGCGAGCGCTTCTATGGCAAGTTTCAACTTGACTATGACTTCTTGAAGTATTTCAAGGCTACATATCGTTTTGGTCTTGACACTACTACAAGCCATCATAATATGGGCGAACCTAATATGAATGTGCTTTTTGCTGGTACTGCTAATGGTGACTATGGAGCATTTGATAGCAATACAGGTTACGTGTCACATCAAACGAGTCGTACTCGTGAGATTAACCAAGATTTATTCGTCACTTATGACCAACAAATTAATAACGACTGGCATGTGAATGCTATCGCAGGTTTGAATGGCAATGAACGTAAGTATTCTTATCTGTTTGGGTCGGTTACTGGTTTGACAATACCAACATGGTATAACCTCTCTAACTCATCAGAAATACCAAATATTAGCCAATATATGTCTTTGCGTCGTCTGATGGGCGTTTATGCACAGGCTGAAGTAGGTTACAAGGATTTGGCTTTCGTGACAGTGACTGCACGTGACGACTGGTCCTCTACGCTTCCTAAGGGTAATCGTTCATTCTTCTATCCCGGTATCACTGGTTCTTTCGTGTTCTCTGAGTTGTTTAACGCAGATTTGAAGAACGTGATTTCTTTTGGTAAGTTCCGTGCTGCATGGGGAAAGACTGGTAATGACGCTGCTCCTTATATGACAAGTTCTGTATATGGTCAGGCATCTGCTTCTTCAAGTTATTGGGGTACTTCTTCTTTCCCATTTGCAAAGACTGGTACAAATGCTTACACAGTAGGCAATACTCTTGGTAGTGTGAATCTCTCTCCGGAAATGACAACGGAGAGCGAGTTAGGTCTTAACATGGCGTTCTTCAATAATCGCATCAGTTTCGATTTCGCTTACTACAACCGTCTTACTGACAAGCAGATTTTCTCACTCAGTATGGATCCTGCTTCTGGATATACTTACCAGAACATGAATCTTGGTGAAATACGCAACCGCGGTCTTGAACTTCTTGTTAATGTGACACCTGTGAAAACAAAGGATATTCAGTGGGATCTTTCTTTCAACTGGACAAAGAACTGGAACAAGGTTATCTCTTTGCCAGAAGAACTGGGAGGTGAATCTGTAATTTATGGTTTCGGAGGAGGTACTTGTCTGTATGCTATTGCAGGCGAAGAACTGGGTATTTTCAAAGCATATACAAGCCAGAAGACAGAGGATGGTCAAATCATCGTGGATGAAAATGGTCTTCCTGTGATAACTGATGATATTGTAAAAATCGGTTCAATGAACCATAAATATCAATTAGGTTTTGGCACAAAGATTCGTTACAAGTCTTTCAGTTTCTCTGCTGACTTCGACTATCGCCATGGAGGTTTAATGTATTCACGTACACGTAATATCTTGAACTTTACAGGTAACTCTATAGAATCTGCCTACAATGACCGCAACCCATGGGTTGTGCCAAACTCAGTTGTTGCAACTCCTGATGGATATGTGCCAAACACAACACCTCTTACTCCAACGAATATATATAATTATTGGAATAATGGTGGTATCAATAGAGACGCAGGCGACCTTATTGATAAGACTTATTTGAAACTCCGTTCTATAACGTTGAGTTGGGATATGCCTAAGAAGTGGCTTCTGAATACGTTCCTTTCTGATGTAAGGCTCTCTTTGTTCGGCAGCAATCTCTTTGTATGGACACCGAAGAGCAATCCATACATTGACCCAGAACTTACCTCTTTCGGTAATGACCTTGAAGGTAATTTTGGTGAGTACAGCGCTAACCCAAGTTCACGTAAATTCGGTTTCAATGTACAGGTTAAATTCTAACAAGAAACAAAGGATAATAATATGAAAAAGATATTAACAATTGCTTTGTCAAGTCTGGTGTTGCTCTCTGCTTGTGACATGGACATAAATGACAACCCTAACTATGCATCGGGCGACGACGTGACAACAAGCATGATTTTCCCTGCTGCGGAAAATTTTATTGCTGACTGTGTGGGTGATGACATCTTCAACTATGCAGGTTTTTTTGCACAGTATTTTGAGCAGATGCCAACAACCAATCAATATAACGACATCGCTGAACTTAATTTGAATGAAAGTAAGAGTCTTTTTGACCGTGACTACATCTATTTGTATGCAGGTGCGCTCACAGACCTTAAGGAGATTATTAACCGCTCAGAAAATACTGCAGACATTTTCGCATGCACAGTACTTCGTGCTTATGCTTTCCAAGTGTTGGTGGATAACATGAGTGATGCTCCTTACACAGAGGCTCTTCAAGGTTCATCTAATCCTGCGCCAAAATGGGATAATGGACAGGCCATTTATGAGGGTGTGCTTGCTGAATTGGACGAGGCTGAAGCAAAATTAGAAACGTCTGATGTATTTTCTCTGACAGACCCAATGCTGAATCAAGATATTGAGCAGTGGCAGGGTTTTGCCAATGCTATTCGCCTTCGTATGTTGCTCCGACTCATCGACGGCAATATCAAAGTGGCAGAGAACACAGCAAAGGTAAAGGCTCTTGTGGCTGAGGGTAATTTCTTCAGCGGAGATATTAAATGGGATGTATATTCTAATGCAGAAGGTCAGTATAGTCCTTGGTTTGACGCTAAGAATAGCCTAAATGCAAGCAACCATTGCGCTGCTTATCCGATTGTAGAGTATTTCAAAGCGACTGATGACCCTCGCATCAATTATGCTATCCTCCCATGTGTTTATGATGGTTCGTTTGTTGGTCAGTTCCCTGGTGCTAAAACAGTGGAAGCAGGTTGGCTTGGTATTGCAACGAAGGAATATGACAATGACCGTGTGAGCAACATCAATTATGATGCATTCCGTGCGGCCCCCATTTACCTATACACACAGTCGGAACTTTTGTTCCTCATTGCAGAGGTTGAACTTCGTTTCAATGGAAATGATGCAGCAGCAAAAGAGGCGTATGAGGATGCAGTACAAACAGATTTCATTTCAAAGAATGCAGGTTCGGCAAGTGCTTTCTTGGCAGGAAATTTGGTATCATGGACAGGAACAGACGCTGAAAAGTTGAACCGCATATATATGCAGAAATGGGTGGCGCTGTTTATGCGTGACCACATGGAGGCATGGACAGAGGCTCGACGCACTGATGTGCCTGCCGTTTCTTCTTTGTCTGGAAAAGAAATCTTTGAGAACCCAGAGCGATACAATGTTGGTGATTTCATTGCGCCTGCTATCAACTATTACGGCAATGGTGGTGTAGCACTTCGTGTACCATACCCAAGTAATGCTCGTCAGTTGAACAAGAATACGCCTGCAGCAAAGAATGTTAGTGATAGAGTATTTTGGGATATTAAATAAACAAGTAACAGACATTAAATCATATGAAAAAGTTTCTGATACATTCACTCGCTGTTTGTATGGTGGCTCTCGGTTTCGTGGCTTGTAGTGATGACAACGACGAACTGACCGATAAGCGTGTTACCTACTATCCAACAGTGACACTTGAAGGGGATGACTACATCATTCTTGATAAAGGTTCTGAATTTGAAGAACCTGGATATTCGGCAGAGATGCAAGGTAAAGATGTAACTGATTTGGTTGTTGTAACGTCAAATGTCAACTCAAACAAATCTGGTGTTTATTCTATTACCTATTCTCTCACCAATGTTGACGGTTTCTCGTCTGTAAAAAAGAGAACAATCGTCGTACTTGACCCTAACAATGCTATTGAAGGTTTCTATCTCACTTCTCCCGATAGTTATCGTGAGTATCAAGGGGAGGTTGCCTATGGCTATCCATTTGAAATTCTGGTGTTGGACAATGGGGATGGCACATACACCGTAGACGACCTGCTGGGCGGTTGGTACTGCCAGCGTGTAGGTTATGGATATGACTACGCTATGGAGGGGCTAATCTCTATTGACGATGACGGAACCATTAGTTTGTTGGACAGTTATGTGCCTGGTTGGGGAGACAGCGCCGAGGACTTGGAAGGCACGTATGATGCCGCAACAGGCACCTTGTCTTGGGCTGTTACTTACACAGACTATCCTTTCATATTCCATGTAGTATTAAACAAAGAATAAATAGATTATGAAGAAAATATTTTATTTAGCAACGCTGCTATTCTGCGCTACTATCATATCATGTAGCACTGAGACTGATGTGCCAGCAGGCGGAACTGCTGTTAAGGATATGGCAGGTGTGTGGGATGTTCAGGTTGACCTTATGGAACTTGACGAGAATGGCGACACCATTCACTATGGTGACTATTATGGTTACGGAACATTCCAGTTCTACACATATAATACAGCAGAGAACACTTCTAACACTATATGGGTGGATGACCTACAAAATTTTTGGTGGGTGAAGGCTGCTGTGAATTGCAATCTCTCAACTCTAACATTCTCTGGTAACGATGTGCTTAACGTCTATGATGGTGAAGAGACTTGCAAAGTGACAGGAAAAGTTTTCCCTAATGGCGCAACCAATCTGCACGGAATGCCTAATGACAGCATCTGTATAGATTTTGAGTTTGATACAGACCCTGGGGTTATTTACCGTTATGCAGGTCAGAGATACACTGGCTTCTATGAGTAAATAATATCCTTGTAAATAAATAGATTGTAAATGAAAAATCCGTGTGACTCAACAGTCACACGGATTTTTGTTAATGGATTATGTATTGTGGATTTAAGGTATAGTTTGTGAATTTATGCCACCTTGTTGAGTTTCTTGATGATAGCAAAAATGAAGATTGCGGCAAGGAGGCAGATGCCTGCGAGAACTCCCCATACGATGTAAAGTTCTTTGCCCCAAAGATAGCCAGGGATTTGAACGAGGAAGTTGCCGAGTGCTGTGGATACGAACCAGCCGCCCATCATCATGCCCTTGTATTTGGGAGGCGCAACTTTCGTGACGAAAGAGATACCGATAGGGGAGAGGAGCAGTTCGGCGAAGGTGAGAATAAGGTATGTGTTGATGAGCAGGTTAGGAGTAACATCTGCCATGTGGAGGTTTGTTCCTTCTGCATCGTAGGCAGGGATAGGGAGACCTATGCTGAATGCGGTCATCATCAGGTAAGCCGCTGCTGCAACGAGCATACCGAGACCTATCTTTACTGGGGCTTTGGGTTCTTTGCCAATCTTTGCAAGCCATCCGAAAAGGGCGATGCTGACAGGGGTGAGCATCACAACGAAGCATGCGTTGAACTGCTGGAAGATAGGTGCGCTGACACCGACTGATGTGCCTTCCTCTGGAAGCATTCCTATGAGGAACGCAATGCCTGCCACGATGAGAACGCCTGCCACGATGCGGCAAAGTCCTTTGGTCTGAAAGATGCCGAAGATACCGTAAACGATGAAGATGCAAGCGAGGAGATTGCGCACATCGAAAAGCATTGACTCTATGCCTGTGGATGTTGTGGCAGTGTAGTCGCGAGCGAAGAATGTGAGGGTGAGTCCGTTCTGGTGGAATGCCATCCAGAAGAAGAGTACAACGGCGAAAACAAGGATGAGGCAGATGATGCGCTCGCGTGTCTCGGCAGGAGTGAGGGTGTCTGTGACTTGCTCCACGGTCTTTGCCGCCTCTTTCTTTGTGGGGGTAATGACCTGTTTGAAGGTTGATTTGCCGATGTAGTAGATGAGGATTGATACGATTAGCGATGCGAATGCCACACCGAATGCGAAGTGGTAGGAGTCAGTCTCTGACACGCCGTAGGCTGTCTGCGCCCATTCCATAATGCGTATGGCAGCAGTTGGGGCGAAGAGTGCGCCGACATTGATTGCCATGTAGAAGAGTTGGAAACCGGAGTCGCGCTTGTCTGCATATTGTGGGTCGTTGTAGAGGTCGCCGACCATCACTTGCAGATTGCCCTTGAAGAGACCTGTGCCGAAACTGATGAGGAGGAGTGCGCCAGCCATGGCAATGATGCCGATGGATTCTTTGCCAAGTGGCATTGACAGCAGCACATATCCTGCGAACATAATGAAGATGCCGATGGTGACCATCTTGCTGTAGCCGAACTTGTCGGCAAGCATACCTCCGAAGAGTGGGAGGAAGTACACCAGCATGAGGAAACTGGAGAAGATGGTGCTGGTCAGTTTCTCGTCGAAGCCGAAGTTGGCTTGGAGAAACAGTGTGAAGACGGCAAGCATGGTGTAGTAGCCGAAACGTTCGCCTGTGTTTGCCAACGCAAGTGTCCAAAGCCCCTTTGGTTGCCCTTTGTAGGAGTTCAGAAGGAAGTAGAACCATAGTATGAAGCATACTACAATCCACGGAGTTGAAATTAGTTCAAACATATAGGTTATGAGTTTTGATGAATAATGTTTTATTTGATATTAGATTTCTGCAAGCCGTAGCCTTTCTTCTTGTCCTCGAGGAGCAGGAGGAAAGAGATGATGATGGCACATGCACCGCAAATGGCGAAAATCGTCATTGTCTGCGTGTAGTCAATCACACCGTTAGCATCGGTATTAGCTTGGTTTACTTTGCCGACGAGGATTGGCACCATGGAAAGCCCGATGTTCTGAATGTAGAAGATGAGGGCGTATGCCGTGCCGAGAAGTTGCATTGGGATAATCTTCGGCACGGATGGCCACATGGCTGATGGCACAAGTCCGAAGGCAACGCCAAGCACGAGCATCATAGTGACGGCGACTCCCACGGATGTGACAGGAAGGGCGAACACGGTGTGAACGATTGTGAGAAGGATGGAACCGATAATCATAAGGGTTGCACCTTTGCCTATCTTGTCATAGATATATCCGAAGATTGGTGTGAGGACGATTGTGCCGTAGGGCAACATCGAAGGGATTGAACCAGCGAGGTCTTCATCCACGCCATACTTGATGACCATGAGTTTTGTGGCAAACTTCAAGAATGGGAATACACCTGCGTAGAACATGAGGCAAAGCAGGGTGATGTACCAGAAGCCTTTGTTCGTGAAGAGCAGTTTGAGGTCGGAGAACTGAAAGCCCGGTTCGGGTTCTGTTGCTGCCGCTTGTGTGGCTTTGTCTTCCTTCTTGTCGAGGACGTTATACACAAGGAATGCCACAACACCTGCACAGAGGAGGCATGCACCTAAGCCAACGCTTGCTGCAACCTCTCCCATACTTTTGGCATACGGCAGAGCGAAACTTAATGCTGCCGCTGTGCCAAGACGGGCAAGACCTACTTGAAGACCCATTGCGAGGGCTAACTCGTGGCCTGTGAACCACTTGACAATCACTTTGCTGACGGTGATACCTGCTATCTCGCAGCCGACACCATAGATGGCAAAGCCGAGGCAAGCATAAATGACCTGCATCTGATAGCCAAACAGTTCGCCTTCAAAGGTGTTTTTCAATGCCCACCATTTAATCAATGCACCTGCAAACATAAGTGTGGTTGACAGCACACCTGTGAAGCGGATGCCGAACTTGTCGAGGATGATGCCTCCGAAAAAGAGGAGAAGCAGGAACACGTTGAAAAAGCCGTAAGAGCCTGAGAAGAAGCCGTATTCGTCGCTTGTCCATCCAAGTCCTCCAAGTTCCTTTGTCTGTGTGAGAAGGGGTTCGAGTGGCGACATGACATCGGTGAAGAAATAGCCGAACATCATTGTCACCGATACGATGATGAGTGCTACCCATCGCCAAAGGGCGGAGTCACTCAATTTTTGCTGAATTGCTTGTGTAGTCATATTTATTTTACATATTTATCTAACCAGTTGAAAAATCTGCGTTGCCACAAAATGCCGTTCTGTGGTTTCAGCACCCAGTGGTTCTCGTCGGGGAAGCAAAGGAACTCTGACGGTATGCCACGGAGTTGAGCGGCATTGAATGCTGACATGGCTTGCGAGGTGACAATGCGGAAGTCTTTTTCTCCTTGAATACAGAGGATGGGCGTGTCCCACTTATCAATGAAACGGTGGGGAGAATTGCGGAATGTCTTGTCGTGTCCGTTCCAATATGCTCCACCCATATCCCAGTTGGCAAACCACATTTCTTCTGTTTCAAGGTATTGCTGTTCGAGATTGAAGATGCCATCGTGAGCAATGAACGCCTTGAAACGCTTGTTGTGATGACCCGCCAGCCAATAAACGCTAAATCCGCCGAAACTTGCACCAACGCATCCGAGGCGGTCTTTATCAACGTATGGGAGGTTGTTGGCAGCATCGTCGATGGCTGAGAAATAGTCGTCCATGCAATGACCGCCGTAATCTTCTGAAATCTCCTCGTTCCAAGCCTTGCCAAAACCGGGCAAGCCGCGACGGTTGGGGGCAACGACGATATAGCCGTTGGCAGCCATTATCATCATGTTCCAACGGAACGACCAAAACTGAGATACTGGGCTTTGAGGTCCACCTTCGCAGAACAGCAGGGTGGGGTACTTCTTCGTCTTGTCAAAGTTTGGCGGAAGGACAATCCACGAGAGGAGGTCTTTACCATCCACCGTCTTTGTCCAGCGAGGCTCAACTGTTCCCCAATCTATGTTTTCTTTGAAGTATTTATTTTCGTTAGTGAGTTGATTTACAGAGCCTTTTGCAGGATTGACGATGTACAACTCTGGTGCTTCACACATGCTTTGGCGAGCACAAAGAAGGTTCTTGCCGATGAGTTGAACAGAAGTATAATCGTATTGCCCTTCGGTGAGTTTCTTCAGTTTGTTCTTCAAATCTACTGAATAAACGTGTGTCTCGCCATGCCAAACGCCATTGAAATAGATGGTCTTAGAGTCTGCACCCCAACAGTAAGAATCCACATTGCTATCAAAATCTGTTGCCAACTGACGGCATTCCCCTGTAGAGAGGTCTTTGATAATGAGGCGGTTGAGGTCGCTTTCATATCCGTCTTGCCTCATGCTTTGCCATGCGAGATATTTGCTGTCGGGTGAGAACTGAGGATTTATGTCATAGCCAGCAAAGGTCATTCCGCCGACAATAGGTGCTTCGGTATTTACTGCTTGGTTTTTAAGCGATTCGGTATAATCAACAGTTGGACGAACATATCCCTTTGGCTTGCAGATATTTTCCGTTGTTCCTGTCTCTACATTATATATATATATGTCGGCATCAGTGGAGCATGCGTAATCTCTGCCTTCCAGTTTTCGGCAAGTGTAGGCAATGCGTGTGCCGTCGGGCGAGAAATCAAGTTGCTCAATGCCTCCGAAAGGCTTCATCGGGCATTCGTATGGCTCGCCGTCGAGAATATCCTTTGTGCCAGTGATGGCTGTGCCGTTGAAATCAGCGATGTATGGATGTGGAATGCTCTCCACCCACTCGTCCCAATGGCGGTGCATAAGCCCTGTAATGACACGTCCAGAGGCTTTGTCGAGGTCGGGATAAATGTCTTTTGTACGCTGACCATATTTGATTGACTTGACGAGAATAACCTTCTTCTCGTCGGCAGAAAACTTGAAGTCCTCCACATCTTCTTTCTCGTGGGACAACTGCACACGTTCAGTTCCGTCGGGATTCATCTGCCACACCTGCATCGTTCCTTCGCTGTCGGGGGTAAGGAAAGCAATCTTCTTGCCGTCTGCAATGAACTTTGGAGACAATTCTGAAGTCTTTGCTGATGTCAGCAACTGCTCTCCCGAACCATCATTGCCTATAACATAAATTACAGTATGGCTTTTGTTTTCAGCCACACTGTAATATGATACATTATATGTAATGGATTTTGCATCGGGCGATACTGATGCTCCGCCCACACGCCCCATAGCCCATAAGGCTTCGGGAGTAAGCGTGCGGTTTTCTATCTTCGGAGTTTGTCGCCCTATGAATGTCTGAGCCTCAGCATCTATATGTGTCATAGCGATAAGAGATGCAAGGATAAGTGTTTTGTTCATGGTTTTATTTTCGTTGATTTTTCTGTGCTTCTTGTTGCTGGCGCAAGATTTCCAGTTGCTTCTCCTGCATGGCTTGCAGACGACCCATAAGGCTTGATGTTGTCTTCTTTTCACCAGCGTTTGCCTTGCGTTCTGCGTGGCGTTTTTCAAGTTTTGCAAGGAGTTTCGCATCGTCGGTAGTCTTGCGTAATGCCCACATCATCAGGACACTAATTAAAGTAGAGATGAAGTAGTACCAGTTGAGACCTGCACTGTAACTGTTGAATGAGAAGAAGAAGATGACAGGCATCAAATAGGTCATCCATTTCATCATGCTCATCTGTTGCTGTTGCTCAGGTGTCATTGCATACTGCTGTTGGCGCTGAGTCGCAATGGACGAAATGACCGACGAAAGACACCACAGAATACAGAAGAGCGACAAGTGGTCACCAATGCCCCAAATGTTGAAGTTCCAATGAATGATGTCGTCGTAAGTAGAAAGGTCGTCCGCCCAAAGGAAAGACTCTCCTCGCATCTCGATGTAGTTAGGAATGAAGTTGAAAAGTGCAATCCATAGAGGCATCTGAATGAGCATCGGTAGGCATCCTCCCACAGGGCTCACGCCGTATTCGCTGTACAATTTCATCATTTCCTGCTGTTTCATCATCGCATCCTCTGGTTTAGTGTATTTTGCGTTGATTTCGTCCATCTTTGGTCGGAGAACACGCATATTTGCTGAAGACAGATAAGATTTCTTCATCAGCGGGAACACAAGGAACTTCACGATTATTGTGAGCAAGAGAAGCACAATACCCATGTTTAGCCCAAGACTTGTGAGGAAGTCAAAAGCATAGAGGAAAATGAAGCGGTTTATCCACTTGATGACTGGCCAACCCATATACACAAGCGACTGAAGGTCAAGGTCATCGCTGGAATTTATCAGTTTCTCGTTTGCCTTCAAAGTAGAGAATTTGTTTGGACCAAGATAAAGGTGGAAACTCGTTGGCTTTACGCCCTTTGTGTCAAAGTCCGCAGAAAAAGAGGTCTGGTAAGTCTTCAAATATCCAGAGCCTTTTTCTGATTTCTCAGACGACATCACGCCGACAGACAAAGGACTGTCTGCAATGAGTATCTGACTGAAAAACTGTGTCTTATATGCTATCCATTTAACTTTTTCTTCAAAATCATCTTCATATTCATCTCCGCCTGTGACAGACAACTCGTGCGTATCGCCGTCAACATCTCGGTAAGTGACAGTCGAATAGCGAGTCTCAAAGTCATATCCCTTCTCCTGCTGCTTCATCTGCTCAGTCCATTCAATCATCATGGAGTTTGTTTTCGATGGGAAAAATCCATCAAGATTGCTCACCTTCACATCCATGTCAAGAATGTAAGAATTTGGCTTGAGCGAATAGATAATGTCGAGCGAACCATTTGCCACAGGCAGGTGCATAGTCACACCGTCGGCATTCACATCGGTAGGAGTGAAGAAGAGTTCTTCGGTAGCGATATTGACGGTCTTTCCGTCAAGCATAATGTTCATGCTCTGGTCTCCGCTGTTGAAAAGAACCACGTTACCACCTTCACGGCTTTTGTAAATGCTGTCTTTCAACTCAACCTTCTGCATTTGACCGCCCTTGTTTGTCAGTGTCACACGAATGAGTTCATTCTCAATCACAGTCGTGCCTTGTTTGCCTGTGCGAGCCTCAAATAGAGGGTTGAGCGTGTCTGCCGCCTCTTCAGCCATTTTCGCCATTTTCTCCTGTGTCTTCACCGCTTCCTTCTGCGCTTCAATCGCAGCGATGGAGTCTTGGATGCGTATCTCTTCGGCTTGTATGGCACGGTTGTGGTTCTCGTATGCCATAAAGCCGAACATTACGAGTGCCATCAAAACGAAGCCTATCAGTGTGTTTTTATTCATATATTATTGTTTTTGTTTTTCTATTGATGCCTTCACGAAACTCATGAAGAGTGGATGAGGCTTTAATACCGTAGAAGAGTATTCGGGGTGGAACTGAGTGCCGATGTACCATGTGAGGGACGGTATCTCCACAATCTCCACGAGGTCGCTCTCTGGGTTCACGCCCACGCTGTCCATGCCTGCCTCCTCGAACTGCTTCTTGAAGTCGTTGTTGTACTCGTAGCGGTGGCGATGACGTTCCACTATTTTCTCCGTGCCGTATGCCTCGTATGTTTTCGTTCCTTTCTTCACCTCACACTCATATCCACCCAGTCGCATTGTTCCTCCCATGTGTGTGATGTTCTTCTGCTCCTCCATTATGTCTATGACATTGTGCGGAGTCGTCTCGTCCATTTCTCTTGAATTGGCATCGGCAAATCCCAGCACATTGCGGGCGAACTCTATCACCATCATCTGCATGCCAAGACAGATGCCGAAAGTCGGCTTGTCATTCTCTCTGCAATAGCGAGCGGCAACAATCTTGCCCTCTATGCCACGCTGCCCGAAGCCCGGGCAGATGACAACACCTGCCATGTCCTTCAGTTGCTCCTCTACATTCTCATCGGTCAGTTTCTCAGAGTTTATGAAGTGGCTCTTAACCTTATAACCGTTGTATGTACCTGCGTGCTGCAACGATTCGAGGATTGACTTGTAAGCATCCTGCAAATCGTACTTGCCGACAAGCCCGATGTGCAGTATTTCTGTCGCCTTGTTACGCAGTTCAAGAAACTCTCTCCACGGCCCGAGTCCCGGAGTGGGGCCTATTGCCATGTTCAACTTGCGGAGTATGGCAATGTCGAGAGCCTGTTCCTGCATCTTTACTGGCACCTCGTAGATGCTTGGCAAATCGACCGACTGCACCACGCAGTCTTTATCCACATTGCAGAACGATGCCACCTTCATTTTCAGTCCTTCTGACAGGTCACGTTCCGCCCTCAGCACTATTATATCTGGCTGAATGCCAAGACTCTGCAATTCCTTCACCGAGTGCTGCGTTGGCTTCGTCTTCAACTCTCCCGCCGCTGCGAGATATGGGACGTATGTGAGATGCACGCACACAGCCTTGTTGCCCAGTTCCCATTTCAACTGTCGGATGGCTTCGAGGAAAGGCAGACCCTCAATGTCGCCCACCGTTCCGCCTATCTCCGTAATCACGAAGTCATATTTTCCCTGTCTGCCGAGAATGAGCATATTCCGCTTTATCTCGTCGGTGATGTGCGGTATCACCTGAATGGTCTTCCCAAGATAATCTCCTCGCCGCTCCTTGTCGATGACGCTCTGGTAGATGCGTCCCGTCGTTATGTTGTTCGCCCTAGTCGTCTGTATGCCTGTGAACCTCTCATAATGTCCGAGGTCGAGGTCTGTCTCCACGCCGTCTATTGTGACGTAGCACTCTCCATGCTCGTATGGGTTCAGCGTTCCGGGGTCGATGTTGATGTAGGGGTCAAACTTCTGTATCGTGATGTTGTATCCCCTTGCTTGTAGCAGCTTGCCTATTGACGAGGAAATGATGCCTTTGCCCAGCGAACTTGCCACTCCTCCCGTCACGAAAATGTACCTTGTTTCTGCCATGATATTTTTGTGTAGTGTTTAATTTTTATGCAAATTTACGAAAAAAAACCATAAATTCCATTAAATGATACATTTTTAATAAGATTTCAGATGTCAAATGCTCACCTTATAAGATGATATTAGGCGATAACCTCCTTCCTGTCGGAGTGTTACCGCCTAATTATCAATCAACTTTTAGAATAATTCTTATTCTTCTTCGACCGCTGCCTGCGCCGCTGCGAGACGTGCGATTGGCACACGGAATGGAGAACATGATGCGTAGTTCATGCCGATTTTAGCGCAGAACTTAACGGATGATGGCTCGCCTCCGTGTTCGCCGCAGATACCGGTACGCATGCCCGGACGAACGGCACGGCCTTTCTCTACTGCCATCTTGATGAGTTGACCTACGCCGTTCTGGTCGAGAACTTGGAATGGGTCTACCTTCAAAATCTTCTTCTCGAGATATACTGGGAGGAAGGATGCGATGTCGTCGCGAGAGTAGCCGAATGTCATCTGAGTGAGGTCGTTTGTACCGAATGAGAAGTACTCTGCCTCTGTTGCGATGCGGTCTGCTGTGAGGGCTGCACGAGGAATTTCAATCATCGTACCGATTTCGAATGGGATTTCAACGCCTTCTTCAGCGAACACTTCTTTTGCTACTTTCTGAATGATGTCCTTCTGCTGCTTCAACTCATAGAGAATACCGATGAGCGGAACCATGATTTCAGGATGTGGGTCGTAGCCTTCCTTCTTCAACTGGCAAGCGGCACTGAGGATTGCTCGTGTCTGCATGGCTGTGATTTCGGGGAATGTGATACCGAGACGGCAACCACGGTGACCGAGCATTGGGTTGTTCTCTGCGAGAGAAGCGACACGCTGCTGAATGGTCTTGATGTCAACGCCCATCTCGTCTGCCATAATCTGCTGACCCTTCAAATCGTGTGGTACGAACTCGTGGAGTGGTGGGTCAAGGAGACGAACATTGACGTGCAAGCCGTCCATAGCCTTGAGGATGCCGTAGAAGTCTGCCTTCTGATATGGGAGGAGTTTTGCGAGTGCCTTCTCACGACCTTCAACAGAGTCTGAGAGAATCATTTCACGCATTGCGATAATCTTCTGGTCGTCGAAGAACATGTGCTCTGTACGAGTGAGACCGATACCCTTTGCACCGAATGCACGAGCAACCTCTGCATCGTGTGGAGTGTCGGCATTTGTGCGAACCTGCAACTTAGTGTACTTGTCGCACAAATCCATGAGAGCCTTGAAGTCGCCAGAGAGTTCAGCTGCCCTTGTCTGAATTTCACCTGCATAAACCTGTCCTGTTGTACCGTTCAGAGAGATGAAGTCACCCTCCTTATATACAACGCCTTCAATCTCGACAGTCTTTGTCTTGTAATCAACATTGATTGCACCTGCACCCGAAACGCAGCACTTACCCATACCACGAGCAACAACGGCTGCGTGAGAAGTCATACCGCCACGAGCAGTAAGGATGCCCTCTGCTGATGCCATACCTGCAAGGTCTTCGGGAGAAGTCTCGATACGAACCATGATTACTCTGTGGCCATTCTCATGCCACTCCTGTGCATCGTCTGCGTGGAACACAATCTGACCGCAAGCAGCACCCGGAGAAGCAGGAAGACCCTGAGTGATAACCTTTGCTTTCTTCAAAGCGTCCTTGTCGAACACTGGGTGAAGGAGTTCGTCGAGTTTCTGTGGCTCGCAACGGAGGATAGCAGTCTTTTCGTCGATGAGACCTTCGCGAACCAAGTCCATAGCAATCTTAACCATTGCAGTACCAGTACGCTTACCGTTACGAGTCTGCAAGAACCAGAGTTTGCCTTCCTGTACGGTGAACTCCATGTCCTGCATATCCTTATAGTGCTTCTCCAACTTGTCCTGAATGTCGTTCAGTTCAGCATAGAGAGCAGGCATTGCCTCTTCCATAGATGGGTAGTTGGCAACACGCTCTTCTTCTGAAATGCCTGCACGTTCTGCCCAACGCTGAGAACCAATCTTTGTAATCTGCTGTGGTGTGCGGATACCAGCCACAACGTCCTCGCCCTGTGCATTGATGAGGTACTCACCGTTGAAGAGGTTTTCGCCGTTACCTGCATCGCGAGAGAAGCATACGCCTGTTGCGGAAGTTTCGCCCATGTTGCCGAATACCATCGCCATGACTGATACGGCTGTTCCCCACTCGTCTGGAATGCCTTCCATCTTGCGGTAGAGGATAGCGCGCTCGTTCATCCAACTGCGGAACACGGCGCAGATAGCACCCCACAACTGCACGATTGGGTCGGTTGGGAAGTCCTGACCTGTCTGCTCCTTGATGGCAGCCTTGAAGAGTTCAACCAACTTCTTCAGAGACTCTACGGAGAGGTCTTTGTCGAGAGTGACACCCTGCTCCTCTTTCACCTTTTCGATGATTGCCTCGAATGGGTCGATGTCTTCCTTGTTCACTGGCTTCAAGCCCATAACAACGTCGCCGTACATCTGCACGAAACGGCGATATGAGTCGTACACGAAGTGAGGATTGTTAGTCTTCTTAGCCATTCCTTCAGCCACTTCGTCGTTGAGACCGAGGTTAAGGATTGTATCCATCATGCCCGGCATTGAAGCACGAGCGCCTGAACGTACTGACACGAGAAGCGGGTTGTTTACATCGCCAAACTTGCAGTTCATCAATTTCTCAACGTGAGCAACCGCTGCATTCACCTCGTCCTGAAGCAGTTCCTTGATTTTCTCCTCGCCCACCTCGTAGTATTCATTACAGCAATCTGTAGTGATAGTGAAGCCCGGAGGTACAGGTACGCCAATGAGGTTCATCTCGGCAAGGTTCGCTCCCTTGCCACCAAGCACTTCACGCATCTGTGCGTTTCCTTCAGCCTGTCCGTTGCCGAAGGTGTAAACTCTTTTCTGAGCCATAATTAGTTTGTTGTTAAATAGTTATTTAAGGTTATTGTAATTGGGTTTTCATGTCAGCAACATATTTCTCCAACTGTTCAGCAACACAATTTCAACTGCCGCGCCACTTGCAAAAAGGCATGCTCAACCCCACAAAAAACGTTCCTCGCAAGCCTCCTAAAGTGCTAACCGTTCATCGCACAATCGACACACCGTTCATCGATGTTTCGATACACCGTTTATCAATGTTCCGATACACGGTCTTCCTTTATCGACCTCTGTCGCTCTTATTCATTCGCAAATATAGTGAGTTAAATTTTATTTAACAAATAAATCACTATTTTTTTATTGACACACGGTTTATTTTCCCGAAAGTTTGCGAATTAGGTCGCCATTCAGCAGCGTTTGCCCCTTGTGCAGATTTTTCTGGATGACCGCCTCCGTCCTGCTGTACACGCCATAGAAATGCTCCACAAAGAAACTCTGCATCCTCTCGTCCATGTTTGGCATGCCCTCCTTGGGAGGAGACACGCACAGCAAACCTCCCGGCACGAGTTCCACCGACACGTCCTTCCCCATTTCCGTAGGGTCGCCGTCATAATGCACCGCACCCGGCTTCGAGCGGTGGATGATGACCTTGCGGCACTCAAACGTCTTGATGTGAGAATTCTGCGTTATTGTTCCATTGAACAACTGTATAGCAAGTTGAGGCACATCGATAGCAGAAAACGGCTCGATGATGATGACGTTCATCATGCCGTCCCTCACCGACGCCTCGGGAGCGATATACGCATTGTTGCCATACTGAGAAGCGTTGGCACACGATATGAGGAACGCCTTCATCCTCTCGTGCTGCCCCTCCTCGTCGCCTCCGCTGACAATCTCCACGTCGTATGTCTCCGAATGATATTTAAGGCTCGTGTTCAACACATTTTCTATATATGTGACAGGCCCTCGCTTGTCCGACTCGGCAAATCTCTGCGATATGAAAGCGTCAAAGCCTACTCCGCACGTGCAGAAGAAAGGCTTCCCATTCATCGTGCCATAATCCATTGCCTGCACCAGCCCTTTGTTTATAATATCTATCGCCATTTGAGGCTCGACAGGAATGCGCAAGTGCCGTGCCAATCCGTTGCCCGACCCCGAAGGGATAATCGCCAGTGCCGTCTTCGTGTGCAACAAACCGCTCGCCACCTCGTTCACCGTTCCATCGCCTCCTACCGCACACACAATGTCCGTTCCGTCATCTGCCGCCTTTGCCGCCAACTCTGTCGCATGCCCCACATGCTCCGTCTCCACTATTTCATAGTCGTAAATATCCTTGTTCAGACGCTCCTTTATCAACTTCTGTATGCGTTTCTTCCCGGACGTGCCTGACACTGGGTTCACGATAAACATTATTTTCTTTTTGTCTGCCATAAATTATAAAATGTACAGATGTTCCTTTTTCTATATGCGGTCAAACCGTTTTTGTTTCTCTTTGCCTGTTTCAATACATATATATATGTGTAACCCCTCTTAACTAACTCACTTTCCCAAATGTCATGCAAAAATACTACTTTTTACTCCAAATACTCAAAAAATACGTCAATGTTTTTGGGAGGAGATTATTTTTTTGTGAAAACGTGTAAAAATTAACGTTCTTTTTCCTAACTTTGCACCGTTTTTGTATCTTTGGATGCTCACAGGAATGTCTTTCGACTCATGCGAAGCATGCTTTAAGGTACTGACGAGAAATAGAAAATAACAATAAACAAACAGAGTGTTTATTTCGGTGCCGACCTGCAAAAACACGACAAGGAGAGGCATCAGAAATGCACCAGATAACTATGGGTTTACTACAAGAAAGAATGAGTAAGTATAGAGAGCCGCAGAAGTACATCAATGCGGGCGTCTATCCTTATTTCAGAGAAATCGACAGTCATCAGGACACTGAAGTAACGATGAGCGGCAAGAAAGTCCTTATGTTCGGCTCAAACTCATACATGGGTCTGACATACGACAAGCGTATATGCGAGGCCGCTATCAACGCAATCAAGAAGTATGGCACAGGCTGTGCCGGCTCACGCTTCCTCAACGGAACGCTCGACCTGCACATCCAACTTGAGAAGGAACTTGCAGAGTTTGTCGGAAAGGACGAGGCACTGGTCTATTCCACTGGTTTCACAGTCAATTCAGGTGTCGTGTCATGCCTCACAGGCAGAAACGACTACATCATCGGCGACGACCGCGACCACGCATCAATCGTGGACGGACGTCGTCTCTCATTTTCGCAGTTCTTCCACTACAAGCACAACGACATGGAAGACCTCGAACACCAACTCATGCGATGCAACCCCGATGCGCTCAAACTGATTGTCATCGACGGACTCTTCTCTATGGAAGGCGACCTTGCAAAGTTGCCAGAAATCATCGAACTGAAGAAGAAATACAACGCAACTGTAATGGTGGACGAAGCCCACGGATTGGGAGTGTTCGGCAAGCAGGGACGAGGCGTGTGCAACCATTTCGGCTTGACCGACGACGTTGACCTCATCATGGGTACGTTCTCAAAGAGCCTTGCATCTATCGGCGGTTTCATAGCATCCGACAGCGACACAATCAACTGGCTCCGCCACAACAGCCGCACATACATCTTCAGCGCCAGCAACACGCCTGCTGCAACAGCGGCAGCCCTCGAAGCGCTCCACATCATACAGCAAGAGCCAGAGCGTCAGGAGAACCTGTGGAAAATCACAAACTATGCCCTCAAACAGTTCGAGGAGGCAGGCTTCGAGATTGGCGACACAGAAAGCCCAATCATACCGCTCTACGTGCGTGATGCGTTCAAGACATTCGAGGTGACAAAGAAAGCATTCGACAAGGGCGTGTTCGTCAACTCAGTCGTTCCACCAGCATGCGCACCGCAGGACACACTCATCCGCGTGGCACTCATGGCTACACACACGAAGGAGCAGGTTGACCGTTGCGTCTCAATCCTCGTAGATGTGTTCAAGGAATTAGGACTGCTCAAATAAGTATAAGGAAAAAAGATGCTTACACTCAATCAGATAAAGGAAGAAACCGAAAAAGTCATACAAGGCCTCGAGAAGAAACGTTTCAACGGAGCAAAAGAAGCGATAGAAAAGGCACTCTCGCTCGACAAGAAGCGCCGTGAAGCACAGACAAAACTCGACGCCATACTTGCCGAAAGCAAGAAATTCGCCGCACAAATCGGTCAACTGATGAAGGCTGGCAACAAGGAAGAAGCCGAGGCTGCAAAAGCAGAAGTGGCAAAACTCAAAGCGTCAGCCGCACATCACGAGACAGCCAAGGCAGAAGCAGAGCAAGCATTGAACGCTCACCTCTGCACCATTCCCAACATTCCATACGACGAAGTGCCAGAAGGCAACGGCGCAGAAGACAATGTGGTGGTGAAATCATCATTGCGTGAATGCAAGGAAGGCGACACCGTGGGCAACTGGGATACAATCCCAACTAACGACGAGGCGAAACTCCCCCACTGGGAACTTGCCAAGAAGTACAACCTCATTGACTTCGACCTCGGAGTGAAAATCACAGGCGCAGGTTTCCCCGTCTATGTAGGCAAAGGCGCACAACTGCAACGAGCATTGATAAACTTCTTCCTCGACGAGGCAAGAAAAGCAGGATACACCGAAATCATGCCACCAACAGTGGTCAACGCCGCATCTGGCTACGGCACAGGACAACTGCCCGACAAGGAGGGACAGATGTACCACTGCGGGCTTGATGACCTCTACCTCATCCCAACGGCAGAGGTGCCAGTCACCAACATCTACCGTGACGTAATCCTCGACGAGAAAGACCTCCCAATAAAGAACTGCGCCTACACCCAGTGCTTCCGCCGCGAAGCAGGTTCATACGGCAAAGACGTGAGAGGACTCAACCGTCTGCACGAATTTTCCAAGATAGAAATTGTACGCATCGACACTCCCGAACACTCAAAGGAGAGCCATCGGGAAATGCTCGAACACGTCGAGGGTCTTCTCAAGAAACTCGAACTCCACTACCGCATCCTGCGTCTTTGTGGAGGCGACCAGAGTTTCACCTCCGCCATTTGCTACGACTTCGAAGTATACTCAGAAGCCCAAGACCGCTGGCTCGAAGTTTCCTCCGTCTCCAATTTCGACACCTATCAGGCTAACCGCCTCAAATGCCGCTACCGCACAGCAGACAAGAAAGTGCAACTCTGCCACACACTCAATGGTTCTGCACTCGCCTTGCCTCGCATCGTAGCAGCCATACTCGAGAACTTCCAGACGGAGAAGGGCATCCGAATGCCAAAGGCGCTCGTTCCCTACACAGGTTTCGAATACATTTCCTAATTATTTAGAGTACGCCTCTTAATTTTTATTGTATTCACACACTTGACCGATACACAGCCGTATCCATTCTTAAAATATAAGTTATGTTTTATAAAATTTAGGTTTAATTTTAATAAATATAGGTTATATTTTATAAAACATAACTTATATTTTAAGAAGATGCACGGCTGAATACCATGTAAGGGGGCTTTTACACCCCGTTCCCAACAACCACAAATGTCTGTTCATAGCCTTCCACGAGGACGAAGGTTCTAAACGTACATCACTATTTGATGCACCAACTTATTCATTGCTGTTTTTCCGGGTTGGATTGCTACCATATTATTTGGCAAAAAGTAGAACGGCAAATTCATAAAATGCTTTTTGTTTGATAAAATAATTTAACACCATAATAAATGGAGTTTTTCATTGCTGATTATCCATATTTCAACAAAAAGCAGTAACTTTGCATAATATATATAAGATTATGGACACTCAGCAGCAATTCAGAGAGGCAATGGCAGGTTGCCGTGAGATATTCAGCAAGAAACTTCATGACTATGGGGCGGCTTGGAGAATTATGAGGCCGTCGTCGGTAACTGACCAGATATTCATTAAGGCGAACCGCATACGCAGTCTTGAATTGAAAGGCGTGTCTATGGTGGGCGAAGGGATATATCCTGAGTTTCAGGCTATTGTGAATTATGGAATAGTAGGGTTGATACAGTTAGAGTTGGGGTATGCCGATACGGAGGATATTGAGGCTGAGGAGGCTATGAAGTTGTATGACAAGCACGCTCAAATGGCTCTTGACTTGATGCTGCGCAAGAACCATGACTATGACGAGGCATGGAGGGCTATGAGAGTGAGCAGTTACACTGACTTGATTTTGATGAAGATATACAGGACAAAGCAGATAGAGGGGCATAATGGGCAGACGCTCATTTCGGAGGGGATTGACGCTAATTATCTGGATATGATAAACTACTCTGTGTTTGGTCTCATAAAACTGTCTGAAGAAAAAGAAGATGCGCAGGAAAACTAAGATAACGATACTCAAATGCTTGGTTAATGTCTGCCGTTTGCTCCTCGCTATAACATTCATCTTCAGCGGTTTCGTAAAGGCTAACGACCCGCTCGGAATGGTGTATAAGTTGGAGGAGTATGTCAATTCGGTGGCGTGGCTGACATTGCCCGAGACATTCCTGTTGGGGTGTGCGGTGATATTGGCGGTGTTTGAGTTTGTCTTGGGTGTGTATATTCTTATGGGGATAAGCACAGCGAAAACGTCGAGGATTACGGTGGCTTTTATGACTGTGATGACGTTGCTGACAGTATATATCGTCATTGCAAATCCTGTGTCGGATTGTGGATGTTTTGGCGATGTGATAAAATTGAGCAATGGGGCGACGTTGGGGAAGAACATTGTGCTGTTGGCGGCGGCGATAGTGTGTGAGCGTTACAAGAGGTTGCAGTTCCATTTCTTAGGGGCGAGCGTGAAATGGTTTATATCGCTTATTTCGCTTTGTTTCATCATTGGATATGCTGTGTATTGCATCGTTTGTTTGCCTGCAATAGATTTCAGCCCTTACAAAGTGGGCGTTAGTTTGCGAGAGAGCGGAAATGCTGCGGATGAGCCGAAATATGACATTAAAATCATCTATGAAAAGAATGGGGAGACAATGGAACTGTCTGTGGAAGATGATGACCCTGATTCAACATGGAATTATGTGGAAACAAGACGGATAACGTTGGATGATGCTGGTGTTCCGGCGGTAGATTTCTATGTGGCAGACATGAATGATGATGACATTACGGACGACATAACGTATGCTGATGGATACACGTTCTTGCTGGTCATCCCCAATCTGCTAAACGCCGATGAGGGGTGCGTGGATAGAGTGAACGACATATACGATTATGCCAAAGAGCAGAACATGGGCTTTTATTGCCTCACAGCATCGGCTGACGAACACTCGCAGACATACTGGAATGAGCATACGGGAGCGGAATACATATATAGCATTGCCGACGAGAGTATGCTGAGAACCATTGTCAGAGGCAAGCCGGGGCTGATACTTCTGCACAATGGCGCAATCGTGAAGAAATGGAGCAATCACAACATGCCAAACAGTGAGGAGTTGGCGGAGAAATACAGTCATCTATTTTAAGAGAAATACAGAATTAACATAAAGTTTAACCATTTAAAACTAAATCATTATGGCAAAGAAAATTGTTGCTGGAAACTGGAAGATGAACAAGAACTTGCAGGAAGGTATTGAACTTGCACAGGGGCTGAACGAGGCACTTGCTGTTGACAAGCCAAACTGCGACGTTATCATCTGTACTCCATTCATCCACCTTGCAAAGGTTTCTGAAATCATCAATCACGATGTTATCAACCTCGGTGCTGAAAACTGCGCTGACAAGGCATCTGGTGCTTACACTGGCGAGGTGTCTGCTGAAATGGTGAAGTCTACTGGTGCTGAGTACGTTATCCTCGGACACTCTGAGCGTCGTGAGTACTACAACGAGACTCCAGAAATTCTCAAAGAGAAGGTTGACCTCGCTCTCGCTAACGGTCTTAAAGTAATCTTCTGCATCGGCGAGTCGCTCGAACAGCGTGAGGCAAATGAGCAGAATGCAGTTGTGAAGGCAGAACTCGAAGGCTCAGTGTTCCACCTCACTCCAGAGCAGTTCGCAAATGTAGTTATCGCTTACGAACCAATTTGGGCTATCGGCACAGGCAAGACTGCTACAGCAGAGCAGGCAGAGGAAATCCACGCTTACATCCGTTCTGTCATCGCAGAGAAGTACGGTGCAGAGGTTGCTGCAAACACATCAATCCTTTACGGTGGTTCATGCAAGGCATCTAACGCTCCTGAACTCTTCGCTAAGCCAGACATCGACGGTGGTCTCATCGGCGGTGCATCGCTTAAAGTGGCAGACTTTAAGGGCATTATCGATGCTTGGAAATAATCGCATTTAACGACAAAGACGAAAGCCGAACAGCGAAGGTGTAAGTCCGAGACATTCGGCTTTCGTCTTTCCTTTTCAAGAATTAACAACAAATCATCCTACCAATGAAACGATTTCTTTCTATCACACTAATCCTTTTCATGTGTGCTGTCACCATGTCTGCACAGGATTTCATCAAGCACATCACAAGCAATGTGGCAGGACAAGGCACAGTGACAGTACACCAAGACACACTAATTGACAACATTGTGAACGGAAAGAAGCAATACGTTCCCGAAAAGAAGGATGATAAGAAAGAGGTTGTTGGCAATTTGACAGGGAAGAAGATGAGGGCGCGAGGCTACCGCATACAGGTGTATTGGGGTGGTAGCGCACGCACGGAGCAGACTAATGCGCAGAGGGTTGGAGCAAGAGTGACCACTCTTTTTCCCGAGTTGCAGGCGTACACCACGTTTGAGTCGCCTAACTGGCGATGCCGTGTAGGGGATTTTGTCACATACAAAGATGCTCAGGCGTACTTAAAGAAAATAAACGAAGCCAAACTCTCCAAAGGGGCAACAATCGTAAAGAGCGAGGTGTACATATATCATTAAAATAGACACATACAGCAATGAACAGAGAAGAACAGATAGAACTACTCAAGAAGACTTGTCGTCAGAGCCTTGAAGTCATAGGAGAAGACCCCGAGCGTGAGGGGCTTGTCAAGACTCCCGAGCGCATGGCGAAGTCTTTTCTCGAACTGACTAAGGGATATTCTATGGATCCGATAGCCACGCTTCAGTCGGCTATGTTCCAAGAGGAATATGACCAAATGGTGGTGGTGAAGGATATTGAGTTCTATTCTCTCTGCGAGCATCATATTCTGCCATTCTTTGGCAAGGTTCACGTCGCATACATACCTAACGGACGGATTGTAGGGCTGAGCAAAATACCACGAATGGTGGACATTTTTTCTCATCGTCTGCAAGTGCAGGAGCATCTGACCAAACAGATTTGTGAATGTGTGCAGCAGGCACTCGCCCCACTTGGCGCTATCGTTATGATAGAGGCGCAGCACCTCTGTATGCAGATGCGTGGAGTGGAAAAACAAGGTTCTACTACAACTACGATATATTATACAGGAGTCTTTGAGAACAACGAAAAGAGGAAAGAATTTCTCAGCATGGTTAAAGGATGATACCGCAATCCACCATAGACCGAATAGTCGATGCGTCAAACATTGTTGACGTTGTTTCGGACTATGTGACGCTTCGCCGAGCAGGTGCAAGCTACAAGGGATTGTGTCCTTTCCACGATGACAAAACACCTTCATTTTCAGTCTCTCCTGCCCGTGGCGTGTGCAAATGTTTCAGTTGCGGACAAGGTGGCAATGCCGTACATTTCATTATGGCGATAGAGCAGATGACCTATGTTGAGGCATTGCGTCATTTGGCAAAGAAGTATGGCATTCCTGTTGAAGAGGAGCAGATGACAGACGAGCAACGTCAGCACCAAAATGAGCGTGAAAGCATGTTTGCCGTCAACGAATGGGCTGCAACATATTTTAGTGAGACCATGCAGAACCATCAAGACGGACGCTCAATAGGACTGGCGTATTTCCGTAGTCGTGGATTTCGTGACGACATCATCGAAAAGTTCCGCCTTGGCTTTTGTTTGGATAGCCCTAATGCCATGTCAGAAGAGGCTGTATCCAAAGGATATCAAGAGAAATACCTCGTTGATACAGGTCTCAGTGTAAAGAGAGACAATGGAACTGTTTATGACCGTTTCCGTGGACGTGCCATGTTCCCATGGATTGCCGTTAATGGCAAGGTCGTGGCATTCGGTGGTCGAGTTCTCGACTCACGAACTAAAGGAGTGATCCAAAAATATGTCAATTCTCCCGATTCTATAATTTACCATAAAGCCAACGAACTCTATGGCATCTATCAAGCAAAGAAGACTATTGCCAAGGAAGATATGGTGTATATGGTGGAGGGCTATACTGATGTGCTTGCCATGCATCAGTGTGGCATAGAAAACGTTGTGGCAAACTCTGGTACAGCGCTCAACGAGGCGCAGATACGTCTTCTTCACCGTTTTACCAACAACATCACCCTTCTTTACGACGGTGACGAAGCAGGCATCCATGCTGCTACACGTAGCACAGACATGCTCCTTGCGGAAGGCATGAACGTGAAAATCCTCCTCCTGCCCGATGGCGATGACCCCGACAGTTTTGCCAGCAAGCATAATGCGCAGGAGTTCAAGAAATATGTAGATGCTAACCAAACGGACTTCATTCTTTTCAAGAGCAACCTTTTGCTGAAAGATGCTCAGCGTGACCCTATAAAGAAGGCAAAACTGACAGAAGATATAGTGAAGAGCATTGCTGTCATTCCTGATGAAATCATCCGCTCCACTTACGTACACGAGTGTGCGGAGATATTAGGCATGGACGAGGCGATGCTTATGCGCAGTGCCAACAAAAACCGCGCGGCAATTATCGAGAATATGAAGAAAGAGGCGCAGCGAGAGCGTGAACGCCAAGAAAGACTGTTTGCTGCTTCCACATCTTCGATAACGGAAAACGTAGAGTTAAACGAACAGTTGACTGCCACGCATGCGGACAGCACAGAGAGCAACACCTCGCAAATGACAGACGATTCTTTTGCCTCAATCACAACTCCTATTGCTGAAAACTCTACTAATGATGCCCCTTCTGCTCCTTTGGACGCTTCTCTAAATATAAGAGTGTGGAATTCCACAGAACAGCGTCTGATTGGCATCGAAAAGATGATAATTTCTCTTGTAACACGTTATGGCGAGCAACTCATCGAGATTGAAGATGAGAATGGCGATACCATGCAAATAACCTTGGCTGAATACGTGCATGCTGATCTCTCCAACGATAACCTTTCCCTTCGTTCACCGCTATATGCCAAGATGCTCAGCGTAACCTGCACCCACATACATGATGACGGTTTCATCGCCCACAAATACCTCATCAACAACCAAGATGAAGCCATTAGTCGAGAAGCCGCCGACCTCATCAGTGACCGTTATCAACTCAGTTCGGGCAATCAGATGACACAGACGGAGGAGGAGCAGAAAGTGACATACCTCTCACGCCTTTTGCTCGACTACAAAAATGCCATAGTCGAGGAAGAACTGAAGCAGTGCAATTCAGACCTCACTCGTCCTGAAATCAAAAACGACATTAACAAGATGCTGGAAATTATGCAACGTGTCAAGGAACTTGGCAATATACAGCGTCGGCTTGCCAAATACCTCGGCGACAGGGTTATAGTGAAATAACAATATCGAGATACATATTTAATATGTATTAGACACAAACCTCTGTATGTCTCAAGGGAGAATGTTTGTTAATCAAAGTATTGTGGCTTTCTTTTGCGTGCCTCTTCAATGTTGAGCATCTCTGCATTGTCTGACGATTTTTCGGCACGCAGTTCGGCATATTTCGTGTTTAGTTCATCTATAAAAGCGTCTTTCGTCAATGGATTGAGCAGTCTCGCACTTGCGATGACATTCTGCGAGGCATCTTTCATCCAAACAACGGGAGCATTATAGACTGGGGCTATTTTAAGGGCTGTATGTAGTTCGCTTGTAGTCGCTCCTCCAATCATTATGGGAATGTTAGCACCATGTTCTTCGAGAGAACGGGCAACGTTTATCATTTCTTCGAGCGAAGGAGTAATCAAGCCAGAAAGGCCAATGATATCGACTTGTTCCTCAATGGCTCTGTTGACGATTGTTTCTGTGGGAACCATGACTCCTAAGTCAATGATTTCATAATTGTTGCAGGCAAGGATGACGTTGACTATGTTCTTGCCGATGTCATGTACATCGCCCTTCACTGTCGCAAGGAGAACCTTACCTGCCTTTGCAACGCCTTCAGAGTGGTTTTCTTCGATGAACGGCTGCAGGATGTCCACTGCTCGTTTCATTGTTCGGGCTGTTTTTACCACTTGCGGAAGGAACATCTTGCCCTCTCCGAAAAGCGTGCCGACGGTATTCATGGCTTCCATTAGTGGCAGTTCAATGATTTTTATAGGGTCGCCATAAAGGGTAATAGCTTCGTTGAGGTCGCTGTCGAGGAAATCCCCAATGCCCTTGATTAAAGCATGTTTCAAGCGTTCTTCAACGGTGGTGTTTCGCCAGTCGTTGTCGCTTAATTTCGTGCCACCCTTTTTTCCCGTTTCCTTTTCCGCATCCTTCTCCGCCTTTATTCTGTCTGCAATCTCCATTAGACGTTCTGTCGCTTCGGGATTGCGGTTTAGCAGAACATCGTCTATGGCTGTCAGTACGTCATCAGGAATGTCTGTATACAACACCTGTGTGGCAGGATTGACAATTCCTATGTCCTGCCCTTTCTTTGTGGTATGATAAAGAAAAGCGGCGTGCATCGCCTCACGAATGTAGTTGTTTCCCCGAAACGAAAATGAAAGGTTGCTTATTCCACCAGAGACGTGAGCGTGAGGAAGGTTTTTGCGAATCCATTCCGTTGCACGGATGAAATCAAGTCCGTAGTCATTATGCTCCTCTATGCCTGTGGCGACAGCAAGCACGTTTGGGTCAAAGATGATGTCGTGAGGATTGAAAGCGACTTTGTCAACAAGCAAACGGTATGCCCGTTCACATATCTCTATCTTGCGGTCAAATGTGGTCGCCTGCCCTTGTTCGTCAAATGCCATGACGACCACAGCAGCGCCAAAACGCTTTATCTCTCGTGCATGAGCAATGAACTTTTCCTCTCCCTCTTTCAGCGATATGCTGTTTACGATACCCTTTCCTTGTACACATTTCAGTCCTGCTGTAATGACCTCCCAGTCGCTTGAATCAATCATCACAGGCACTTTCGATATGTCGGGGTCGCTCATCAGAAGATTAAGAAACGTAACCATCTCCTTTTTTGCATCCAGCAATCCGTCATCCATATTTATGTCAATGACCAATGCCCCGTCCTCAACCTGCTTGCGAGCGATAGAGAGTGCTTCCTCATAGTTGTTCTCGTTGATGAGTCTCAAAAACTTTCGTGAACCTGCTACGTTGCACCTTTCTCCCACATTCACAAACCGCCTTTCAGGAGTGAGTTCGAGCAGTTCCAAACCGCTAAGCCACATGTTTTTAGGCTTGTCAACAGGCACATGAGGTGTTGCATCCTTAACCAAATCGGGGAAAAGAGCGATGAACTGCTCTGTTGTTCCGCAGCATCCGCCAATGATGTTTACCAGCCCTTCATCGACAAACTCCTTCATCTGGTCTGCCATTTGTTGTGGAGTTTGGTCGTACCCCCCCAACGAGTTTGGCAGACCTGCATTTGGATGCACAGATATATAATAAGGTGCTTTTTCTGCAAGAACTTTCAGAAAAGGCTTCAATTGACTTGCGCCAAACGAGCAGTTGAGGCCAACAGAAAATATGTTTGCATGCTGAATGCTTGCTAAAAACGCCTCCAACGTTTGTCCCGACAGTAGATGCCCTGCCATATCGCTAAGAGTTACCGAAAGCATGATTGGCACACGTTTCCCCTTCCTCTCCATAGCCTCCTCGGCAGCATAGATAGCGGCTTTTGCATTGAGTGTGTCAAAGATTGTTTCTATCATCAAAGCATCCACGCCACCGTCAATCAACGCCTCAATCTGCTCCATATACGCAGTTACCAATTCGTCGTATGTTATGCTTCTAAGAGCCGGATTATTCACGTCGGGCGATATGCTGAGAGTCTTATTAGTAGGGCTTACATCGCCAAGCACAAACCGTGGTTTCTCTGGGGTCTTTTTTGTATATTCGTCAGCCAATCGTCGGGCAATTGCCACACCTGCCAAGTTAAGTTCACGGCAGTAGTCGCCCATGTGGTAGTCAGCCATTGACACACGTTGCGACGAGAACGTACAGGCTGTGATGAGGTCAGCCCCTGCATCAAGATATTTGCGATGAATATCCTCTATCACGTCTGGGCGAGTCAAACAGAGTATCTCGTTATTCCCCTTCATCTGGCACTCCCACTCCTTGAACCTCTCACCCCTGAAATCCTCTTCCGTAAGCCCATACTGCTGTATCATGGTACCCATAGCGCCATCCAGTATCAGTATGCGTTCCTTTATGATGTCGTGTATATTCATCCTATATTAAATTCAGTATTTCATAGCCCTATCCATCTCCCTCCTGTCTTCCTTCTCCTTCAACGACTGCCGCTTGTCATACTCCTTCTTGCCTCGTGCAAGGGCTATGATCATTTTAGCCAATCCCTTCTCATTGATGAACAGGCGCACTGGCACGATAGTATATCCCGGAGCCTTCGTGTCCTCCTGCAAGTTGTGGATTTCCTTGCGGTTGAGTAGCAGTTTACGCTCACGACGCTCTGTGTGGTTGTTGTAAGAGCCTTCCATGTACAGTGCAACATACATATTCTTCACCCATATCTCGCCATTGTTGATATAGCAGTACGTGTCCACCAGACTTGCCTTGCCTGCACGGATGCTCTTTATCTCCGTGCCAGTCAAGACGATACCTGCCGTAAACGTGTCGATAAATTCGTAGTCAAACGAGGCTCTCTTGTTCTTTATATTGACCTGCTGTTGCTTCGCAGTTTTCTTCTTACCCATTATTCCCTCCTAAGCAATCTTACAAATACTTGTCAATATTCTTCATTATCATATCCACCACGGCAGGAGTAACTGTCTCTTGATAGTCGTCGAGGAAACTGTCACCCAAGCAGTTCAAGTCGTCGAGTTGTTCATACAGTGCCATGAACTCATCGTCGTCCATGTCCTTCGACAGCAATTCCTTGTTCTTGTGGTATTCCTTTTTTGCCGAAAACAGCAGTTTAGAGAAGTCCTTCATTCCCCATTCTTTCTTCACTGTGTAAGGGAAAGGCCCCTCCAAAACGTATGGAGCATATCCATTAAGGATGAGTTGGATAAATCCTCCCTCCATAACTTCGTCAAGTACATAGCGGTAACACAGCAACGAGTGTTGGTCAGGACTCAGCATGTCCATAACCTCGGCAGTCAGACTTCCGCCGACTGCCGAGAGGTATTCATCAGTTATGTATCGGATCAACTCAGCCCCATTCAGTTCCTCATGCTTCGTTTTTACCGTATTTCTGTCCAAGTGTATCATACACAACGTACTCGATATTATTTCTTCACCTTCTTGCTTACAGGCAGGTCAGTCATTTCGCCAGTAATGAAAATTCTTGTCATTTCCTCCTTGCTGTTAGAAAAGACCTGCACATTCTTCTTGAACTTACCGGGCATCTTTCCCGAGCCATTATATGTAACGGTAATCTCCCCCGATGCTCCCGGAGAGATGAAGTCCTTAGGATAATCGGCAACGGTACATCCGCATGAAGCCTGCACAGACACGATGACCAACTTTGCATCCCCTACATTCGTAAACTTAAATACTGTTTTCTGCACGGGGTCGTCCATTGAGAACGTGCCGAGGTCTATCGTCGTCTTCTCAAACTTTATCTGCGGATGCTTCTTTGCGTTCACACATGTAGTCAGTGCCATAAGGGCAATGAACAGACAGAACTTTGCTTTCATATCGTCTTGGGGTTTATAGTGAATACTTAACCGTTGTCACATTTGTTTACGCCATGCGTCCGTGGCAGTTCTTGTATTTCTTTCCCGAGCCACACGGACATGGGTCATTACGTCCTATTTTAGGACCATTATTAACCACAGGTGTCATTGGTTGCCTTGCTCTTGTATCCGTCTGAGCCGCCTGTGCCTGCTGACGCTGCGTCTCTGAGAGTTCATTAAGGTTCTCGTGGCTCTCATAGAGTTGCTGATTCGTAGGTTCTTCCTGCGAAGCAAGAGGTGCTTGCTTAACGTCTTGCTGTTCAGCGATAGGGATAGAGCAACGCATGAGGACAGATATTGTACCGTCATTGATTTCGTTGACCATGGTGTCGAACAGAGTGACAGATTCGAGTTTGAAGATAAGCAGTGGGTCTTTCTGCTCATACGATGCGTTCTGCACTGACTGCTTCAGTTCGTCCAAAGCACGCAGATTTTCCTTCCATGCGTCGTCAATTGTGTGCAGCAATATCGCTTTCTCAAATGCTACGAGGATAGACGCACCTTCAGTCTCGTAAGCCTCTTTCAGAGGTATGCTTATCTGATAGATGCGGCGACCGTCTGTGATTGGCACAAGGATATTTTCATACATGTGTCCTTTTGTCTCATACACATCCTTGATAACAGGGAATGCTACTGATGCCAAACGTGCTGTGCGACGCTTGAAGTTGTCTATTACGATGTCAAACGCTTCATCTTCTAGTTTATTGCGGCTTGTACCTTCAAACTTCTCCATGTCGAATGGGATTTCCATGGCGAAAATACGCAGGAAGTCCTCTTTGCAACTTTCGTAGTCGCCATTTGAGAAGATGTGAACCACGCGGTCCCATATCATATTTGAAATGTCCATGCCGATACGCTCACCCATCAATGCGTGGCGACGACGCTCATAAATGACCTTACGCTGCTTGTTCATCACGTCGTCATATTCGAGCAGTCTTTTGCGGACACCGAAGTGGTTTTCCTCCACCTTCTTCTGCGCACGCTCTATAGACTGGTTAATCATCTTATGCTCAATCATTTCGCCGTCCTCAAAGCCGAGCCTGTCCATGATGCGTGAAATACGGTCACTGGCAAAAAGACGCATCAGTTTGTCCTCAAGAGAAACATAGAAAACAGATGAGCCGGGGTCTCCCTGACGACCAGAACGACCTCTCAACTGACGGTCGACGCGTCGGCTCTCATGGCGTTCAGTACCGATGATAGCAAGACCGCCAGCAGCCTTCACCTCGTCAGATAACTTGATGTCTGTACCACGACCAGCCATATTGGTTGCGATAGTTACAGCACCGAGCAACTTCTCCTCCTTCGTTCCGTCGGGATTAGTCACTTCGCCAAGTGTGCTTTGACCAGCCAAAGCCACGATGTCCGCCTCCTTCTGATGCAGTTTTGCGTTAAGCACCTGATGCGGTATCTTACGCATAGAGAGCATACGAGAAAGCAATTCAGAGATTTCTACCGATGTCGTGCCGACAAGCACAGGCCGTCCTGCATTACGCATCTTCACAATCTCCTCAATCACAGCGTTATACTTCTCACGGTTGGTTTTATACACACGGTCGTTAAGGTCGATGCGTGCAATAGGGCGGTTAGTTGGTATCTCAACCACATCCAGTTTGTATATATCCCAAAACTCTCCTGCCTCGGTAATAGCAGTACCCGTCATGCCTGCCAGCTTATGGTACATGCGGAAATAGTTCTGCAATGTGATAGTAGCAAAAGTCTGTGTAGCCGCCTCCACCTTCACACGCTCCTTCGCTTCCACAGCCTGATGCAATCCGTCACTCCAACGGCGCCCTTCCATGATACGACCAGTCTGTTCATCGACAATTTTCACCTCGCCGTCCATGATAACGTAGTCGTCATCCTTCACGAACATCGTGTATGCTTTAAGCAGTTGCTGTATAGTGTGTACACGCTCCGCTTTGAGGGCATAGTCCTGCATCAAGGCATCCTTCTTCGCCAGTCTCTCGTCCTCATTCTCAAACTTCTCGTTTTCCAGTTCTGCCAGTTGTGTCGTGATGTCAGGCAATACAAAGAATGTATCATCCTTTACGATGTTAGCAATAAGTTGGTTACCCTTATCAGTCATTTCTACCGACTTATGCTTTTCGTCAACAACGAAGTAAAGTGGGTCGGTAGCTTCTGGCATACGGCGGTTGTTATTCTCCATGTAGATTTCCTCAGTCTGGAGCAAGCCTGTCTTGATGCCCGGCTGCGAGAGATATTTGATGAGGGCGTTACTCTTCGGCAGACCCTTGTATGAGCGGAACAGTGCGAGGAAGCCTGCTGTCACGTCATTCTTGTTGTCCGAGTCAATAAGTTTTTTTGCCTCTGTAAGATAGTTCTGCGCAAGACGGCGCTGTGCCTCCACCAACTGCTCAACGATAGGGCAGTACTCCTCAAACATCTGTACATCACCCTTTGGCACAGGGCCTGAAATGATGAGCGGTGTACGAGCATCGTCAATAAGCACAGAGTCTACCTCGTCGACAATGGCATAGTTGTGTATGCGTTGCACGAGGTCTTTCGGTGCCATTGCCATATTATCACGCAGATAGTCGAAACCAAACTCGTTGTTCGTTCCAAAAGTAATATCTGCCTGATATGCACGGCGACGTGCCTCAGAGTTTGGCTGATGCTTGTCAATGCAGTCCACGCTCAATCCGTGGAACATGTAGAGAGGTCCCATCCACTCAGAGTCACGCTTTGCGAGATAATCGTTAACAGTAACGACATGCACACCATTGCGAGAAAGGGCGTTAAGGAACACAGGCAGTGTAGCCACCAGTGTCTTGCCTTCACCCGTAGCCATTTCGGCAATCTTACCCTGATGCAGCACGATACCACCGAAGAGTTGCACGTTATAGTGAATCATGTTCCATGTCATCTCGTTGCCACCAGCAACCCAGTGATTGTGCCATATTGCCTTGTCGCCGTCGAGGTCAACAAAGTCATGCTCAATGGCGAGTTCACGGTCAAAGTCTGTTGCTGTGACTACCACATCGCCATTCTCGGCAGTCGCAAAACGTCGTGCCGTATCTTTCACAATAGCGTACACTGTTGGCAGAACCTCAGTAAGCCCCTCCTCAAAAAGGTCAAGCACCTCAGTCTCTTTCTTGTCGATAGCCTCAAAGATTGGCTGTCTCTTGTCAATCTCCGTTTCTTGTATTTTGTCTTTCAGACTTGCAATCTCAGCCCTCTTGTCCTTCACTTTATCTTGGAGGAAAGCCTTGATTTCATCCACCTTGGCACGTAGTTCGTCGTTAGACAGTGCCTGAATGCTTGGCTCTACAGCCAGTATCTGGTCAACAATAGGGCGAATTTCCTTGATGTCTCGTGCAGCCTTATTGCCAAACAGATTGCTTAGGATTTTGTTTAATGAAAATGCCATATATAGTTCTTTTTTATTCTTTGTACTTACTTTTGTCCTTTATTATATAATATGTGTAGTTTCATCCTATATACCCTTCTGAAAGAGTGGGGCAGAAGAACATGCGTTAGGCGCCCTTATGCGGATGTGATGAGCTACTGTCGGAGCGATGCAGTCTGTCGTCACAGGCGTCGCCGCCTGCTCAGCCTTTATATTATAGCCAAAAAAGATGAGAGGAAACTCAAAAAAAGAGTCACGCTGTATCTTCTTCGTTCCTCGGTCTTCATTGACCAAGTTCCACCCCGGGGAAACCTCAATAATGATGTCGCCCGAACATTTAGGGTTAAAGCCGTTGCGTATCGAACTTATGCCCGGTGTCCATGCCCCCTGCGTTATACGGTGAGCAGTAAACACATCCCTTACGCCCGAAAACTGGAAAAGGAAATCCTCGCAATGTTCAAGCACCTCTGCCAGTTTCAGTTGCTTCTGCTCAAGCAGTTTATGGTTAAGATATACTTGATTGCCATAGTAACTCTCCACATACTGTCCATTACCGAACATCGCACAGAGATACATATTCAGCAGGGTAGAGCAGCGGTTAATGTTAAACTCCCCTGTTGGAATGCGGTATTTAGCAAAGTCTTCAGAGTTGTCTATATCGTCATAGCCTGTCGACGTGAGGAAAATCAGCGTTTTGTCAAGTCCTACCAGTTGGTCTATCTTATTTAACAACGTGGAGAGTTCATCGTCAAGTCGCTTATATGTATCTTGTAGTTCAGTAGTTGTGGCAGCAACTCCCTTAAAATCGCCAGCATAATAGCATATAGAGAGATAGTCCGTCACCTCGTCTATGCCAGCGTTCCCGTTCTCCAAACAATACCGTGCAGCCTTCGTCACCTCCTCATTCACAAGCCCAGAAGTCTTGAAAATGCGGTAACGGCTGTCACCTGTAAAACCGTGAGAGAAAGGCTTCTGTGTAGTCGTCAGATAGTAATTGTACGACCCTGTGGATTCATTTGTCGGCTTCCATGTCAGCGACGCAATACGATTGCTGACTCCACTTGACTGAACATATCGAAACCACGACGGCTCTTGTCCGTAATACGTTGTGCCAGCCCATTTACCGCTTTGGTTGTCTATCCACATCGCCCAGTCGGCAGCATGCCCAGCAGCAAGCACCGCTGCTTCTCTGTATGGGGCAACGCTATATACAAGCGCCTTCCCCTTGGTCGCAGCTTTCAATTCATCGCCTATCGTACTGACCAGCAGGTTTTTAGGAGAAGAACAGTCGCTCGTTCCCACACCTTTATATTGTCGGTCATCAACACAAAAGTTAGTGTGCAACTCCGAGCGGTGCATCCATTCCTCTGCTATGATGCCGTGGTTATACGGCACAGTGCCAGTTGCTATGGTTGCGATAGCAGATGCACGATCAATAGGCGTGTGCTGATACTGTACATTCGAGAACACCTGCCCTTTCTCCAGCAGCAGACGGAAACCTCCCTCCCCATACAGAGGCATAAAAGCATGCAGATAATCAGAGCGTAGTTGGTCTATAGTGATGCCCACCACAAGGCGAGGCACAGAAGACGTCTGCGCCACCATGCCTGCCATTGCTATTGAGGCAAAAACCGTTGTGAGTATCTGTTTCTTCATTTAATTCTGCGATATGCGTTATAACTCTGAGCCACCGCCCTTGTCAGCAGACTGAGTACTATGAAATACATAGCCATGTTGAATGACTGACGGCACACAAACATCGTAACGAGAAATCCCACCAGCACACCCAAGTTTATGTATGCTAAAACGTTAGTCCTCCTCTTCCTCTTGCAATACGATAGCCATACAGCATAAAGTAGTGGAATAGGGTTAAATATGATTACCAGCCAGTTGCTATCCACAGCAGGATGTTCAGAGAAGAAAAACAAGAAAGCGACAAGTACTCCTGCAATCCCCTGCACCGTATGCAAAAACACATCTATCCCCACCCAGTTGTGCCACATGCGGTGTTCTGCTGCCGACACAAGACACACCACCACAAACAGAACGATGAATACAAACGTCGGAGACAGCCAAAACGAAGGCTTCTCCACAATGTTCTGCGCCTGTATTATCTGTTGTTTACCTTTCACGAGCGGCGCACCCTCCTTCACCTTCACCGCCTTCTCCACCTCATCCATATAGAACGCCGGCAGGAACATCCTCACTCGCTTGTCAGTAGGGCGGTCAATCTCTTCGCCCAAAATCATGTCAATGCCAAAACTCTCCCAAGGCACATCCTCCAAACATCCGCGTAGCATTTCCCTCACCGTGATGTCCGTCTCCTCCCTCTCATATGCCACCTTCCCGTCAACCGCCATTTCCACAATGTCACGTGCCTTCTCCGTGCAGTTATTATATAACCAGTTATATCTATACACCTGATTTTCAGGCAACAAATTCTTCTCCAATAACGTCACAAGCCTTTCAGCCTCCTCATTCGTCAAGTTCAACTCCTGCTCATCCACTCCCACACCCATATATCCGTATCGGTAAATGAAAAGGCTGTAAGATTCAGCCCCGAGAATGTAATCCGTATGCCCAAGCACAAAGTTCATCACGAAAGAGTCTGCATTATAATCGAAACATCCATAGTTATACACCCTTCCGTCCTCCTCGCCATTCCTCTGCACCAATAGCGCCGTATGCCCAAACTTCGAATACAGTTCATCCCCTGCTGTGCAAGTCAACACCGCTACTCTGATGCGCTGTCCGTCAGCCCCGACGCTATCCACCGCCACGCTGTCAGCATTAGCCGACACCCCCTCTGCATTTTGCGCCGCAACTCGCAATGCCACAGCCAACAAAACAGAACACGCTAATATGTATCTCTGAAAAAATCGCATAACACGTTGCAAAGTTACAAAAAAAATGCCGAAAAAAACGCATTTGTTTCACAAAGCCCAATCTTTTTTCTCAAAAGCCTCATTTTTCCGTGCTTATCTCACTCCAAACGACGACAACATTCTTCGTTGTTTCGCTTATCCTGTACCGCTCCGAACTCCTTCGGTTGACAACCCATGCGATCTCGTCGCCGTCCATCAGAAGCTGTTGCCACTCCTTCTCAAAACGGTTGAGTTTCAAGTCTGTAAGGAAATCGCTCAACAGTTTGCGCCTCCCTTCCATGCCGAATGGAGCGAAAGTGTCTCCCATTTCCGGAGTACGCAGATAGAGTGCCTTATACGGCTCACCCTTCCCGTTTCCACACAGTTTGTCAGCGTCAAGATAAGCGTAGTTAGCCCGTTTGTTTATGATAACCTTCTCTATTGGCACAACCTCTTGATAGATAGTCGGCGTATAATTGATGCCTTCAACGATGATGGCCTCCCTGTCAATCAGCAGCCTGCGCCTGTTCTGCCCGTTAGACAAATACATGCACCCCGTGTTATCAAGCGAAGCCAAAATGTCCTTCAATTGCTTCTTGTTGAAGCCGATAGGAGAAAGTACTTCATGCAGCAGCGAGATAGGAGAGGGCAGTTGCCTAAGCATATATATAATAATGTGTATCTCACCATTCTCTTTGTATCGGCAGCAATCCCTTATGGCATCGTCCATAGCCCTTCGGTACACCTTCTGCACCTCGTTCAGATTGTCCATTGTCGAAACGATGTTCTGCATCGCCCCTTTGTTTATGCTCTCTAACATCGGCATCACGTTGAGCCTCACCTTGTTGCGAGCGTATATGTCCTTCGCATTAGTGCCGTCAGTCACGTAGTCGAGTCCTGCTTCTTGAAGGTATGCCGTCACTTCCTGACGGGTCAGACATAGCAGCGGACGCACAATGTCTCCATTCCTTGGCTGCATTCCGCACAGCCCCTTAATACCCGAGCCACGCACCAAATTCAGCATCATCGTCTCAGCGTTATCATCTTGATGATGCCCTACAGCGACAGCCTCAGCGCAATGTTCATCCTTGATGTTGCGAAACGCCCTGTATCTCAGTTCGCGAGCCGCCATTTCAATGCTCACCTTCTGCTGTTCCGCATGCCGTTCAGTGTCGAAATCCACCTTTCGATACACCAAACCAAGCCTTTCGCACAGCCCCTCCACAAATCGCTCATCCCTCATGCTCTCCTCACCCCTCAAATGGAAGTTGCAATGCACGGCAACGACCTCATACCCCAGTTTGCCAAGCATGTATGCAAGGCATACCGAGTCAGCCCCTCCGCTTACGCCGACGACCACCCTTGCCCCCACTGTTAGCAAGTGGTGCTGACAGATGAATTCCTTTACCTTTTCCTCAGTTTTCTTCATTTTCAACAGGCAAAATTACTCTTTTTCTATTAAATAACATACAAAAACAAGTACTATCATCAAAAAAGTACCAAAAAAATTTGCTGTCTGTCGAAAAAGCACTACCTTTGCCGTCGCAAAAGCACAAAACGACACACGGTGCGTTGGATGAGAGGCTTAGTCACCGGTCTGCAAAACCGTTTACACCCGTTCGAATCGGGTACGCACCTCCAAACAAAACATTGCCCAATCAACAGTATGTGATTGGGCAATGTTCATTTTTTTCTATGCATGCAAATCGTGGTTCATCATCCTATACGCAGCCATTTCCTCATACTTCGTTCCCGGGCGTCCATAGTTAGCATAAGGGTAGATACTGATACCGCCACGCGGAGTGAACAGCCCCGTCACCTCAATATACTTAGGATTCATCAGCCTTACAAGGTCTTTCATTATGATGTTCACACAGTCCTCGTGAAAATCCCCGTGGTTGCGAAACGAGAACAGATACAGTTTCAACGACTTGCTCTCCACCATTCGCTCGTCAGGCAGATACGAAATGCGTATCTCGGCAAAGTCAGGCTGTCCAGTGATAGGGCATAGCGATGTAAACTCAGGGCAGTTAAAACGCACCCAGTAGTCATTCTCAGTGTGCTTATTCTGAAATGTCTCCAGCACCTCCGGAGCATAGTCTTGACGATATTCCGCCTTCCTGCCCAAAGCGTTGAGACCTTCCGCTTGTCTGTTGTCAGTCATAGTGTGAGTAGTTTTTTTACAGTTCTCCTATTTTGAAAGCATTATAACTTATCCCCTCGTCATACACATCGGCATTCTCCTTGCGCTTCACATACTTCACCACACGAATAGTCAGTGGCAGTACAATAATCTCGTAAAGCGTCTTGGCAATCACTTGCGTAATCATCAACTCCGTCATAATGTGCAGAGTGACAATCGGATATCCATTAAATAAGAAAGGAAGAATATAGAAAGCCAGAGGAAAGAAAATCACGCTGTCAGCACTTTCGCCCACGAGAGTGGAGAGAATGGCACGCAGCGAAAATCGCAGATTGAAATTCCCCTTGTTGCGGTCAGCCATTTTCATTTTGCTCATCACCCATGCATTGAGAAACGAGCCGACGATGAACGCCAGCAGACTTGCCACCGTGATGTGAGGAATGAACGAGAAAACCTCCCTAAACGCCTCATCGCTGCCCGGCACAGTAGGAGGCAAGGCGCACGCAATGCCTCCAAGGGCTATGACGAAAAAGTTCATAGCAAACCCCGTCCAGATGATGAGGCGAGCCTTGCGGAACCCCCACACCTCGGCTATCACGTCGTTGAGGATGTAAGAAATAGGGAAAACGATGAAACCGCAGGTTAGGGAAAAAGGTCCCCACACATGAAACACCTTGGTTTCGAGAAGATTTGCCGTCACAAGGCAAATACAGAACACGATGCCCATAAGCATGAAGGCAACGCTTACTTGTCTGTTTTTTGTCATAAGTTTCTTGTTTTTAACGTGGTTAATCAAGCACACGGAGCCTGTTTTTAACGAGGGTGCAGGCACTCGGAACTTCTGTTTCGTCGGCAAAGTTACGAATAAAGGGCGAAAAAAGCAAATATAGGCAAAGAAACTGCCACGAAAGCACCTTTTTGCCCAAGCATTATGTGAAAAAGTATTGCATTCCGCAAAAAAACTTGTAATGCTAAAGGCATATCTCAACAAAAATAGCGATATTTGCACTCGAAACGGATTGTTACAGGACAAACCATAAACATTTTTTATACAAACAAACCAATTCAACTATGAAGAAAATCAAATTCAGTGCAGTCGTAATGTCAGCACTCATCATCCTTTCGGGTTGCGGAATGAACAACACAGCCAAAGGCGGACTCATTGGCGGCGGCTCAGGCGCAGCGGTCGGCGCACTGGTGGGACAACTCATCGGCAAGAACACTGGAGGCACACTCATCGGCGCAGGCGTAGGTGCTGCTGTCGGAACAACAGCAGGTATCCTCATCGGCAGGAAAATGGACAAGGCAAAGGCTGCAGCAGAAGCAGTTGCCAATGCACAGGTAGAGAGCGTGAAAGACAACAACGGACTCGATGCAGTGAAAGTCACTTTCGACTCGGGCATACTTTTCACAACAGGCAATGCCACACTCAGCAGCACAGCAATGTCAAACCTCAAAGACTTTACAAACAATGTGCTGAAAGTATACCCTGACTGCGACGTTGCCATTCAAGGCTACACCGACAACACAGGCTGGAAAAACTCCACAAAGGAGCAGAGCGTTCAGAAAAACATCGAACTCTCTCAGCAGCGTGCCGACGCCGTTAAGTCATACCTCTTGGCATCAGGCGCAGGTACATCGCAGATAAAGAGCAGCACAGGCTTTGGCGAGGAAAACCCAGTGGCAGACAACTCGACAGCCGCAGGTCAGGCACAGAACCGCCGCGTGGAGATTTACCTCTACGCTTCCGAGGCAATGATTAAGGCAGCCGAGGCTGACGCTGCAAACCAATAATGCAGCCCCATTGCCAATGCTGAAAAAAATAGGCAATTTTATCAAGTGGATGCTGATAGTCGTTTTGGCTGGCAGCATCCTACTTGTTTTTATGTTCAAATACATACCCGTTTACACCTCGCCGCTCATGTTCATCCGAGCATGCCAGCAGGTGAAGCACGGAGAGAAAATAAGGTGGCATCACCAGTGGGTGCCGCTCGAAGAAATGTCGCCCGACCTGCCGCTTGCCGTCATGTCGTGCGAAGACCAAAATTTCCTCACGCATAACGGCTTCGACTGGGAGGCTATAAAGCAAGTAATGGAAGAACGTGAAGAAGGCAAGCGCTTCCGTGGAGGCTCCACCATTAGTCAGCAGACAGCCAAAAACGTATTCCTCTTCCCCACATCAGCGACGGGCAAATTAGCGTGGTTTCGCAAGGGAGCGGAAGCCTATTTCACAGTTCTCATGGAGTTCATGTGGGACAAGCAGCGCATCATGGAAGTCTATCTCAACACCATAGAAATGGGCGACGGCATCTATGGAGCGCAAGCAGTGGCGCAGGAACACTTCCGCTGCGACGCCAAAGACCTCACACGCAACCAGTGCGCACTCATAGCCGTCACGCTGCCCAATCCGCTGAAAATGAATTCGGCGAATCCCACAGCCTATATGTACAAACGCCAGTCATGGTGTCTGAGGCAGATGAAATGGCTTGGCAGTTTCCCCATGCGTGAAGAAAAAGATGCGGATAAAAAGGCTGATTAACAGTCTTATGCAGGTCTTTTTCATAGCAAACGCAACTTTTTCGGCTATTTTCTTTGTGGTTAGGATATGTTTCGATATATTTGCAACGGAAACTATCTATCTTTGTCAAAAGAAACGATACATTTTCATTAAAGAAAATTTTATTAACTAACTTAATTCATTAACCTATGAGAAAAATTTACTCTCTTATCGCATTTGCAGCAATGAGTCTATTGTCTCTTACGGCAAGTGCTATTGATTACAACATTCCAGAAGAGAATGCTGTGCTGCAAAATGACACATACCATTGTCGTATCTACAAGAACGTCAATCTGGTTGGTCTGGAACTTAATGGTGAACCAATAGAAGGCGGTCTCACCTTTGACACAAGTATCACAACATCGGAGTTTCAGTTTAACGGGTATAAGCCGTGGCGTTGTACAACAGAAGGCTTGACCTTTTTGTGGCTGTCTGTTGGTAATATTGGCTGGGAGGCTAATTATGGAATCCGTAACACAGGTTCTGGTCCTCGCGGTTTTCACATTGCCAGTCTGAAGAAAGGTCAGATTTTGGTGCTGCAAGGTACAAATGCTGGCTACAACACTGGCGAGACAAACACAGAATATAACGGCTTCTGTGTACCTAACGGTAGTCGTTACAATGCTAATACTGGTTGGCTGTGGGAATATACAGACCCTCTGATAGTAGAGGATATTTCCGATGAAATCCACGCAGCCCAAGATGCAATTGGGGGGGGTGAAGACGATTCAGAGGTTACTCGTGACAATTTCATGTATCTTCGAGTTATAGAGGATGGTGTGCTGAACCTTCCAATAGAGCGTTCTGCTTCTTTGCAGGGTTTCCAGATTTGGCTTGATGCTACAGCCCCAGAAACGATTTCTGCTCCCTCTTTCAGTGTAGTAGGTGTTAATGGTGCAGACCGTGAGATTTTGTTTAAGTCGGGAGAATCAACATTAGGATATGATGTTAAGACTTATTTTTCAACTGACGGTACAGACCCAATCTTCTTGAAAGAAGGTGACGAGTTTGACTATTGGGAGTATGTATATGACGAAAATGATAACTCCGTGGCAGTTGATAGTATTGCGCACTACAAGAAAGTGCTTGACATGGACATCATAAATGGGGTAGCACACGGTTCATACGGAGAAAGACCAGCGCCAGTTGATGAAGCAGTTCCACTTTATGAGAGTGAAGATTTGGACGGCGACGGCATTGTCGAGGTAAAGGCTGCTACCGTGAATGAACAAACAGGTGTTTTCTCAGAAATTACGACAGTTAAAATATCTGTTGGAGAAATACAGTTAAATGCTCCAACGCTTACTCTTTACGGTTTCGACGGTACATATCGTAAATATGCTATTGGGTGGGTAAACAATACTCTTTGCGGCGAGGAATACTCGTTCACGGTTGAGGCAGACGGCAATATGATTGCTGATGAATACACTATCGGAAGCATAATTGAAATAGAAGATGATGTAACAGTTACTGTGTATGCCGACGGTTATCTGGAAAATGAAGTTTCGACTACTGCTGACTATCAAGGAATCGACATCCACAGAAAGTATGAGGATAAAGATGCTGACGGAAATCCTATCCACGACTGGGACTTCACATCGCTGACTGAGGAGCAGAAGGCTATCGTGAAGGGTCAAATCATCGAAGGCTACTATACATTTACCGAATCGGGCGACTCTGTTTACTGCACAAAAGCAGAGTATGACGCATCGCCTGACGGTTTTGTAAATGGCGTTGACTTCGCAGAGGCAACAACGGTTTATGCTCCTTCTTGCTGGTGGTGGGATGCAAGCAATCAGCGTGCTACTCTCAATGTTGACACTTTGGGTAATAACGCTAACGCCAACAACATGGGTTATGTTGAGGATAAGGCAAACATCTTCCCAGACATGCTTATCAACTGTCCTCCAAATGCAAGCAACTCATCTACAATCTTCATTTACATTGATAGGGCAAACGGCACTCATGGCAACCTCGGTGCATACTTCATGGCTCGCCCAGAGTTTACGTTCTCACGTTCACGTGCGGTGGCAGGTGAGTTTGTGATTATGACAGTTGGTACTGGTGGTTCTAACTGGACTAACGAGCCATACCCAATCGTTAAGCAGGTTCCAGAGGATGCTCTCCTCACTGTAAATGGTCTGCCAAGCAATGGTTTCCACGTGTTCTACATCGACGTATATACTTACGACGGTCTCCCAGAAGACCTGCTCGGTGATGCTAACGATGCATGGGAAGATGCAGTTGCTATCGAGGGTGTAACGGCTTCGGGCAAGGCTATCTCTGCAATCTACAATGTGAGCGGTGCAAAACTCTCTGCTCCTCAGAAGGGTATCAACATCGTTAAGTACACCGACGGTACTTCTGCCAAGATATTGGTAAAGTAACCTACTGATACATTCAGACCAAACAAACCCATTCGGGCGTGATGTTCCACAACATCATGCCCGAGTTTTTTGCAGATACACAAACTCACCCTTATTCTGAGCAACAATAAAAAACTCCACAAAAACTTTGTTTTATGTGAATTTATGCGTACTTTTGTGGCTGAAAAGAAATAACAACAAAAGCATTATGGTACGGAAATATAAAAACAAAGAAGAAATGATTGCTGCTTTCAAACACGCATTGGAGGCACGCAACGCCTTTGAGTCCTTGGTGAAAGGTAAAATAAACAAGGCAGAATTTGAAAACCGAGGCTATAAACTTATGCAACTAAACCCATAAGCGACATGATAGGGCTTTCTGTAGAGTCTATCAATAGACGCTCGCCATATAGTGTGCAGGTGTCTTCCGAGGGGGCGTTTTGTTTTACTACGGACGAATGTTTGACATACGAGATAGGATTTGTTGAGGATTATATGTTCTCGGTTGGAAATGCTTATCAGATTTTCTTAATACCACGAGGCGTTCCTAATACAACAAGGGATGAAAAGATGCAACAAACTATAACGGTAATAATAGAGGAGTTTTTCCAATCAAATGATGTGTTGCTTGATTATATTTGTGATACAAAAGATGGCAGACAGGCTGTTCGCAACCGTCTTTTCTCAAAATGGTTCAATCAATATCCTTATCGTGACAGGTTTACTCTGCGTACTGTAAATATAGAATACGCAGGACAACGTTATTTTGCTTCAGCCATATTCCGCAAAGATAATGCACACTATAAGGAATACATAGAAGCCATTGATAAATTTGAAGCAAATATGATAGATAAACTTTCTCAAGATTAGCCCTTGTCTAACCCCTCCTATTTGCAAGAAATCGCACTAAAAAAATGCAGTTGCTAATAAAAAATGCATTTTTTTAGTGCGATTTCTTGCTGTTTTACTGTGCTTTTACTATCTTTGTCCGTTGAAAACCAATAACATCTGAAAATGGAGACATTACTTATATATCATAGCATGATGATTGGACGAGTGAAGTCTGATTTCCACCGCTATCTATATGACGAGATAGACTGGAATGATCATCTGATAGGCATTGTCGGACCACGTGGAGTGGGCAAGACTACTCTTGTGTTGCAGCACATCAAGGAAAGGCTAAACCGAAACACGGCACTGTATGTCACTGCCGAAGATTTGTATTTTGCCAACCACACCATGCTTTCCCTTGCCAAAGAACTGACGGACAGAGGATTTACACATTTAATAATAGATGAGATACACAAATATCCCGAATGGTCGAGAGAACTGAAACTCATCAGTGACTACCACTCAGAGTTATACGTCATCTTCACTGGCTCGTCAATACTCGACATACGCAAAGGAGCAAATGACCTCAGCCGACGTGCCGTGATGTATGCGATGCAAGGGCTGTCGTTCCGTGAGTATCTGAAAATGTTTCATAACATTGATGTGCCAGTATATTCGGTGGAGCAAATTGCTTCTCATCAAGCGGACACGGGAATGGTGGAGAACCCTTTGCCTCTGTTCCGCCAGTATCTGCGCACTGGATATTACCCTTTCAGCCGTGAACGCAGTTTTGACCGCCGTCTGCGAGGGGTCATCACTCAGACATTGGAGGTGGACATACCTTTTTTTGCTCGCATGAATGCCTCGACAGGATACAAGCTGAAACGCTTGTTGACTATCATAAGCGAGAGCGCCCCTTTCAAGCCTAACTTCACGAAGATTGCTACGCTGCTCGATGTGAGCCGCAATGTGATTGCCGACTATGTCCTGATGTTGGAGGAGGCAGGAATGGCGATGCAGTTGCGTGACGGCACAGGTGGACTGCGTGGATTGGGCAAGGTGGAAAAGGTCTATTTGGACAACCCTAACATAATCTACAACCTCAGCCCTACGACTGCCGAGATTGGCAACGTGCGTGAGACGTTTTTTCTCAATCAAATGCGTGTACGCAACAATGTGGTCTTTTCGGGCATTGCGGACTTTCAGATTGGTGATTTCACATTTGAGGTAGGGGGACGTCGCAAGGGGCAGCAGCAAATAGAACAGGCGAGCCATGGCTTCATCGTCAAGGATGACATAGAGCAGCCCATGCTCAACATCATTCCTTTGTGGCATTTTGGACTGAACTATTAGAGGTAGATGTGATCGCTTTCCATCTATTGCAGAATTGCTTATTTATATTCCAAAAAGACAACGGCTGACCGCTGAAATGCCCTGCCGTTCACGATTACAATAGTCAGCCGTGACAGATTATAATAGTCAGCCAATGCAGATTATCTGTGCCGGCGGTTGCGACTTATGAGGCATAAAAGTGGCGTTTTGGGGATGTGTGCGGTTGTGCGATTGAGAGGAGAAAGGTTGGCGATGACGACAGAGGGTCATCGCTGTTTCATTTTGTATGCAAAGTTAGTAATTTCTGCTGAATATTTGGAATAATGAAAGAGAAAGAGGTATTTTTTCTTTCATTTTGTAATTATTTTTGTGGGGTTTTGTGTTTGCTTTGGGAAATAAATTGTATCTTTGCATCGCTTTCGGTGGAGATTTCTCTGTCTCTTGCCGAAAAAATGGACTTAAAACAAATCGCAATATGAGCAAATTGATAAAGGTTGAGGGGTATAAGCAACTTCTCGACCCTACACAGACGGAGCAGGGAATAAAGTTGATAAAGGATTTCTTTCAAGCGAACCTTTCGACTGCGCTTCGACTGCGCCGTGTCACAGCGCCGCTGTTTGTGCTGCGTGGACTGGGAATCAACGATGACTTGAACGGCGTGGAGCGTCCTGTGTCGTTCCCCATTATGGACATGGGCGACAAGGTGGCGGAGGTGGTGCATTCTCTCGCTAAGTGGAAGAGGCTGATGCTGGGTGAATATGGCATTCAGCCGGGGTATGGGCTTTATACGGATATGAATGCCATACGTGGCGATGAGGAGTTGGACAATGTGCATTCGTTATATGTTGACCAGTGGGACTGGTGCCGCACTATCAGGGAGGAAGACCGCAATTTGGCTTTCCTTAAGAAGATTGTATGCGCTATCTACTATGCCATTTTGCGCACTGAATATCTCGTATGCGAGACTTATCCGCAGATTAAGCCGTTCCTGCCGGAGAATATCCATTTTATCCATTCGGAGGAACTGTTGCAGATGTATCCTAACCTATCTACGAAGGAGCGTGAGGATGCTATCTGCAAGAAGTATGGGGCGGTGTTCATCATGGGCATCGGTGGCAAACTGTCTAACGGCGAGAAGCATGACGGGCGTGCGCCTGACTATGACGACTGGAGTACTCCGAATGAGGAGGGTTACTTTGGTCTGAACGGCGACATCATGGTGTGGTATCCCGTGCTGAACCGCAGCATTGAACTTAGTTCTATGGGCATACGTGTGGATAAGGAGGCGTTGCTCCGCCAACTGGAATTGGAGGATAAAATGGAGCGCACGGAACTGTATTTCCACAAGAAGTTGCTCAATGACGAGATTCCTCTCTCTGTGGGCGGTGGTATCGGCCAGAGCCGTCTCTGCCTCGTGTTGCTGCACAAGGCTCACATAGGCGAAATTCAGGCTTCTATCTGGCCTGATGATATGCGTAAGGAGTGTGCGGCTGCTGGCATGCCGCTCATCTGAACGGTGTCGAGCAAACGTGCTGTTGCTTGAATAACAATGATTTGCCACAGAGGATGAGAAGAAGTTTTTTTCTGATATTGTTGTCAGCAATGACAATCTCTGCCTTTGCTCAGTTTTCTAACTTGGGCAAAGGTGTTTCTTATTCTGTGGAAATGTCGGGGGCTGTCTCTGGCGGCGAACATGCTCCTTTCTGGCTGACGGCAAACAGGTATGGCGTGCCGTCGGTGGAGAGCAACTCTGGATATGTGAGGGGTGGGGTGGTTCGCAGTGTGGCGAATGACTCGGCAAGGCATTGGGGTGTGGGCTATGGGGCTGACGTTGTGGTGGCGGCGAACAATGTGAGCGTCTTCTTTGTGCAGCAGCTGTATGCGGATGTCCGTTGGCTGAAAGGTATGCTCACGGTTGGTCAGAAGCAGCAGCCTATGCAACTGAAGAACGGTGAGTTGAGCAGCGGCTCGCAGACTTTTGGCATCAATGCTCGTCCTTATCCCGAGGTGAGGCTCGCTTTGCCTGACTATTGGAATGTTCCCGGCACGAAGGGATTCCTTGCGTTCAAGGGGCATTTAGCTTACGGGGCGTATACGGACGGCGGTTTTCAGAAGGATTTTGCGTGGGGCTACGGGAGTTATGACCGCCATGTGCTTATGCACACCAAGGCTGGATACCTGAGGTTTGGCAAGGCGGACAAGCCTTTCACGGTGGAGGCTGGGGCGGAAATGGCTTCGCAGTTTGGAGGCACGCATTACAGATTTTATAACGGGCATTATATTGAGCAGAAGCATGGGCGAGGGCTGTCTTCGTTCCTGCATGCGTTTATGGGAGGCGGTGCTGACCCGATAGACGGAGAGAAGGCGAACAATGAGGGGAATATGCTGGGCAGTCTGTTGTTGCGCCTTAACTATGACACGCCACAGGTGGCTTACGGACTGTATGCCGACCATTTTTTTGAGGACCATTCGGCGATGTTCTTGCTTGACTATGACGGATATGCGTATGAGAATGGGCAAATGGTGAAGAAGGACAGCAGGTATCTGCTCTATCCGCCCAAAGACATGATGCTTGGGGCTGATGTTCACTTCAAGAAGCAGAAATGGGTGACTGACGCTGTGCTGGAGTATGTGTATACTAAATATCAGAGTGGACCTGTGTATGTGGATAGAACTCCAAACATTCCCGACCATATAGGCGGAGTGGATAACTACTATAACAATAGCATTGAGCCGGGGTGGCAGCATTGGGGGCAGACGTTGGGTAACCCGTTGTATAGGTCGCCTATATATAACGATGACCACCAACTGGTGTTTGAGTGCAACCGTTTCGTTGCGTGGCATTTGGGAATAGCAGGACAGCCAACTAAGGATTTGCGCTACCGCATCAGGGCGTCGTGGCAGGAGGGGATTGGCACATACGATAAGCCTTACTCCGACCCGAGGCACAACGTGAGTGTGGGCGCTGAGGCAAGGTATGACCTTGGCAAACTGTGCAGGGGGCTGAGCGTGACTGCGGCGTTGGGCATGGACAGAGGCTCGCTCATGGGCAACAATACGGGCGGTAGCCTCACATTCAGATTTGAAAGATAAGCATTGAGGCACATGAAGAAAGGGATATACATCTTATTGTTGTTGCCGTTGCTGCTCATCTCTTGCGAGATAGAGACGTCGGGCAATGGGAAACTGGACGGCAACTGGCAACTCTTGTCTTTTGACACTCTCAGCACAGGCGGTGTCTGCAACATGAAGGAGAGCGGCATCTATTGGGGCGTGGAAAATCATCTGCTGCAAGTGAGGAATGTAGATAAGGAGGTGAAGATTTTGTTCAGATTTGAAAAGAGCGAAAACACGCTGACTGTACATAGTCCTCATGTCTTTATCGGTCGATACGAAACTGTTCCAGTGGAGGATGAGAGCATGCTCGAACCGTTTGGCATATATGGTACGGAAGAGGTGTTTGCTGTGGAGCGGTTGTCGGGCAGCAGTATGGTGCTGACAAACGAGCGGTTGAGGCTGCGGTTCAGAAAATACTGAGGTGAGAACGGATATTTGTGCTGAACACTCAAAATATCCTGTGCTTTTTACAATAAAAAGATGTTATTGACGTTTATATAATAACGGCGGAAGTCGTATTCAGCATTTAGTAAACGTAATGACAATAAACCTGACCTATATCATCATAGCCTTTGTGAGCAGCCTGCTGTTTTCACTGATTGGCACTCCTTTCATTGTAAAGATTTGCAATAAGCATAAACTGTATGACCAGCCTAATGGTAGAAAAATACATAAGGAGGATATTCCACGGCTGGGCGGCACTCTCTTTATGCCTTCTATGGGGCTGGGGGTGACCATTGCCATGCTTATGATGTATGGCAGGGGCAAGGAATTGGAGGTTAGTATCTCTGCCCTCGTCATGTGTGTAGGGGCTATATTGATTTATCTGGTCGGCATTCTTGACGACTTGAAGGGGCTGAAGGCCTCTCACAAGTTTATAATCCAATGCATTGCGGCATTGGGCTTTCCGCTGTGCAACTTGATGATTAACAATCTGCACGGACTGTTTGGCATCTATGAACTGCCTCTGTGGATAAGTTATCTGCTGACCGTCTTTGTTATTCTGCTGATAGTCAATGCTATGAACCTCATCGACGGCATTGACGGATTGGCTTCGGGCTTTTCTATCATCATTCTTGGAGCGCTGGTGTATTTCTACTATAATCTGAATTCTATTCTGTTCTGCCTTATCAGCATTAGCCTCACAGGTGCGCTCACGGCATTTTTCATTTACAATTTCTTCGGGGCGGTGGGGAAATACAAAATCTTCATGGGAGATTCGGGCAGTCTGTTCCTCGGCTATGTCATATCATATCTCACCATAAAATATCAGATGCCGCATGAAGCAGTGGGGGTTCCATACCCGGAGGAGGCTTTCCTCATTTCGTTTACGCTTGTGTTTATCCCTTGCATAGATGTGATAAGAGTGGCGCTGCAAAGGAAAATTCAGGGCAGAAATATATTTGATGCTGACAAGACGCATATTCATCACATGATTATGGACATGGGGTTTGGCATGCACAGTACGCTTGCTATCATCATTTGCTTGTTTTCCTGTTTCTGTCTCATAAACTGGGGATTGTGTACAGTGGGAATAACGATAACGTATATCTTTATTATAGATGTGTTGCTGTACAGCCTTATCGCCGGGTGCATCGGATGGCTGAAAAAGTGATGTGATAATCTGTGCTTGTGTCTTTGCAAATGAACATTTAGAATCATTATCTTGTTACAAACTGAAAAAAAAGTTGTAACTTTGTATCGTTTTATCAATTAAGAAACAAGAAATGAGAATAACATTGATTGGTGCCAGTGGATTTGTAGGTACACGGCTTATGAATCTTCTTGACGGGTCTGAGCAATATGAGTTGAAAAACATTGATTTGCTGCCCAGCCACTTTTTCAATCAATATACAATCATAGGGGATGTACGCAACCAAGAGCAGATGGATAAGGAACTGGCAAATACCGACCTTGTCGTGCTGCTGGCTGCGCAGCATAGGGATGACGTGAGTCCTGTGTCGCTGTATTATGACACGAATGTGAAGGGAATGGAGAATACCCTTAGGGCAATGGAAAAGAATGGGGTGAAACGCATCGTCTTCTTTTCGTCGGTTGCTGTGTATGGACTGAACAAGAACAATCCGAATGAGGAGCATGAGAAAGACCCTTTCAATCATTACGGAAAGTCTAAGTGGCAGGCTGAGCAGGTGTTGCAGGAATGGCACCGCACGCATCAGGACTGGAATGTGAACATTGTGCGTCCAACAGTCATCTTTGGCGAGCGTAACCGTGGTAATGTGTATAACTTGCTTAAACAGATTGCTGGCGGAAGATTTCTAATGGTTGGCAACGGAAATAACAAGAAGTCAATGGCGTATGTGGGCAATGTTGTGGCATTCGTTAAGTTCTTGATAGACAGCAAGGATGAGGGGTGTAATGTGTACAACTATATTGACAAGCCTGACTTTACAACTAATGAGTTGGTGGCGCTTGTGGAGAAGGTGCTTGGCAAGCATATTCCGAACATGCATTTCCCGTATTGGCTGGGGATGCTCGGCGGTTACTGCTTTGACTTGGCGGCGTTCATCACTCGCAAGAAACTGACTATTAGTTCTGTGAGGGTGAAGAAGTTTTGCGCTACGACGGAATTTGACTCGTCGAAGATGCTTGCAAGTGGTTTCGAAGCGCCATACACGCTTGCAGATGGGCTGGCGAGGACGTTGCAGTTTGAGTTTGTCAATCCTCCGCAAGATGATGTGATTTTTGTTTCTGAATAGGCGACAGCATGTATGGCTATGAATGAGAGAGTTTCGGTAATTATGCCGTCGTACAATACTGGCAGGATGATTTGTGAGAGCATTGATAGCGTGCTTTCGCAGACTTATCAAGACCTTGAACTGCTCATTTCTGACGACCATTCATCAGATGATGAAACCATAAGCATATTGAAGGCATACGCCCAGAAGGACGAAAGGGTGAAGGTGTTCTTTTTGGATGCTAACAAAGGGGCTGGGGTGGCTCGCAATAACTCTATCAGCCATGCCACAGGACGATACATTGCTTTTTGCGATAGCGATGACCGGTGGCTGCCTGAGAAGTTGGAGAAGCAATTGGCTTTTATGAAGGAGAAGGATTGCTGCCTCTGTTTTAGTTCTTACTACACTTGCAATTATAAGGGAGACGTCATCGGAAAGGTTATTGCGCCTAAAACATTGACTTTGTCACAGGAGAAGAGAGACAACAAAATTGGTTGTCTCACTGCCATTTATGATACTGCAAAACATGGAAAGTTCTATATGCCGACTATACGTAAACGGCAAGACTGGGTGCTGTTCCTCTCTATTCTCAAAAAGTGCGGCAAGGCATACGCTGTGCAGGAGCCGCTTGCTATTTATCGCAAAGTGCCGGGCAGCATATCGTCTAATAAAATCAATCTGATAAAATACAATGCCAAAGTATATAAAGAGGCGTTTGGATACTCTAACTTTATGGCATATATGTACTTGTCTGTGTTCTTCTTCCCTACCTATTTCAAGAAGAAATTTCAGACTTGGCTGAATAATCACAAAAGGACATCTGTATGACGGCAATAATTATACTGAACTGGAATGGTGCTGAAGACACAATAGAGTGTTTGCAATCATTAAGAAATGTGCCGGAAGATTTTTTCTGCGTGATTGTTGATAATGGTTCGTCTGATAACTCTGTCATAAAAATAGAACAATATATGCAAGATACAGGTATTATATATCGTATAATACCCAATGGTGTAAAACTCGATAGAAATCCTGCAAATCACGAGATAATAATATACACACAGCGAGAGAATTTAGGATTTGCTAAGGGGAACAATGAAGCGATAAGACTGGTTTTGTCAGCATCTCCAGAGAACTACCTTCTTCTGAACAATGATACAATAGTTGAGCCGTCTTTTCTGCAATCACTATTGGAGTTCTCTAAAGAACATCCTAACATTCAGGCACTTACTCCTCTTATTTGCTACCATTATGACCATAACATTGTATGGAATGCTGGTGGCAGGCAGTTCTTTGGATTTCGCAAATACTTTTATGCAAAGCAACATGTACATGCCATTAAAGAGGTTGGGCATATAATGGTAACATTCTTGACGGGATGTGCTTTATTTTTCAAACCCAATATACTTCGTAAAGATGGAGGTATTTTTACAGAAGATTTTTTCTTTGGAGAAGAAGATTTCAACTTTTGTCTACAAATGAACAAGAGAAAACGGAAAATGGCATGTGTGCTTTCTTCTAAAATTTATCATAAAGTCAGTAGCTCCACAAAAAATAGTAGTCAAGGGAGATACTATATTCATTATCTCAACAGATTTATAGATATTAGAAAAAATTATTCCTTTGTTGTTTATATTGCATGGATGATTCCTTGTGCTTTGTATGCAACATTGGTTTTAGCAAAGAACGGATTAGGATTTAATGGCATAAAAGTCATATTTCGTGTTATACGTGATGCAAATAAAAAGAATATAGTAACCCGTCAAGATTTTATTAATGCTATAAATAAATAATGAAGAAACTATACAACAAAATACGTATCACTATACTTTCTATTTTGGGGTGTTGGGTGAAGGTTTATCTAAATTTTTTCTTTGAGAAAAATTATGAATATGGAGTCAATACTATAGAGAAAAGGAATAACAAAGTAATTGTTTCACTTACTAGTTACGGAAGAAGGGTTCAGGACATTCTGCCCTATACTCTCCGTTCACTTCTTCGGCAAAACTATAAACCTGATGCTGTAATTTTATGGCTTGATGATATAAATTGGAATAGTGACAATATCCCTAAAAAACTGAAAATTCTTCAAAGGCAAGGTCTAACCATACGGTTCTGCAAAGATATAAAGTCCTATAAAAAACACATCTTCGCACTTGCGGAGTTTCCAGATGACATAATCATAACTACAGATGATGATTTCTATTATTCACGAGATTTCATAAAGCGCTTGGTAGAGGCGTATGAAAAAGACCCTAATAGAGTCTATACCCATCGCGCACATCGTCCAGTCTTTTCTAATGGTACTATAATGCCATACGATAAATGGGAAAAACTTGTGTATAATAAGACGAGTTATCCTCTTTTCCCTACGACAGGAGGCGGTTGTATGTTTCAAAAACGATTATTGTATCACGATGTCTTGAAGGAAGAACTTTTCATGAAACTATGTCCTACTGCTGACGATGTGTGGTTTTACTTTATGATTATTCTCCAGCATATACCTATCACAGTTCTCCCTTTCAAAGAGTTCACAATGATTCCTTTAGACACCTTTTACCAGTTGAGCCATAGAAATTCTAGCCTGCAACATCAAAATAGAGGTATACTTTCTATGAATGACAAACAAATTAAGCAAATGATGGATCACTATCATCTTACATGTAAAAACCTTGTATAATGCATTGTCATAATAATATCACCTTGTACAATGCCATAATCACTTTTTACTCTGTGATTCTTTCTTATGTAAATACCCCAGTCGGCATGCGCATGCGATAAACAGAAGGATTTCTGACATAGATATTGTAATTGCTGCTATCTGCACTCCCCAATAGCGAGCAAACAGTAGGAGCAGCAGCAATGAGACTGTGCCGGAAAGGAATACGGCATAAAAGAAAAACTTCTGTTGACCTAAATTGACTAAGCCGACAATGCCGAGCAGATAGTTTAGGCATCCAAAAACTAACACGGGATACATCATGCTCATCAGTGGCTTTATCTCGCCGAAGTCTTTGCCAGTGAGTGATACGAGGAAGTCTCCACACAGATATATGCCTACGGAGGCTGCTATGGTGAAGCAGACGAGCAGAAACGATGCACGATAGAGGAGGTGCATGCTTGAACCGATACCTTCTGACTTGATTTTAAGGCTGACATGTGGGAACAGTGCCTGTGAGATTGGAGTGATGAACGATTGGGTGGCCTTTATCACTTTCTCTGCAATGGCATATATGCCGACAGCCGCATCGCTCACGAAGAATTTCAGCACGATGACGTTGACGTTGCGGTAGAGGTCTATGCCTATCATAGAAAGGAATAAGGTGAAACTCTCTCGCAGTTCATGCCACACATCATTGAGGCGAGGCATTCGCAAAGATAGTCCAAATTGCACCTTGACAAGTGTCATGCTTAGCACTGCGGCAACGATAAAGCCCACAGAATTGAGCAGCAAGATGTATCGGTAGTCGTTGGGAGACGATATTACGATGAAGATTAACAATGTGAACAATATCTTTGATACTGCATTCACGATTGTCACAAACTTCATACGCTCCATGCCTTGAAACAACCATGTAGGGATAAATACATCGCCATACACCATGCCGAGCGCAGTAATAAACATCAAAAGCCGGTCGTCGGTGTCGAGCAGCCAACGGGACATCCCTAAAATCAAGGCTATGCATATTGTCGCTATGAAAAACCTTGCTACCAGCACGGTTGAGGAAATCCTTTCTACGAAAGCCTTGTCATTGCGGTTCTGAGAAATCTTTTTTGTAGCGGAGAACTGAAAACCGTATTGGGTGATGACGTTGATGCTCTGCACGAGGACAAGTACATAGATATAGACACCATAATATGAAGTTCCTATAGTGTTTGTCAAATAAGGAATACTAATGAGAGGCAGCACCATATTGAGTGCATTTAGCACAGACAAGTATCCGAAATTTTTTGCTACTATTATATACTTATCTAATGGCATCTTATAGATATCAAGTTTTATAACAACGTCTTATGAAAAATATTTAGAATTTTATCAACATATCATTTGAGCGCATATTTTTTATTAGAGTTTCGCGTCTCTCATCCTCGACTGGGTCAAAAATCGAATGATAAGGTATATATGTATGATAATGCCTTCCACCAGGATAGTCTTCGCTTCTACTCTTGAAATAAAAACGAGACAAAGAGAACGCATAAACAAACAATGCACAATATACAATCATTAGAAGCTTGAAGTGACGTCTCATATCCCAATAATGTAAATAAAATGTGTTGATAATAAATACTATACAAAACGGAGCCAGATAGTTGTTGAAACGTACAAAAGCAGCAATAGACATACCTACTGTTTGAATGGCAATCAGCATAAGCAATATCGCTCCTATAGTTTTATCATTGTTATAATGATTACGATTGCGGACAAAGGTTACAAGCAAAACTGGAAGCATAGTAAGAAACTGTAGAGCAATTCCAAATAAATTTGGGGCATCACGATGCAAATATGAATTAATTTTTTCAGCAATAATTCCTTCAAAAGCAATACTAAGTATGAAGGAAACAATATCAAAGATTAACAACAAACATATCAATGAACAAAAAACACAAACGAATATATATATATTGTCTCGCTTGAATATCAATGTGAAAGGAATGACAAACATAACGATTGCTGACATGTGCATGAACAATGCTACAATGCACAATAAATAATACTGGATGAACTTCTTTTTCTCTAAATATGGATATGCCAACAAAAGAATGCCTACGCACAGTGATTCGCGTAAAACATCCATGTTGAAATAAAAGAAATATCCAAAATAATAGACAAAAATAGCGGTAAAATAAGCCGTAGGAACATACTTCCTAAAAAACCAGAAGAAAATAGAATTTACCACAGTGGCATGTGCTATTTGGAACATAGTAAAACTCTTCATTGTCACAAATGGAGAATTAAAGATATACCACAAAGGATTATATTCAGCGGTCCTGAAGTTGAATGTCGACAGTTCCCTCATCGAAGGATTACTATTAAACTGGCGCATATATATTAACGTATCACTACCAACCCTATACCGCAATCCTGCAAGCAAAATGAGAATGATGAGAGAAGAATAAAACCACAGGCTTTTATTCCCCTCTATCTTCATTAAGTCAAACCGAATGACAGGGATAAGCAGAAATAGGAATATCGCTACATAGATCAGCATTATGCTTCGCTATCATTAAGTCGTTTCAACATCATCTGTTGTTGCTGTAACAACTTCAGGAGAAGTTATTTTAATCTTCCAGTCACGCAAAGTGTCTCGCAACAAAATCCATAATGCTGTAAGAGAAACGAATACGAAAATCCATAGCAACATCACAACGATTTTTGGGATGCTTGACGGTTTTATAGGAACGCTCGACGGCTGGAGAATTGTGAATGAAGGAGTTGCCTCCTGCACCTTCGCCTTAGAGAGTTCATACTGCTGAACCATTTGAGAATAAACCTCATACGCTATCTGCATCTGGTTTTCCAAATCATCCCTTTCTGCTATTACAGAGGTCAAGAACGGGTTTTGGTGTGTGTCCGCATAATCGGCATAGTTTTGTTCCAAACGTTTGTATTCCGCTCTCGACTCGTCAACAAGATGAGCGTAATACTCCATGTCGTGCCTTGCCTTTTGGGTGCGGTAGTTTATAATCTCCTGCTGCAGACGAACACGGACGCTGTCGACCAGTGTTGCTGACACAAGAGGGTCTTGAGTCGTTACGCTTAATGTAATAAGCATGTCGCTTTTGTTGACAAATGCATCTACAATGCCTTTGCGTACAGACTCAACAAGCATGTCTTGCTCTATTGAGAGATAGAAAGGGTCGATTTCATCTGATGACTGTTTGAACTCGCTTTTGATAAACGTAGATGTGATAGCCTTTATGCCCTGACGCATCCAATACGCCACACTTGCTGTCCATGTCCTTTTCTGATGATTTTTAATATAATCATAGAATGTTGTCTCGATTTCGCCATTCAAAGTTGTTACCTTTACATCAAACAGCCCCACAATGAAAGGCGTTGCCTCTATCATCTGCGGATATAACTCAGGGTATAGCGCATCAGAAGAACCTGCTGCCATGTTGATGCCTGCAAGAGACGCTAAACCGCCCAGTTTGCCACCAAGTCCTGATTCTTCCGTTTCAGGCACAAGCACTACTTGTGCCGTCCATTCCTTTTGTACGCCTATGGCAAACAAGATGCCGACAACTGTTCCGATGATTGCACTTCTCAACAGTAACTTGCGGTGCTGATACAGTTTCCTCGCCAATGCGAATAAAGAATCCTTCTGCAGGATTGGCTTGCTATTGTCGTTCTCTTTCTCTTCCATAAATACATTATATCTTTTATAGTTCGCCTATCATCTCAAACGCCCTCTCTATCACTTTGTGCATGTCATAATACTTATACTCTGCCAAACGACCGCCAAAGATGACCTTATCTTGGGCATCGGCAAGGGCTTTGTATTGTGCGTATAGTACGGAGTTCTTTTCGTCATTTACTGGATAATACGGCTCATCGCCCGGCTGCCATTCCTTGCTGTATTCTCGGGAAATGACGGTGTCTGGCTGTGTGCCGTATTCAAAATGCTTATGTTCGATGATACGTGTATAAGGTGTTTCGGCATCGGTGTAGTTGACCACCGCATTGCCTTGATAGTTTTCGACACCTTCCATCAGTTCTGTATCAAAAGAGACTGTGCGATATTGCAGGTGTCCGTATTGATAATTGAAATATCGGTCTATCTCTCCCGTGTAGATAACTCGTTCTGCCATAGCGTCGAGTTCTTCCTTTTGGTCGAAATAATCTACTCCCAGCCGCACTTCACAGCCTTCTATCATCTTCTCTATCAACGCTGTATAGCCGCCTTCGGGTATTCCTTGATATTTGTCGTTGAAATAGTTGTTGTCGAAAGTAAACCGTACAGGCAGTCGTTTGATGATGAACGCTGGAAGTTCTGTGCATTTCCGCCCCCATTGCTTCTGGGTGTAGCCTTTGATAAGGGCTTCGTATATGTCCTTGCCGATGAGGCTAATTGCCTGCTCTTCAAGGTTTCTCGGGTTGTCTATATGGTATTCCTTCTTTTGTTCATCTATCTTCTTTCTCGCCTCTTCGGGAGTCTTCACACCCCACATCTGATAGAATGTGTTCATGTTGAAAGGAAGGTTGTACAGTTTCCCTTTATAGTTCGCCACAGGCGAGTTTGTATAGCGGTTGAACTCCGCAAAACTATTTACAAAATCCCATACCTTTTTATTGCTTGTATGGAAGATGTGCGCTCCGTACTTATGGACATTGATGCCACGCACATTCTCTGTATATACGTTTCCTCCTATATGTTCACGTTTGTCTATCATGCAGATAGAGTAGCCCTTCTTCTTCAGAAGATAAGCGGAGACTGCGCCAAACAAACCTGTGCCTACAATCAGAAAATCATATTGGGGTTTCATAAGATTTGCTGTTTTAATGGGGAACACACTATTTCAGAAGATTTGCTATTGTCACCATCATAGTAGCAATAGAAGCCGCAGAAGTTCCTAAGGCAGCATATTCAGAAGTCGTCATCCTATTCTTCTTCTTCGGAGGAACAACAATAGTACAGCCCGGTTCAATAGCCTTCTTGCTTAAATGTTTAACAAGTTTTACCGCACCATTGGAATACACAGCATACACACGTTTTTTTCTTGCGTTGTCATCATATCCACCAGCACGTTTGATATAGTAACTGAGTTTTTCTCCCCTCTTGTAGTTCATGGATATTGGATACATGACCTCGCCTGTAATTTTCACGATAGAAGAGTATTGAGGTATGATAAGATTATCACCTTCACGCAGCACGATGTCTTCCTCGCATCCGGGCTTTTTCAGCGCCTTCTCAAGGTCTATCGCCACAGGGAAGGTTTTGCCCATGTCTATCTTCATTGTGAACAAAGAATCGGCACGATTGAAGTCAAAATTCTTTGTCTCTGACTGCAACGTTTCCTCATACAATGAAATTTGCGACTCTCTCAGCGAAATCTCCCTCTGCTCACGCTCCTCGTCTGTCATTTCGCGTTCAAGCCTTGCGCCTTTCGCATAGCCGAATGTGCTGAGTCCACCTGCGTCTTTAACAAGGTCGCTCAGTTTATAGGTCTTGTTAGACATTGCATATTCTCCCTCAAAGTTCACCGCACCAGTAACCTTTACATTCTGCTGTTTAGAATACGTTGGGTTCTTTCTCACAGCCACTTGGTCGTATGGCTTCAGCACAAACCCCGGTTCTCCGTCAATGACAAAGCCGTCTTTCAGCGAGAAAGAGAATGTCTCCGTAAGTTCTTCCTTGTCTGCAGTTGCCAGAGGGTCGTTAATGCGGCGGAATACATCCACTTTCATTATCGATGCTCCGTCGGTCAAACCTCCTGCTTGCAACACGAGGTCTTCAAGTGCAGTGTTGTCAGCATATACATAGACGCCGGGATAGTTCACCTCTCCCGTAATGCTATATGTCTGTTCACCTATCAAATCCAGTTTGTTCGGAATGAACAGCACATCATTTTTGCGCAGAGGAATATCTGCAATATTGCCGTCCATTATGCCTTGAATATCGACCGCCAATACCTCGAGAGAGAGGTCTGCCTTCTGTCGGTGCATCACAGCACGAGCCGTGAAAGCGTCCTCACGAAGTCCTGCCGCCGCATTGACCAATTCTCTCACGCTGTTTATGTTGCCGTCCATTTGATACATGCCGGGATGAAACACAGCACCTCGCACTTCAACCATATTTGAATAGCGAGCGACCACACTGTCGACAAACACCGAGTCGCCGTCAGCCACAGTGAAACTGTTCCAGTCGAACTCTCCAACGGTGTGTATGGAGTACTCCTCTCCGTTTTTGCGAATGACACGCACATTTTTCTTATACGCATCACCAGTGAAACCACCAGTGTATTTGAGCAGTGTTGCCATGCTCTCCGTCGTCTTCATTTCATAGAACATCGGGCGTTTCACCTTTCCGCGCACGTCCACCAATGCCTCGTATGGGCCAACTACGATGACATCGTTGTCGTTCAGCCTCACATCGCCCTGAGAATTGCCATTGATGATATAGTCGTATACGTCAATCGTTGCTATCTGTCTGCCTTGGCGATAAACCTTGATGTCACGCAGCGTACCGATGTCGCTTATACCTCCAGCCGAATACAGTGCATTGAAAGCAGAAGAAAGAGAACTGAGAGTATATGTACCCGGCACGTTCACCTCGCCAAGCACCTGCACTTGAATGCTGCGAGTTTCTCCTACGGCTATCTGTATCTGCGAATCGGAGTAAAACTGCCCCAATCGGGAACGCAGATAAGAAGTAGCCTCCGCCACGGTCATTCCTCCGATTTTACAAGGACCTATTCCCTCTATTGTCAGCACTCCGTCAGGCGAAATAAGACCGCTGAACGTTTCTTGCGAAGCCCCCCATACATCAATAATCACTTCATCGCCAGCACCCAAATGGTAGTTCGTCGGCGTTGCCATATTCATGTTGGGTTGGAACGTAAGCATTTGATTGTTAAATATATTGCGACCAAACACCTGCTTGCCGTCATCTTCCTCAAAGTATTTCTGATAATAGATGAGCGAGTCAATGTCCATGAACCCAATCTCGTTGTTCAGTTCCTGTGTGCGTTCATCCGTTGTGCCTCGGTTTTGCTGGCGATACTGCGACCGCACCATATATTGATTTTGTTTCTGATTTTTCTCGCCCTCAATCTGCTTGTTGCCCTCTCGCATGCGAGATTGCGACTTCTGCCCCGACTGCCCGGTCAAGTCTGAAGCGCCCAAATTGCTTTGTTCAGCGTCATATTTCTTTCTAATGCGTCGCAACTGCTCGGCTGTCACTCCCTTTTGCAGCAACTTAGTCACAATCTGCTGCTGGTCAGAACCTTTGCTCTGCTCCTGCTGGACAAATTCAATCACCTGCTCATCGCTCATCGACTGCGCAAAAGCGTTTTGGCACAATAGCACAAAACCAGATATGAGAAGCAATCTATTTATAAAAGACAATTTCATGTTGTTGTTCTATTTTGTTTTCAAGGTAATCTTGGTTCGTTTACATATTATTATATATGTATAACAGAACGAAGTTTTTTCGCTTTTATTACAATATATTTTTGCAAAATCGTACAAAGATACGAATAATCTGTGGATAAAATGTAGTAAAGAAGATATTTTTGCCTAAATTCGCAGCCGGAAACTGAAAATGAGAATATAAAAGCGCTTATTATGGATATTGTAGAAAGATTTTTAAGATATGTCGCTTTCGACACGCAGTCGTCGGAGGAGACAGGAACAACGCCGTCCACTGACAAGCAAATGGTGTTCGCAAAATATCTGAAAGACGAACTTGTAGCCGAAGGATTGCAGGAGGTGGAACTCGACGAACTGGGCTATCTGTATGCCACCCTCCCAGCCAACACCGACAAGCAAGTACCCACCATTGGCTTTATTGCTCACATGGACACAAGTCCCGACGCATCGGGCAAGGGTGTGAAGCCACGGATTGTGAGCAATTATGACGGCGGAGACATCATACTGTCTGAAAGCCAATCTGACGCTACCCAAGGACATGAAACGGCGAGTGCTTCCCCAATCATCACATCGCCGGCAAAATTTCCCGAACTGCTCGCCCACATAGGCGAAGACCTCATCGTTACCGACGGCACAACCCTGCTTGGCGCAGACGACAAAGCAGGCATTGCTGAAATTGTCGAGGCGATGGTGTATTTGCAGCAACATCCGGAGATTAAGCATGGCAAGATACGCATTGCTTTCAATCCCGACGAGGAGATAGGGCAGGGGGCGCATCACTTTGATGTTGAGAAGTTTGGCTGCGACTTTGCATATACGATGGACGGCAGTGAAGTGGGCGAGATAGAGTTTGAGAATTTCAATGCTGCATCAGCCAAAATCACAGTAAACGGCTGCTCTGTACATCCCGGATATGCCAAAGGAAAAATGGTCAATGCTGCTCGCATCGCAACGGAAATTGTTGGCATGCTCCCTGCTGACGAAACTCCCGAAACGACTGAAGGGTATGAAGGATTTTTCCATTTGACCAACATCTGCGGAAACTGTGAAAAGGCACAACTCTCTTTTATCATTCGTGACCACGACCGTACTTCTTTCGAGAGCAGGAAACTGAAAATGGTGCATGTTGTTGAGGCTATAAATGAGAAGTATGGTGGGGAAGGCGCCAAGCAAAAGAGCCTGTGTCTTGCCTCTGATGCGGCGGTTGACGAAAAGCAGTGGGGAACGGATGTCGCTGTCCTTGAACTAAACGACCAATACTACAACATGAGGGAGAAGGTCGAGCCAATGATGCACATAATAGACATTGCCAAGGAGGCGATTTCCCGAGCAGGGATGACGCCGAAGGTCAAGGCGATAAGAGGCGGTACAGACGGGGCGCAACTTTCGTTCAAAGGTTTGCCATGCCCTAACATCTTCGCTGGCGGCATCAATTTCCATGGACCTCACGAGTTCTGCCCCGTGCAGAGTCTTGAAAAGGCGATGAAGACTGTCGTCAACATCTGCTCTATTGTGGCAGAAAGGGTAGGGAATGAATGAAAGGAATAATGTCTAATTATACGGCTGGGCGATGCTCAGCCGTATTTTTTATTAAAACATAACTTATGTTTTATAAAATATAGGTTATATTTATATAAATTTAAGTTTGATTTTATAAAATATAAGTTATATTTTAAGGATGCGTGCGGCTGAATAGGGCAACAGGCGGTGGTGGGCCATTGGTGTGGTTGTTGGAAAGGAAGGGGCATGGACAGCCTTAGAATATGATTTTCCACACGGAACTGATGCTGTATCGATTGGGCATGCAGTGGGAAAAAGTGTGGAAGTAGTCGCATGTGAGACCCCATGCGTAGTTGTCGGTGTCGAGGCAATAGTAGTTGATGCCAAGTCCGAGTTCAAATTTTGTTTCGTTGGGGATTGAGTAGGTGGTCACTCCGTCGGTGAAGTTGGCTCCGCTCAGTGTGCGGGTGCCGGCAAAAATGCGTGCGCCGAGGCGTTGGCTTAGGTCAACGGGCGTAGAGAGTTTGGCGGAGAGGTCAAAGTGGTAGATGCTGAGTTGGTCGCCCGAGAAGGTGTGGTCGGTGCCGTACACTTTCATCTGCGTATTCGCTATGCGAGTCATAAGTTCGACAGCGAAGTAGGAGGAGGTGTAGAAAGAGAGGTCGAAGCCTGCGGATATGGCTGCACCTGCCTTGACGGTGGCGTTGTCGAAATGAATGTTGCGGTTGCCGATTTCTGTGCCAGAAACGAAGGATATGCCGGTTGGCTGGGCGTTAAAACGCATCAGTCGCATGACGTCTTTGCGCCGCACTTCGGGAGTGTTGATTGCCTTTTCGCCCCAAATGCGGTCGGTAAGGAAATATGCGAGATTGGTGCTTACCATGCCGATGCCTGCACCCATGTAGAGGTCGTTCATCCAGTGGCGGTTGTGGCGCATGCGCATGAATTGCGTGCCTGTGGCGGCTATGTATCCGCCTACTGTTATCCACGGTGAGAGATAGCCGTATTCGCGGCTGAGAATGCTGGCGGAGACGAAGGCGAAACTGGTGTGTCCTGACGGGAATGAGCGTGTGTCGGTGTTGTCGGGACGGGTCTCCTTGACGGCGTGTTTCAATCCTTCGGTCATGCCTACCGATATGCCGAATGCCATGACGTTGGCTGTAAGCATGCGTTCAAGTTTTGAGCGGCTTTTCACTCCTGCCGCTTTCATTATCCAGTTGGCTGCTAAGGGCATGCTGCCAATGCCATAATCCGCCCATGTGTAGAGGTCGGATTTCTTTTCGAATATGGCTGAATGATTGACGAATTTGCGGTCGCTCCATGTGAGTATCAACCCTCGAGCCAAAGGCAATGCTCCTTGCGGAGTGAATGACATTTCTTTTTTCAGTCGCAGTTGCTCATGCTGCTTGACGACCTGCTCCACTTGCTCCATGCGTCTGCGTGCTTCATACTCTTGTATGATAGAGTCTATCTCTGCCAGATAGGCAGAATCCAGCGGCGCTGTCTGAGCGTTGAGCGCAGACAGTGAGCAGAGGGGAAAGAGTATGGAAAGCGTGATGCGACGGAACATGCGGAAGATAAAAAGAGCGCAACTAAACGGCCTAAGCCATTAGTTGCACTCTGTCTGTGTGTTACTCTATCTGATTGTTACTTAGCGAGTTTGCCATCAGAACCGAGAACGTTTACAATCTTGTGGATGTACATCTTCTTCATGTTCTCACGTGCAGGCTTGAGATACTGACGTGGGTCGAAGTCACCCGGATGCTCAGCGAGGTGCTGACGGATAGCAGCAGTCATTGCAAGGCGAGAGTCAGAGTCGATGTTAATCTTGCAAACAGCAGACTTAGCAGCCTTGCGGAGTTGCTCCTCTGGGATGCCGATAGCAGCCTCGAGTTTGCCACCGTACTTGTTGATAGTGTTAACCTCGTCCATTGGCACTGAAGATGAGCCGTGGAGAACGATTGGGAAGCCTGGGAGTTGCTTCTCGATTTCTGCCAACACGTCGAATGCGAGTGGTGGAGGAACGAGTACGCCGTTCACGAGTGTACACTGCTCAGGAGTGAACTTGTGAGCGCCGTGAGAAGTACCGATAGAGATTGCGAGAGAGTCGCAGCCTGTGCGAGTAGCGAAGTCAACAACCTCTTCTGGCTTAGTGTAAGTAGACTCAGCAGCAGAAACTTCGTCTTCAACACCTGCGAGTACGCCAAGTTCAGCCTCAACAGTTACGTCGAACTGATGAGCATACTCAACAACCTTCTTTGCCAAAGCGACGTTCTCCTCGTATGGGAGGTGTGAGCCGTCAATCATCACTGATGAGAAACCGTTGTCGATGCAGTCCTTGCAGAGTTCGAAAGTGTCTCCGTGGTCGAGGTGGAGAACGATTTCAGGATTTTCGCAGCCGAGTTCCTTAGCATACTCCACAGCGCCCTTAGCGAGGTTGCGGAGGATAGTGCCGTTGGCATAGTTGCGAGCGCCCTTTGACACCTGCATGATGACAGGAGACTTTGTCTCAACAGCAGCCTGCACGATTGCCTGCATCTGCTCCATTGTGTTGAAGTTAAAAGCAGGGATAGCATAGCCGCCAGCCACTGCTCTTTTGAACATCTCGCGAGTGTTCACGAGACCCAGTTCTTTGTAACTAACCATAGTTTTATAGATTTTATAAATGTTATAATAAAATAAAAGTGTCTTTTTCTGCCGCATTACGAAACACCGCTCATCGCAACATCGACACACGGCTTATCGCTGTTTCGACACACCGCTTTCCGATTGTTCGATACACGGCTATCCTTAATCACCGACAAAGGTAAATGAAAAAAACGAAAAAGCAGTCATTTATGACAATAAAAAAATAAGAAAAATGAAATTATTTGAGAAAGGCAATAAAAATCAAGCGTTTTGTTTTGTCTGTTTGATAAAATGTCGTACCTTTGCACCGCTTTCTGTGAAAGCATCAGAGATTATTAACTTATTGTCACCAGCAATAATTTGTTGACTGTATAAAACAATAAAAGAAAAATGAAACAAGGCATTCACCCAGAGAACTATCGTCCTGTTGTATTCAAGGATATGTCAAACGGCGATGTGTTCCTTTCTCGCTCAACAGCGAAGTCTAACGAAACAATCGAGTTCGAAGGACAGGAGTATCCACTCATCAAGATTGAAATTTCTTCAACTTCTCACCCATTCTACACGGGCAAGGCAAAACTTGTGGACACAGCAGGTCGCGTGGACAAGTTCATGAGCCGCTACGCAGCAATGAAGAAGAAATAAAGATACGCAATTGGACAGAAGAGAGAAGAAGGCTTTTACGGAGGCCTTCTTTTTTTGTCACTTCTGCTTTTCTTACTTGTTTAGTGTGATGGTCACTTGGTGATAACCAGTTAGGAGAATAAGCAATTGAAAAATGGTCGTTAAGCGACAGTGTCATATTGACGAGAAAAGCACCGCATTTGCATGTTTATGCAAGATGCGGTGCTTTTATGTTTCTTAATAAAAAGATATGTATAATTGGGTAAATGTAAAAATCCCTTTACTTGATGTCGCTCACCTTTATCACGTCCTTATCATTATAGTCGAGGTTTTCGCCAGCCATGCCCCAGATGAAGGTGTAGTAGTAGGTGGCAGAGGCGGCGTGGATTGACCATTCGGGAGACATGATGGCTTGCTCGTTGTGGAGCCATACGACACGGCTTTCCTGCGGTTCGCCCATGACGTGGCTGATTGTCTGGTCTTCGGGAAGGTTGAAGTAGTAGTATGCCTCGATGCGGCGGCCGTGGGTGTGGGGAGGCATGGTGTTCCATACGCTGCCTTCTTGCAGTTGGGTGAGACCCATTTGGAGTTGGCAGGGACCTTCTTCGAGGGAGGTGTTTACGATGAGTTGGTAGATTGTGCGCTGGTTCGATTCAGCAAGTGTGCCGAGGGGACCGAGGACGGTGGCTTTCAGCGACTGGAGTTTGCCGTTCTTGCGGCCGTCGAGGGTTATCCACTGCGTTTTGTAGTGCTGATGTGCGGTGGCAGAGTTGATGTAGAACTTGGCAGGGTTCTGAGGGTCTTTCGAGCGGAAAATGACCTCTTGGTTTGACTCTATGCCCTTGCCGTTCTTGTCTTTGCCGAGGTTGCCACGACCGATGTAGAGGGCTTCCTTTGCTCCGAGAGGGTATTCAACGCCGTCGACGATGACGATGCCGTCGCCAGCGGTGTTGATGATGCCTATTTCACGGTTGTGGAGGAAGTATGGCGCACGAAGTTCGGGGAATGTTTCGAGTTTCAAGTCTTTGCTGACAGGCATTGCACCTCCGAAGATGAAGCGGTCGTAGGTGGAGTAGGTGAGGTTGATTTCGTCTGCCTTCATGACGGTCTCCATGACGAAGCGGTCGCGGAGTGTCTGCGTGTCGTAGTGCTTCACGTCGCTTGGGTGGCAAGCGGTCTGAAAGTTCACCTTTACTTGTGCATTGGCAACGAGTGCCGAGAATGCGAAGAGGGATAAAAGGATTTTCTTCATATCTGTTTGTTGTTGATTAGTCAGAGTTGTTTGTTATCTGTTATTTGTTGCATTTGTTATCTGTTATTTGTTACCTCTTATATACAAATGCACGTTCACTTTTTCTTGTTGATTACGATGCGGTTCCATACCACAAGCACAACTGTTATGGCTGTGAGGATTGCCGCACCTACCCATGAGAAGATATATTTCATGCAGGCATAGATAGCGAAGGCGATTGGCGACGAGGCGAAGTCGAGCGCACCTGCCTTAAATCCGTCTGGCACTCTCACTGCGGCATCGTCAGGATGTGCGGCACTAACCATGTGTGCGGCTGACGTGAAGTTTTCGCTCATCAGCGTGACGAAGTAGAGACCTGCTGCGATGACTACCAAGCCGACAATGAAGGACTTTACCACGTTGCCTTTCGTGTATGGCAAAATCATCACGAAGACGTAGAACATACCTGCCAACGATGCGAGAGGCAGGAACTGATTGCCCGGAAGAACGACTGCAAGCACTAATGTGACAGGAATGAGCAGAAGGCTGACAATCAGCGTGGTAGGATGCCCAATGACGAGTGCAGGAGACATGCCGATGTAGAACTCCTTGTTCTCGCCAAATTTCTTCGCAATGAGTTCGCGTGTTGCCTCGCTGATAGGTTTCAGACCTTCGATGAAGAGGCTTGTGATGCGAGGGATAAGTTCCATTACAGCACCCATCTTGATGCCCAATCCGAGAATGCTCGGAATGCCGTCCACCAGCGCCTCCTTGCTCTCGCATGCGAAGCATCCTATGGCTATGCCGATGATTACTCCGAGGAAGAGCGGTTCGCCAAAGAGACCGAATTTCTTCTTCATTCCCTCTGCGTCGATGTTCAGTTTGTCAAAGCCGGGGATGAGGTCGAGCGCCTTGCCGATGAGGATTGCGAAGGGCGTGAACCCTTGGCAGAACGGCTGAGGTATGGATATGCCCTCCATGCCGGGATAGAACGACTGGAATTTCTTTGCCGTCATGTCGGCAAGCACCAGCGTGACGATGTAGCAGATGATGGCTGCGAAGAAGCCCCATGCGATTGAGTCCATAAGGAAATATACCACCGCTCCGATGAAGGCGAAATGCCAGTAGTTCCACAGGTCGATGTTGACCGTGCGAGTGCATCCGAGCAACAGCAGCACGAGGTTCACGCCGAGGCACACGGGGATGATGAACGCTCCCACCGTGGTGTTGTATGCCACCGATGCGGCGGCTGGCCATCCCATGTCGAACACGTTGAGTTCCAAGCCGTAAATCTCCACCACCTTAGCCAGTGCAGGTCCGAGGCTCGATGTGAGCAGACCCGTGATGACTCCGAGTCCCACGAAGCCGACTCCGACGTAGAGTCCGCTCTTCAGCGCCTTTGAGAACTTGATGCCGATGCACACGCCCAGAATGGTGAAGATGATAGGCATCATCACTGCGGCGCCAAGTCCGATAATGTAAGCAAATACTTGTTCCATATTGATTTTGGTTAGTTAGCAATTGAATTACCCGACAAAGTTACAAAATTTTTCTTGAACAGGCAAATAAAAATGAGAGAAAAACAGTGTGGACGCAATGAATTAAACGACCCAGTTTTCAATCTTTATCCCGTCTATTCTGGAAAAATGAGCCACGTTGTTTGTCACCATAACCAAGCCTTTTTCCACTGCGGCGCATCCAATGAGCAAGTCAAAATCGGAAATCGGAGTGCCGTGGCTGCGCAGACGATGCCTTTCTGAAGCATATCTGCGTATAGAAACGGAAAAAGGGACAACATTGACTTTTGAAAGGAACTTGCGTACCAGTTCGCTATTCTCTGCATACCGACCGCTGCATCTGCTTCCGTATTCCAATTCTGCTACAGTTACCTCTGACACATATATGTCATTGGAATTTAATTCCGACAAACGTTCTCCAATGCCTTTTTTGTTGCGAAGGAAGAACACAACAATGTCTGTGTCAAGCATGTAGCCGTTCATAATGCAATGTCGTCGTTAGAGGTGCGTGCATCGTGAATGTCCTGCAAAATTTGCTCCGTCGAGCGTGTGTCCTGCCATTTGCCAACAAGTTCGTCTGTCCACAATGCAGGTTTTGCCTCCACCTCCTGCGGTTTCAGCGCATCCGTCTTACATTGTGTCCACCCCATTCTTTTTGCCAACTTTTTGAAGAAGTCTGTGTCAGAATTTGGTATGGCATACCATAACCCATTTGCAAGAACTGCTGTTGCCATAAATTATTTATTGTTATTTTTTGCAAAGATAACGATTAAAAGCCATATTGCAAACAATTTTGATGATTTTCTGTTGTTTGCCGTGAACCGCATGCCGTAATTGCCGTTCATCGCCATACCGCTGCACCGTTCATCGTAACATCGCCACGCCGTTTATCGCTTCATCGCTCCGCTGTTTGTCGCAGCAAGGTATGTTTGCTGTGCTTTCGTGCAAAACGCGCCCTGCAAATCACCTGCAACAAACTGGCAACAAATGTATTTGTTACCGATGCGGAATGTGGCGCATACGCTGAAAACACTGGGCTTGCGGCGAATTTTGTATGCGGTTGGCAACAGATAACAGATAACAAATAGGTTTTTGCAATTTGACGCAGAAAATAAAAGACAACAAATTTTTGTATTATATTATAATAATTAATTATTATAATATAATACAAACTTATTTTTTTACCCTCCTTTTTCGTCTTTTTCTCCTCCCCAAAATCGCCGCATCCCTCCACATCGAAAAATTCTATTTGTTATCTGTTATCTGTTGCCGAAAGATACCCAAAAACACACGCAAGCCCAGTGTTTTCAGCGTATGCACGCATTTGTGAGTTGGTAACAAATGCAACAAATAACAGATAACAGATAACAAATAGCGAAACCCCTTCCTTACCAAAATCATCTTTTTCCACCTATTTACAAAAAACGTACTGCATATTATTTGATATGTGAGATTTTCTCCGTATCTTTGCATAGTTTTTTAACGTAGAAAGATTTAATTTTATTGGAAGTATGATAACAAATGACATTTACGGAGCATTACAGCTCCTCGCTGTCGGTATGGTTACGGTGTTCCTCGTGCTGCTCATCGTGATTAACCTCGGCAAACTCCTCATCTGGGCGGTGAACAAGTGGGCGCCAGAAGAGACGGTGGCAAAGAAGGCGGCTCCTGTGGCTAAGGCCGTGGAGAGCATCGACGCAAACACAAAGGCTATCATTGATGCCGCAATCAGCCAAATCACTGGCGGAAAGGGACGTGCATCGAAAATCACTAAATTGTAGAATAATTTTTTAAGGAGAAAAAGATATGGCTAAAGAAGTAAAGTTCTCACTGGTCTTCCGCGACATGTGGCAGAGTGCTGGCAAGTATCAGCCACGCGTTGACCAACTCGTAAAAGTTGCTCCTGCAATCATCAAGATGGGATGTTTCGACCGTGTCGAGACTAACGGAGGTGGTTTCGAGCAGGTAAACCTTCTCTACGGAGAAAACCCAAACAAGGCTGTGCGTGAATGGACAAAGCCATTCCATGAGGCAGGCATTCAGACTCACATGCTCGACCGTGCGCTGAACGCTCTCCGCATGAGTCCTGTGCCAAAGGACGTGCGTAAACTTTTCTATAAGGTGAAGAAGGCGCAGGGTACGGACATCACTCGCATCTTCTGCGGACTGAACGACCCACGCAACGTGATACCTTCAATACAGTATGCCAAGGAGGCGGGAATGATTGCACAGGCTTCTCTCTGCATCACTCACTCGCCAATCCACACGGTGGAATACTACGTTGACCTCGCTAAGAAGTTCATCGACGCAGGTGCTGACGAAATCTGCTTGAAGGACATGGCAGGTATCGGTCGCCCCGTTACGCTCGGCAAGATTGTTGAGGGCATCAAGAAAATCAATCCAGACATCGTTATTCAGTATCACTCACACGCAGGTCCGGGCTTCAGCATGGCTTCAATCCTCGAAGTGTGCGAGGCAGGATGCGACATCGTAGATACTGGCATGTCACCTCTCTCTTGGGGTACTGGCCATGCCGACATCATCGCCGTGCAGGAGATGCTGAAGGATGCTGGCTTCAAGGTGAAGGAAATCAACATGGAGGCATACATGGAGGTGCGCACTCAGATTCAGGAGATGTGCGACGACTTCCTCGGATACTACATTCCCGAACTCAACCACCTCAACAACTCGCTGCTCGTCAAGCCGGGTCTGCCGGGCGGTATGATGGGTTCGCTCATGACCGACCTTGAGGACAACCTCAAGTCGCTCAACAAGTGGAAGGTGAAGAACAATCAGCCAGAACTCACTACTGACCAGTTGCTCGTGAAACTCTTCGACGAAGTGGCATACGTTTGGCCAAAGGTTGGCTATCCATGCCTCGTGACTCCATTCTCTCAGTATGTGAAGAACCTCGCACTGATGAACGTAATCCAGATGGAGAAGGGCAAGGCTCGCTGGAGCATGATTGCCGACAACATTTGGGATATGATTCTCGGCAAGAGCGGTCAGTTGCCCGGTCCTGTTGCACCCGAACTCGTTGAAATGGCTAAGGAGCAGGGACGTGAGTTTGAGACTGCCGACCCACAATCGTACTACCCAGACAACCTCGACGAGTACAAGGAGGAAATGAAGAAGAACGGCTGGGACTTCGGACAGGACGACGAGGAACTCTTCGAACTGGCAATGCACCCAGAGCAGTATCGTGCCTACAAGAGCGGCAAGGCAAAGGCTGACTTCGAGGCTGACCTCGCAAAGCGTAAGGCTGCCAAGAACGCACCTGCCGCTGGCGCAGAAGGTCCAAAGAGCGTGACTGTTCAGGTGAACGGAGTGAACTACAAGGTTGAAATCGCATACGGCGACGCTGTTCCTGCAGCATCAGCAGCCGCATCTGCCGCAGCACCTGCCGCTCCTGCTGGCGAGGGTGAAGACATCATCGCTCCGCTCGAAGGCAAGTTCTACCTCGTGAAAGACAACTCTGAGACACCAAAGAAGGTGGGCGATGCCGTGCAGGCAGGCGACACTCTCGGATACATCGAGGCGATGAAGACATTCAACGCTATCCGTGCCGACAAGGCAGGTACAATCACTGCAATCCTTGTCAATTCGGGAGACTCAGTAGAAGAAGATGACCCAATTATGAAACTTGCTTAATGATATGGAAGAAATACTGAACAACGTGTACCAGATGACGGCATTCAGCGACATTGCCGCATCCAACGGTACATATATAATAATGTATTTGCTTGCCTTCGTACTTCTGTACCTCGGCATCGTGAAGCACTTCGAGCCGCTTCTCCTCATACCTATCGCCTTCGGTGTACTCATCGCCAACTTCCCCGGCGGCGACATGGGAGTGTATCAGGCAGACGAGACGGGATGTATTCGTGATGCGGCTGGCAACGTGCTTGCAGAGAACATTTGGGAAATGTCGCTTCCAGAGATTGCTCACGAACTCGGATTGATGAACTTCCTCTACTATATGCTCATCAAGACGGGTTTCCTCCCACCAGTAATCTTCATGGGCGTAGGTGCATTGACCGACTTCGGCCCTATGCTTCGCAACCTTCGCCTCTCCATCTTCGGAGCAGCCGCACAACTCGGTATCTTCACCGTGCTTCTCGTGGCAATAGGTTCGGGAGCGTTCAACATCAAGGAGGCAGCATCGCTCGGCATCATCGGTGGCGCTGACGGCCCTACGGCAATCTTCACCACAATCAAACTTGCACCGCATCTTCTTGCGCCAATTGCCATTGCGGCATACTCTTACATGGCTCTCGTGCCTGTAATCATCCCATTGGTAGTGAAGATGCTCTGCTCGGAGAAAGAGTTGAAAATCAACATGAAGGAGCAGGATAGGCTCTATCCTTCTGGTCAGAAAATCAAGAACGAGAAAGTCATCAAGATTATTTTCCCAATCGCGGTGACTACAATCGTTGCCCTTCTCGTGCCATCAGCAGTAAGCCTCATCGGCATGCTCATGTTCGGCAATCTCTTGAAGGAAATCGGCTCTGACACAAGCCGTCTGTTCGACACCATTTCCAACTCAATCATGAACACCGCAACCGTATTCCTCGGACTTTGCGTAGGTGCAACAATGACCGTGCAGGCGTTCCTCAACTGGACAACCATCGGCATCGTCATCGGCGGTTTCTTCGCCTTCGGCTTGTCAATCGCATCAGGCATCTGCATGGTGAAAATCACCAACCTCTTCTCCAAGAAGAAAATCAATCCGCTCATCGGTGCCACAGGACTTTCAGCCGTGCCAATGGCTTCTCGCGTATGCAACGAGATTTCCACCAAGTACGACCCCAAGAACCACGTCCTCAACTACTGCATGTCGTCAAACGTATCAGGCGTTATCGGCTCAGCCGTAGCAGCAGGTGTGCTGATTTCATTCTTGCAGAATTTGTCGGTGTAAGGAGGCGATGAGGAAAGGCTTACGTGTACATTATATATTATTTGCAATAACCCTTTGCGCTTTCTCTTCATGTCAAGAGAAACTTCAAGACCGCTTTGAGCGTGAGGCACGGGAATACACCGTGACTCATTGCCCTCAGCGCTTTGACGAGGTGACGGTGCTTGACAGCATGGTGTTCGAGCCAAAAGGGGATGCAGGTGATTTGAAACAGTACTACTCGCTGATACTTACCACGGAACAGCGTAGCGAACTGATGAACCATTTGGGAGAAATGGGTGACCAGAACCTGAGAGCGGTAAGAAATTCGGTGCAGTTCTCCAAGTACAAGGAGGCAGGTGTCAGTTTCACGTACATATACCACGATGATGCCACCGGAGATAAATTGGCAGAATATCACTTTGAAAAGAAGGACTACGAATGAACGTAGTCCTTTTTATTTTGCTATCATTTACATACGTTTTGCTGCATTTTTGCTATTTAGAAGGCGTAATTTATGGCTTAATTACTTTTTTTTAGTGTTTTTTCAATGATTTTTATAGTTTATGTTTTATAATTTTTATTAAAAATCGTAACTTTGCAATGGTTTTTGAGAGGCGAAGTAATGATGAGTAGCCTCTAAATGCCATAACAGAAAACATTAACAACAATTAAATGTAAAAAAATTTAGATTATGTTACAGGAAAAAGCAGGAAACATTGCAGGTCTTATCTGGAATGCTCTTTCAGCATCAGATGCAGCGTTGACATTCAAGCAAATTAAGAAAACAACTAAACTTGCTGAAAAGGATTTCAACCTCGGTCTTGGTTGGTTGCTCCGCGAGGACAAAATCGATGCAGTGGAGACAGGCGACGAGAAAGACCCTTACGTTTACTCGCTCAAGTAATTAGTTGTTGTCACAACTATAAAAATGCGTTGCTCTTTTTGGGGTGACGCATTTTTTTTGTACCTTTGCCAATCAAAATAACTGACAGATGAAAAACATCAGGAACTTTTGTATAATAGCACACATCGACCACGGAAAGTCGACCCTTGCCGACCGTCTGCTGGAGACGACGAAGACTATCGAGATAACGCAAGGGCAGATGCTCGACGACATGGATTTGGAGCAGGAGCGAGGCATCACCATAAAGAGCCATGCCATACAGATGGAGCATGCCTACAATGGTGACAATGAGGAATATAAGGGGCAGAAGTTTGTGCTTAACCTCATCGACACTCCGGGACACGTCGATTTCTCCTACGAGGTGAGCCGTTCCATCGCCGCTTGCGAAGGAGCGCTGCTCGTTGTCGATGCCACGCAGGGCGTGCAGGCGCAGACGATTTCAAACCTCTACATGGCGATTGACCACGACCTTGAGATTATTCCTGTAATCAACAAGATAGACATGCCGAATGCCATGCCAGAGGAGGTTGCGGACGAGATTATCGACCTCATCGGGTGCGACGTCGACGACATCATATATGCCAGCGGAAAGACAGGCGAGGGAGTAGGCGAAATACTCAACGCCGTAGTGGAGCGAGTGCCGCACCCCGTGGGAGATGAGAATGCACCGTTGCAAGCATTGATTTTCGATTCCGTGTTCAACTCTTACCGTGGCATCATCGCATATTTCAAGATACTCAACGGCGTGTTGCGTCCGGGAGAAAAAGTGCGGTTCATCAACACCAAGAAAGAGTACATGGCAGAGGAAATCGGCACGCTGAAAATGGACATGGTGCCGAAGAAGGAGTTGAAGACAGGCGACGTGGGATATATCGTCACGGGCATAAAGAACGCCACGGAGGTGAAAGTGGGCGACACAATCACATCGCTCACCAATCCTACGGACGAAGCGATACAGGGTTTCCAAGAAGTGAAGCCGATGGTCTTTGCCGGCATCTATCCTATTGAAACAGACGAATATGAGAACCTGCGCACATCGCTTGAGAAGTTGCAACTGAACGACGCATCGCTCACCTTCATGCACGAAAGTTCCGCCGCACTCGGCTTCGGTTTCCGCTGCGGTTTCCTCGGATTGCTCCACATGGAAATTGTGCAGGAGAGGCTCGACAGAGAGTTCAACATGGACGTGATTACCACCGTGCCAAACGTTAGTTACATGGTATACGACAAGCACGGAGGCGTGCAGGAGGTTCACAATCCGAGCGGAATGCCCGACCCCACGCTCATCGACCATGTGGAAGAGCCATACATCCGTGCCACGGTCATTACCACCGCCAACTACATAGGGCCCATAATGACCTTGTGTCTCGGCAAGCGTGCGGAACTGGTGAAGCAGGACTTCATCGCAGGTAATCGTGTTGAAATAGAGTTCCTTATGCCGCTTGGCGAGATTGTCATTGACTTCTACGACAAGTTGAAGAGCGTGAGCCGCGGCTATGCCTCATTCGACTATCATCCCGCAGGTTTCCGTCCGAGCAAACTGGTGAAACTCGACATCCTGCTCAATGGCGAACCCGTGGATGCCCTCTCGGCTTTGGCACACGTCGATAATGCCGTCACGCTCGGTCGCCGCATGTGCGAGAGGCTTAAAGAACTTCTGCCCCGTCAGCAGTTCGACATAGCGATACAGGCAGCCATCGGCGGTAAAATCGTTGCTCGCGAGACGGTGAAGCAGGTGCGAAAGGATGTGCTTGCCAAGTGCTACGGAGGCGACGTGACACGAAAGAGAAAACTGCTTGAGAAGCAGAAGCGAGGCAAGAAGCGAATGAAGCAGATTGGCAACGTGAGTGTGCCTCAAAAAGCGTTCCTTGCCGTGCTGAAACTTGACGGCGATTGACGGTGTATTTTATTGCATAGAACATTCTGTTTTGTTGCATGGCGGGCTGTGTACAATTGCGTTGCACGGTCTGCCATAATTACGTTATGCGGTCTACCATAATTACGTTATGCAGTCTGCCGCATTTGCGTTGAAGAGTCCCCTCGATGGATCCTCTCCCTTTGCGTTGAGCGGTGGGGGTGGCGTTGCAGCGTTGCAGTTGTTGCAGTTGTTTGCAACGCCTCAAACATCATAATAATACCTATAAATAGATTTATATTATATAATTATATAATATAAAAATTCTCTTTGACTTTTGTTGCACTGCATTTTTTAACTGCAACAACTGCAACGCTGCAACGGAGATGTTCCACCCCTCCACTTTTTTGCAAGTGTGGAAAAAATGTATTGAAATGTTTTGTAGTGTCGGGGAAAAAACGTAACTTTGTGGTCTTGATGGAAGAAATTTAACTAACTAACTAATAATCTAATCTCAAACGTATGATTAAGAAATTTTTTACTTTATGTGCTTTTGTGCTGATGGGCTTGTCCGCGTCTGCCGACCCCATCACGAAGGCGAAGGCTCTTCAACTTGCGCAGGAATACCTTGTTCCCGGACACACGATGAGCCTTGTGTCTGAAGCGAAGCCACGCAGTGCGGCTGCTGCTGAGAATGCACCTTATTACATCATCAGCCGAGGCGAGAACCAAGGCTTTGTGATTGTGAGCGGTGACGACTGTATGCCTGCCATTCTCGGCTACACGGAGGAGGGCGATTACGATGAGAACAATGTGCCTGACAACTTCCGCTCATGGCTGCAATACAGGGCAGACATTATCGAGTATGCCCAGAAAAACGGAGTGAATACTCCGCGAGACAACAGTGCGGAGGTCAAGGCAAAGGCTGTTACGGACACGAAGGTGGATGTGCCTTATCTGCTTACTTCTCTGTGGCATCAAGAAAGCCCATACAACGACAAATGTCCATATATGAACAATACAAGTCTTGGACGTGCCATGACGGGATGCGTGGCTACGGCAGCGGCTCAGATTGTTTACTACTGGCGTCGTGAGGCGAACAACACGGTAGGTTATGACACGCCGACATACGGCTATGGCAACGCTCCCGTAAAAGAGGAATATCAGATAAAGAAAGGTACGCCTATCAAGTTCGACCTCATGTCGGACTCTTACGGCAGCGAGCCAGCGGAATATAAGGAGGCGGTGGCTACGCTTGTGGCAACAGTGGGCATGAGCGCATGGCTCACATACGGAGTAGGTGCAAACGACAGGTCTACATCGGGGCAGATAGGCGACTGTTGCCAAGTGTTCTCCGAACAGTTCGGGCTTAATGGTGGCACTTGCGTGTATAAAAACAGCGGCTATTCTGAAACGGCATGGGCAAACCTGCTATACAACGAACTCATCCAAGGTCGCCCCGTGTTGTACTGCGGTACTAACAGTGATGGCGGCGGTCATGCCGTGGTGTGCGACGGCTATCAGGCAAGCACCGGCTTGTTCCACATCAACTTCGGTTGGGGCAGCGGATACAACGGCTACTTCTCCGTAGAGGACGGCGTGCAGGGCTGGGGATTTAACGCTTCATTTCAGGGCTGCGTCTACGGTATCTCTCCGAAAATCTCAAAGATTGATGCCACAATCCAATTGCCTAAAACGGTTTATAGCGATGTGACCAACGAGTTCACAGTGACGTTTGCAAACAATGGCACTTTGCCGCTCTCCAACGTCTATTTCTTTGCTAATACATCGGGTTTGAAGCCAGCCTCTTTGAGTTCCGCTAAGTCGTCCGACACAGAGACTGTGATAGGCAGGGATAAAACAGGCACAATGACTTTCACAGCCAAGCCTAACAGCACTGCGACATGGTACTTCTTTGTTACCGACGCCAACCTCAATGTGTTGGCTACGGCAAGCGTTGAGCCAGAATACACTGAAAAAGACCTGCGTCTTGTAAACCTTTATACAGACGCATCGTCTGACACAGAGACATTGAATGACGAGAAATTCCAGATCATCTACAACAATAAGTCAAATGCCTACGCAGCCATTGCCAATGCGGCAAACTATTCTTATGCCGGCACGCTGAGAATGGATTTCTACAAATATAACGAAACGACATCTGATTGGGAGACAGTAGGCAGCAAGACTGCCTCGCTGACGGCTGCGGAGAATGAGACAGGCGTGGCTCAGTTCAACATCACCAGCACTACTTCTTGCCCATTCGAAGTCGGAAAGTACTACATCGGAAAACTCGTCAGAACAGTGCAGTCGTCTGACGATGTCATCAACTTTGCCGAGGCAGCCGACACCGTTGTGCGCTTCATGATGAAGGAGAGCGACATGGAGGTGGTTAGTTTTGAAAATGATAGGCTTACCCTCAAAGGGCATTTCGATGCTACCATGTTTAACTCTGCCACATTTGCCAAGAAGTCATCCTATAAGACAGCGACTGAATATGACTTGACACAATGTGTCGGTGTCAAGAATGTATCTCAAGAAGTCAATCCCAACGCCCTCTACTATGTGGCTGACGACAGCGAGGCATCGGGCGTGAATGTCGTCAAGGCTGGCAAGTGCGAAAGCCTCTCGCTCACTCCGGGATACAATTTCGCTCCTTCCGCAGCATTCGAGGCAGCCAAAGCGGAGATAGCCGTGAATGCAGTGCCGGGAAAATGGTGCATTCTCACTGTGCCATTCGCCGCAACTGTTCCAGAAGGCATCATCGCTCGAGAAATCACTTCTCACACCACTCTTGGCATATCCAACAAGACTAACGATGTGACGACGCTTGAAGCAGGAAAGCCATATCTTGTCATGCTTTCATACACGGGCAATGCTACGCTGAGCGGAACAAACGTGAAAGTTCTCGCTGCGCCGGTGGAGAATGCTGACCCTGCTTTCGTGGGTACGTTTACAGCAACCGTAACCCCTGCTGGCAGCCAGATGCTCAACGATGACAGCATGCAGTATTTCGAGCCAGTCAAAGAAGGCTCTGACGTCGAGGCGCTGCGTGGATATTGGAATGCCGCAGACCTTACAAAGAAATTCCGTGCAGAGTCTGACATCATGTTCGACCCCTCATACGCTACTTTGGCAGCAAACATAGAGGCGGCGTATCAGGCTTACAACAAGTACAAAAATCTTGCCTCCGCATCTGCCAACAAAGCCCTTTTGGCAAAGGTGAAAGAAGCGGAGAAGATGTTCTCCACCCGTGAAGACGTGGATTATTCCTTCTTGCTCGACTACGTAAGGGAAGTGCAGACCGACACTGAGGAATACATTAACAAGGTTCTTAAATCAGACAGGACTGCTATAGACTTCACAGGCAACATCGAAAATCCGTCGTTTGAATCAAATTCTACCAAGGGCTGGACGCTCGGCACGAAAGAGGGCTACTCATCTGTCGGCAAGGTATATAACGGCACGCAAGCCAACAATTACCGTGCAGTCGGTTTGGACGGCAAATATGTATTCATGAGCCTCATAGCCGCAGCCGATTCAAGTTCTGTAAGCATCTCACAGACAGTGGAAGGCCTCACTCCGGGCTACTATCGCCTCACAGCCAAACTTGGCACAGATGAGAACTCCACCGTCACCATGTTTGCAGGAGACTCAACAGTCACTGTCAACGGCCACGCTTTCGGACACCTCTATCTGACCGAAGCAGTCATCGACAGCATTTTGGTAGAGGCTCCCGAGGGTGCTGAAACAGGGTCGCTCACTATCGGTGTGAAGGAAGGGCGCTGGTACAAGGCTGACGACTTCGTCCTCACATGCACCGTGCCGTTCAAGATTGAGGAAGATGAACCTGACGCTATCACGGACATCGCTACCGACACACCGCAGTACCCTAAGGGCATATATACGCTGCAAGGCGTGAAGGTTGCCAGCATCACGGCTCCGGGCATCTACATCATTGACGGAAAGAAAGTATTTGTTGACAGATAAGCAAACATACATTTGGTATCATTCCTGTTGGAGCGTCGCACACTGCGATGCTCCAATTTTTTTCTCGCTTAGAGGTTTGTATCTTTTGGCGTCAAGAGTTGGCGCTTTTGGTGGGTGTTGGTCATTTGGATTTGGAGGGATAGGCTATTTAGATTTTTGAGTGTTGGTTGGGGCTTTTTTATGTGTGCGTGTTGTGTGGTGAATGATTTTTTCTTATCTTTGCAACTATGAAAATGTGATGTTGTGGATAGCAGAAAAATCATAGTGCTTGTGGCTGTCGTGGCAGTGCTTGTGCAATTGGTTGCATGCGGTGGCGGAGTTGTGGCGGAGCGTGAGCGGATTGACTCTCTCAATGCTCTGTCATACAAGGTGAGGTATGCCTCGTTGGAGTGCGCCATGAAGTATGCCGACAAGGCAGAAAGTCTGGCGGTTGCTGTGGGATACAGAGACGGGCGGCATGAGGCTGTGCTGAACAGAGGATGTGTGTATGGCATGAGAATGGACTATGATTCGGCTCAGTGGTGCTATGGGCAGGTGTTGAGGGAGTCGAACAATGAACTGCTGCGCTGTGTGGCAGATGTGGATATGATGTCAGTGTGCCTGATGACGGCGAGGAATAAGGAGTTTTACGACTATCGTGTGGATGCCGTGGAGTGCATGGCTGATGTCGTGGAGGAAGAAGGGTGCATGAGCGAGCGGCAGAGGCGTATGTGGGAGAGGGTGCAGACGGAATATCACTTTGTGTCTGCCAATTACTTTATGAAAATGAGGCAGGACGACGGAGCGGCGGAGGAGATTGAGTGGCTGGAGAGAAACAAGGGGATGTTTGAGGCTGACACGGTGCAGATGTCGGAGTATCTGTTTCTGAGGTCGATGCATGACGTGGTGGATGTGGAAACGGAGGGAATGTCGGACGATGAGGCGCAAAGGGAACTGTTGCGGTTGGTGGCGATGAGCAGACGTGCAGGAAACGTGTATTTTGAGGCGTTGGCGCTCAATGGGCTTGCACGCTCAGTGCTGTCGGGAGGCGGTATGAAGCCGTCGAGGCGTGTGTTTCTGAAAGAGTTAATGGGCATAGGAAGAGGCGAGATTGGCGAGGTGGATTTTGCCGAAATGCTTGCAGGGCGTTCTTTGCAACTGGCTGAACAATACGGCAATGCGTTTGTGCAGACGGTGGCGATGCTGACGTTGTCCGACTGCTGTTTGCGAACAGGGAGTGACACGTTGGCTTTGGTGCAAATGGAGAAGGCTTTGGAGTTGATAAATCAGCATAACGCCCGAATGACAGGGAGCGAGGAGAGGCTGTATGCCTATACGGATGTGGAGGATTCTGTTTCTACGGAAATGCGGTGGATTGCCGACCCCGATGCTGTGGCAGTGCCAGAGTGGATGGCTATGGTCAGGGAGCAGTTGAGTGTGGTGTATGGTGCAATGGGCTTGAAGGCTGAATCGGATTACAACCATAACATATATTTCGATATTCTTGACGTGACACGGCAAGACCAGCGTGTGGAGCAGGAGGAAGATACGCTGAACCGTGAACGGCATACGCTGAATGTGCTGCTGTGGGTGCTGGTCGTGGTGTTTGTGCTGTTGCTGTGGGCGTTGGTGGCTTATGCTCGCAGGAGTAGCCGTGAGTATCGGAGCAAGGTGAAGATGCTGGAGCGAGCGATTGAGGTGTGCCGCCGTTTGCCGTCGGCGCTGTCGGAGGCTATGGAGAATGAGGAGGATTTGGACGAGGCTCTTCACCGTGCGTCTGATGCTGATGTGCAGAGGCTGTTTCCGCACTTGGAGGGGAATGACTGGACGGTGGCTGACTATCGGGCATTGAAGGGTTTGGACGGTGAGTTGCTGCACGTCTTGCAGGTATTCTACGGGTGGATAAGGCGGCAGGGGCAGATGTACCTTAACTTTGTGGAGGAGGAACGCAAGATAGAGAGCGACATCTACTTGGCTGGCAGACGGTTGGAGGACAACAAGAGGCAGCATGTGGAGAAACTGACCTCTATGTCGATAGTGAACGGAATAACGCCATTCCTCGACCGTGCAATGCACGAAGTGGGCAAGTTGAAGGCTAATGCAGGAGGTGGAGAAAGTGCCGAGCGTGTGCATGGCAGACTTGTGTATCTTGGGGAGTTGATAGACAAGATAAATGAGTATAACGACATTTTGGGGCATTGGGTGAAGATACGTCAGGGCATGGTGGCGCTTAATGTGGAAAACTTCGCTTTGCAGCCGCTGTTCGACACGCTCGGCAGGGGAGTGAGGACGTTTGAGGCTAAGGGAATTGGACTGACGGTGAAAGAAACGAACTGTGTGGTGAAGGCTGATAAGGCACTCACGCTTTTTATGATGAACACGTTGCTTGATAACGCCCGAAAATACACTCCGGAGGGTGGGGAAGTGACGCTGTGGGCAGACGAGACAGAGGACTATGTGGAGGTGTCGGTGAGCGACACTGGGCATGGGTTGTCGGCGGAAGATGTGGATGTAATCAACAATTCCAAGGTATATGACTCGAGCAAGATTGGGGCTGAGGGAGAGCATGCGGAGGTCATCGTACGCAACAAGGGATTTGGTTTCGGTTTGATGAACTGCCGTGGCATCATTGGAAAATACAGAAAGACGAATGCGGTGTTCAGCGTGTGTGATTTCGGGGTGGAAAGCGAAAAGGGCAGGGGAAGCCGTTTCTTCTTCCGTCTGCCGAAGGGGGTGCTGAGGTCTTTGGTTGCTGTGCTGTTGCTGCTGGTGTGTGGCGATGCTGTTGCGTCAGACCATTTGGGGCGTGCTGCGCGCTATGCCGACAGCATCTATTCAGCCAATGTGACGGGCGAATATGATAGGGCTATAACTTTTGCTGATTTGGCAATAATGGATTTGAACGCTCGCTATCGGGAGGTCAATCCTCACGGTAAGAAACAGATGTGTTTGGAGGGTGCTGGCATGGCTGAATTGGAGTGGTGGAAAGAGGGAGTGGACACAGACTATGAGCTGATTATCAGAATACGCAATGAGGTTGCCATTGCAGCCTTGGCGATGAACCGAAATAGCCTTTACCACTACAATAGCGAGGTGTTCACTCGGCTATATAAATTGCTCAGCACAGACCCTGCTTTGGAGGAATACTGCAATGAAATAAAGGTGGCAAACCGCAATAAGAAGACTGTGCTTGTATTGTTGGGAATGCTCATCTTCGTTATGTCGGTTGTGTATTTCCTGCTTCGCTATCGTCATCATCAGTTGTTTATCTTTAACTTGCGGCAGTTCATGCAGTTAACTAACGGCATGTTTAGTGCTTCTTCGGATGGCTCATGCTCTGATAAGGGTGATTTTATGAGTGTGGATGACGTGTCGGAGTTGGATTCTTTGGAGAGTTTCATGCGTTCTGCATATACGCAGTTTACTGACATACATGCATATTACTCGCATCAGAGGGTGGAGGAAATGGAAGAGCGGATAGAGCAGAAGCAGGAGGAATGTCTGCGCATTGAGAGCGAGCAGCAGCAAATCTATGTTCGCAATCAGATAATGGATAATTGTCTGTCTGCTTTGAAGCATGAGACGATGTACTATCCGAACAGGATAAAGCAGATTGTGGATGCTGCACTGAATGTTACAAGCGGACAAATGGATGAAGAGGTAATTAACGACATCGACGAATTGCTGTCATATTATAAAGAGGTGTTCTCCATACTCAGTTCGTGTGCGGGCAAGCAGGTGGAGAAGGTGCTGTTCAGACGCACGATGCTGTCTGCTGAAGAGATAGGAAAGATAGCGGAAAAGTCGTTCTCTCGTCAGCGAAGAAAGGCACAAAGTGGCGGTGTAATGAAGGTGGCAGGGCAGAAAGTGATGTCTGTGCAATGCGACAGGATTTTCCTTCAAATTCTTTTGGACAACATCATTTCCCTCTATTTTGAGCATCTGTCAGGCGGTGATTTGCTTCTGGATTTTGAGGTTGCGGATGGTTTTGCTAAGTTTATGTTTTTGGACACGGCATACAGGTATAGTGACGAGGAAATTCCGCTTCTGTTCTATGTTGACAATGTTAAATACGATGCTCTGCACGACCGCCTCGTCGGTTTGCAATATCTGTTATGCCGTCAGATAATTCGTGAGCATGACGCTCATTCGTCAAGACGTGGATGTCGCATATATGTGGAGAATAGTGAAGAAGGCAATGGCTCACGCTTTGTGTTTACCTTGCCTTTGGCATCGCATAAAGGACTATAAATAAACTCTATATAAGAATACTTGAATATGAATCCTTTTAAGGTAATAATAGTAGAAGACGTTGCCCTCGAAATGAAGGGAACGAAGGAGATTTTCCGCTCGGAGATACCCGAGGCAGAGGTTATTGGCACGGCAATGAACGAGGTCGAACTGTGGAAACTGATGCGTGACAACCAGCCCGATCTTGTGTTGCTTGACCTCGGGTTGGGAGGCTCTACCACGGTGGGAGTGGATGTGTGCAAGCAGTTGCGCCGCCGCTATCCTGATGTGCATGTGCTGATTTTCACGGGAGAGGTGCTGAATGAGAAACTGTGGGTGGATGCTCTCGATGCTGGCACTGACGGCATCATATTGAAGAGTGGCGAACTGCTGACCAAGGGTGATGTGCAGAGTGTGCTTGACGGCAAACGAATGGTGTTCAATCAGCCTATACTCGAGAAGATATTGCTGCGTTTCCGTCGCTCTGTGCTGAATGAGACAATGCGTCAGGAGGCTTTCCTCGACTACGATATTGACGAATACGACGAGCGTTTCCTCCGTCATCTGGCATTGGGATATACAAAGGATATGATTGCTGGCTTGAAGGGAATGCCTTTCAGCGTGAAGTCAATAGAGAAGCGTCAGAACGACCTCACTAACCGCCTGTTTGGCGAAGAGCATGGAAGCGTCAACGCTACTCGCTTAGTGACGAAAGCGATAGAACTGCGTATTCTCGATATTGATAACCTCGAACCCGATGAGGAATAGGGGTAAGCGGTTGTTGTATGAGTAAGGTAAAGTGTTAAGATGAATAGATGTAAATGTCTGATAAAGAAAGTGCTGCATGGCTATTTCATTGCTGTCGTAGCCATTCTTGTGTGCTTGTTGTTCGCCTCGTTGGTGCTGAGCATATATGTTGACGGAGTGGAAGGACTGCTCACGCCTCGTGGCATACGCTGGATGTGCATTAACATTGTGGCTAACTTCGCTTCCGTGCCATTGGCGCAGATACTGTTAGGTTTTATGGCTATAAGCATATTGCGTGAGTCGGGCATCTTCGGCGCTTTTGGCGGACATCTGACTATGAAACAGAAGCGTGCTTTGCAGATAACAGGCATTGCACTGCTTGTTGTCGTCGTTCTCTTTCTCCTGCTTCTCTTTATGCCAAATGTGCTGCTCAGTGCATTCGGCACATTCAGTCATTCTGCTTTGTCAAAGGGTGCCTATGGACTGCTTGCTTGTCTTGCTGCATTGGTGGGAAATGTCTATGGCTATATGTCGGGACGTTTTGTCGCTCTCCGTGATTATGTGCAAGCCCATGTGGCGATTTTCTCAACGTTGGGTGGTTGCTTTGTGCTGCTGTTTCTTGCCAGCCAACTTGTTTGTTGCGTGGAATTTACTGGCATCCTTCCACTCGTAGGCGATGACGGAATGGTGCTTGCCATTCTCAAAGGGGTGCTGTATTATGTGCCTTTGATGCTTTACGTTTTCTTGTTGCTGTAATACTTGCAAAAGTCTGTCAATCCGCATCCCGTACAGTTGGGGCGCTGGCTTTTGCACACATACCTGCCATGAAGGATGAGCCAGTGATGCGCTCGTGGAATGATGTCGGCAGGTATATTCTTAACCAATTCTTTCTCCACCGCAAAAGGTGTTGTGCATTTGTCTGTCACAAGTCCGATGCGGTGGCTGAGGCGGAACACATGAGTGTCCACCGCCATTGCCGTTTGGTTGAACGCCACGCTTAGCATCACGTTTGCCGTCTTTCTGCCCACTCCGGGAAGTGCGACAAGTGCATCGAAATCGCTCGGCACTTCTCCGCCGTGCTTCTCCACCAGCATCCGCGACATCTGCACAAGATGTTCCGCCTTGCTGTTGGGGTAACTTACAGAACGCACATACTCCAACACGTCTTCTTTCGTTGCCTTAGCCATTTCTTCCGATGTCGGGAATGCGGCGAACAGGGCAGGAGTGATGAGGTTCACTCGCTTGTCTGTGCATTGTGCGGAAAGGATGACGGCACAAAGCAACTGGAACGGAGTAGCGTAGTGCAGTTCCGTTTCTGCCTCAGGCATAGCCTTCTCAAAGTATGCGATGAAGCGTGCATAGCGTTCTTTCTTATTCATGGAAAAATCAGTGATTTAAAAACGGACAATAGCCTTGAAAGCCCTTGTCCGTTATTCCTTTTTTCTTTATATAAGCCCTTATGCTTCGGCTACGACAGGCAACACTGAAACTGTGCTGCGGTCTTTGCGTCCGCGCTTGAAAGTAACAATACCGTCAGCGAGAGCGTAGAGAGTGTCATCCTTGCCGATACCCACGTTCTTGCCCGGATAATGTTTTGTACCACGCTGACGAACAATGATGTTGCCAGCCTTAACTGCTTCACCACCGAAGTGCTTTACACCGAGTCGTTTTGAGTGTGACTCACGGCCGTTCTTTGAACTGCCGACACCTTTTTTATGTGCCATGTTGAATAACTGTCTTAATAATTAGTGAAAGAATTTGATTGAATGTGTGTGTTATGCCACAACCTGCTTAATCAGCACTTGAGTGAACTGCTCACGATGACCTCTCAGTTTGCGGTAGCCCTTGCGACGACGCTTGTGGAACACGAGAACCTTGTCGCCTTTCACGAGTGGCTCAATTACTTCGAGAACAACCTTGGCGCCCTCCACAACAGGAGTACCAACCTTCACACTGCCGTCGTTGTCAACCAACAGCACCTTTTCAATCTCAACAGTTGCGTTAGCCTCCACGTTTGGGATGTGGTGCACATAGAGTTTTTTGCCCTCTTCAACCTTGAACTGCTGACCCTGAATTTCTGCAATTACGTACATTTTATTTTTAATTGTTTTAGGGTTGCACTGGCAGGCGGACACACCTCTCTGTGGTCGCTTTTTTGAGCCTATCCAGCATAAATCGACTGCAAAGTTACGACTTTCCCCTCTGATTGACAAAGCATTTTGCAATTTTTTTACTCCCCAGATGTGAAAATATCGATATTTTTCTCTAAATTTGCAAACGGAAATAGTAAACCATATTGTTTAACCCATAAAATCCTCGTTCATAAAGAAACAGAGAGTACTGTAATTGTTCCATACCCCTCCATTAGAACCCACAGAAACTGAGCGTTACGACATAAATTGCAAGCGTATCGCAACACCATAACGAGGAATAAATGTAGTGAAGATGAGCGACGGAACAATGAAAAAAGTGCTTGTGGAGTAATAAACATAAGCAGTCCGTTAAGACGTATAAAAGGCAGAACTGGCTATGTCGGTTCTGCCTTTTATACGTTTATATTTAAGTTTTGCGGAGAAAATAGCGCCTATTCACCGCAAATGGTTTGACATTTGTCTGTGAAAACGTATTTTCAACCACATCGTTTTGTAGTGTTGCGAATTATGCGTATCTTTGCCGACGTTTTGTGCCTGTGCATGAAACATTTGTTGTTGTATTAAAGTAAAAAGGAAAGATATATGAATATCTCATACAAGTGGCTTAAGGAATATGTGGATTTCGACCTCTCGGCAGAGGAGGTGGGAAAGGCTTTGACCAGCATTGGGCTGGAGGTTGAGGCTGTGGAAGAAGTACAGTCGATAAAAGGTGGATTGCAGGGACTTGTGGTCGGCCAAGTGCTGACGTGCGAACCGCATCCGAATAGCGACCACATGCACGTTACGACGGTGGATGAGGGCAATGGTGTGGTGGAACAGATTGTATGTGGTGCGCCTAATGTGGCGGCTGGTCAGAAAGTGATAGTTGCGCAGTTGGGGTGCAAGTTATATGATGGTGATGAGTGCTTCACTATAAAGAAGAGCAAGCTGCGTGGCATCGAGTCAAACGGCATGATTTGTGCGGAGGATGAGATTGGCATTGGCACAAGCCATGATGGAATTATCGTGTTGCCTGAAGATGCTGTGGTGGGTACTCCTGCTGCGGAATATTATGGCATTGAGAGTGACTATGTGATTGAGGTTGACATCACGCCTAATCATAGCGATGCTTGCTCGCATTGGGGTGTGGCTCGCGATTTCTATGCTTATCTGAAGCAGAATGGGTATGAGACAAAGTTGCATCGTCCGTCGGTGGATGATTTCAAGGTGGAGAGCAACGACTTGAAGATTGACGTGGAGGTGGAGGCAAAGGAGGCTTGTCCTCGCTATTGTGCGGTGACGGTGAAGAACTGCGAGGTGAAAGAAAGTCCGAAGTGGCTGAAGGATAGGTTGACGACGATTGGCTTGCGTCCTATAAATAATATAGTGGACATAACTAACTATATTATGATGGCATACGGTCAGCCGTTGCACTGCTTCGATGCCGACATGGTGAAGGGAAATAAGGTGGTTGTGAAGACTATGCCCGAAGGCACTCCTTTCGTCACTTTGGATGGCGAGGAGCATAAGTTGAGCGACAAGGATTTGGCTATCTGCAATGCGGAAGAGCCAATGTGTATAGCAGGTGTGTTTGGCGGAAAGGGTAGCGGCACATACGAAAGCACTAAGAATGTGCTGTTCGAGAGTGCTTACTTCAACCCTACATGGATAAGGAAGAGCGCTCGTCGTCATGGATTGCAGACGGACGCTAGTTTCCGCTTTGAGCGTGGCATTGACCCTGACGGGCAGATTTACGCTATCAAGCAGGCGGCGCTTATGGCGAAGGAACTTGCTGGCGGTGAGGTGAGCATGGAGATTGTGGATGTGAAGAATGACACGTTGCCACAGGATGCTATCATTGATGTAGAATATAAATATGTGGCGGATTTGATTGGTAAGGAATTGCCGAAGGAGACGCTGCACAGCATATTGGAAAGTCTCGGTTTCGCAATCTTGTCGCAGAGTGAAGAGGCGATGCAGGTGAAGGCTCCTGCGTTCCGTGTGGATGTGAAGAAGCCGTGTGATGTAGTGGAGGAGGTTCTGCGTATATACGGCTACAATAACATTGAAATACCGTTGCAGGTGCGCTCTTCGCTCACGACGAAAGGCGACCTCGACAAGAGCAATAAGTTGCAGAATATCGTGGCAGAGCAGTTGGTGGGATGTGGATTTAATGAGATACTCAACAATTCGCTCACGAAGGTGTCTTATTATGAGGGATGCGAGACATTCAAGGCTGAAAACGCTGTAAAGTTGATGAATCCTCTCAGCCAAGACCTCGGCGTGATGCGTCAGACGTTGCTTTTCGGCGGTTTGGAAAGCATCAGCCACAACATCAATCGTCGTATGCCCGACTTGAAGTTCTTTGAGTATGGCAACTGCTATTATTTCTCTCCCGAAAAGAACCAAGAGAAGGTTGACGAGGAAGGCAATGTGCTGAAAGCCAATGCTGAATCGTCGAAGAAAATCCTTGCGGCATATAGCGAGGACTATCACCTCGGACTGTGGCAGACGGGCAAGCGTGTGAACGGTAACTGGGCGCATGCCGACGAGGAAAGTACGGTGTATGAAATGAAAGCCTATGTACTCAACATTCTAAATCGTCTTGGCGTGCCTTTCGGAGCATTGGTGTTTGGCGAGGAGAAGAACGATGTGTTCTCTATCGCCACGACAATAACTCAGCGTGGAGGTAAGAAGATTGCTGAATTTGGCATCGTTACAAAGGCCGTTGCCAAGAAGTTCGACATCGAAGTGCCTGTGTTCTATGCTGACATCAACTGGACAAATCTGATGAAGTTGGTGAAGAAAGTGACAGTTACCTATTACGACCTTTCTAAGTTCCCTGCCGTCAGCCGCGACCTCGCCTTGCTTGTCGACAAAGGGGTACAGTTTGCACAGATAGAGGCAGCCGCTTATCAGGCGGAGAAGAAACTGCTCAAAGAGATAAGGCTCTTCGATGTGTATGAAGGCAAACACCTTGAGGCAGGCAAGAAGTCGTATGCGGTTAACTTCACGTTGCAAAGCGAGGAAAAGACGCTGAATGACAAAGCGATAGAGGCGATAATGAACAAGATTGAGCAGAACATCTGCAAGGCAACAGGAGCTGTGGTTCGTGGAAAATAAAGTTGGGAATTTGTTGAATAATAAAAATTGCAAAATAAATAGTAAATCGTAAAATAGTAAATCTATGGGACGCGCATTTGAATTCCGTAAAGCAAGAAAAATGAAAAGATGGGGCAACATGGCAAAGACTTTCACACGCCTTGGCAAACAGATTGCCATTGCTGTGGCAGAAGGCGGGCCAGACCCTGACAACAACGCACACCTCCGTGCCGTGATAGCAACCTGCCGTCACGAGAATATGCCAAAAGACAATATCGACCGTGCAATCAAAAACGCCATTGGCAAGGACAAATCTGCTTGGAAAAGCGTTACATACGAAGGCTACGGCCCGCACGGAGTGGCAGTGTTTGTCGATACCCTTACCGACAACACCACTCGCACCGTTGCCGATGTTCGTTCTGTCTTTAACAAGTTCAACGGCAATATGGGTACGACAGGCTCGCTCTCGTTCCTCTTCGACCACTACAGCCAGTTCACATTCAAGAAGAAAGAAGGCCTCGACATGGATGAGTTCATTCTTGAAGCCATCGAATACGGTGTGAACGACGAGTTTGATGAGGAGTACGACGAAGAGAAAGATGAGACGACCATCACCATCTATGGCGACCCCAAGTCGTTTGCACAGATACAGAAATACCTTGAAGAGAACGGTTTTGAAATCACTGGTGCAGAGTTCACATATGTTCCAAACGACCTCAAGGAAGTGACCGACGAGCAGCGCGAGACTATCGAAAAAATGGTAGAGCGCCTCGAGGAGTTTGACGATGTGCAGAATGTCTACACCAACATGAAGTAACGTTGTCTGTTCAGCATTATGAAAACAGTATATCAGACGCAAGGCACCTGCTCCAAGGCCATAGAAATAGATGTTGACGAATCCACGGGTACAGTCAATAGCGTACAGTTTATAGGTGGCTGTGCTGGCAACACGTGCGGTATCTCTCAGCTGGTTCGTGGCATGAAAGCGGAGGACGTAATCAGCCGCCTCGAAGGTGTGCGTTGTGGCTTGAAACCGACAAGTTGCCCCGACCAGTTGGCTTGTGCTTTGAGAGAGATTATGAAGAAATAGTATCGTTACATACGCACACATATATAATATAAAAACGTTTCCATTGGAGATATGCAACCTGCCAATGGAAACGTTTTTTTTGCCCATGTCGCTGCTCAGTCAATAAACCTCTTGGTCAGTCCCGTAAATTCATCTATGCGGCGGTCGCGCAGGAAAGGCCACCAGCGGCGCACATTTTCGCTGCGCTGCATGTCGATGTCAATCACTTTCACGACTTCTTCGTCCTGAGGTGCGCGGTAGAGGATTTCGCCTTGCGGCCCCGCTACGAAACTGCTGCCCCAGAATTGTATGCCTCGTGTCTGCCCCGACGGGTCAGGTTCGTGTCCTGTACGGTTCACGGCTATGACGGGTAGACCATTTGCTACGGCATGGCCACGCTGTACGGTTGTCCATGCTTCACGCTGACGCTCCTGTTCTTCGGGGGTGTCGCTCGACTCAAAGCCTATGGCGGTGGGGTAGATGAGCAGTTCAGCGCCTTGCAGAGCCATCAACCTTGCTCCTTCTGGATACCACTGATCCCAGCACACCTGCACTCCGAGCCTGCCTACACTTGTGTCTATCGGGTGGAAACCGAGGTCGCCGGGAGTGAAGTAGAATTTTTCGTAGTATGCAGGGTCGTCAGGGATGTGCATCTTGCGGTATATGCCCGCAATGCTGCCGTCTTTCTCGAGTACCACCGCTGTGTTGTGGTAGAGTCCTACCGCACGTTTTTCAAAAAGAGAGGTAACGATTACTACTCCAAGCTCTCTTGCTATTTTGCCGAATGTCTCAGTGGAAGGTCCGGGGATTGTTTCCGCAAGGTCGAACAGTTCGGTGTTCTCTGTTTGACAGAAATATAAAGAGTTATGCAGTTCCTGCAACACAATCAGTTCCGCCCCTTGCTGTGCGGCTGTGCGTATGCTTTCAATCAATATGTTTACATTATGAGCAACATCTGCTGTGCATGAATGTTGTATGATTCCTACTTTCATCTGTATGAAGGTTTTGCAAACGTGTATGTGAATTTTCTACAAACTTACATAAAAAATCCGACACACGGCAATCGGGCAGAGAAAAAAGTAGGTTGCGAGAGATTATTGATGCCTTTTCGATGAAATAAAGGCGCTAATTACTCATTTTTAGTGCTAAATGTATGATGTGATGCATTTTCTTCGCTTGTACTTGATAAAAAATAGTATTATGTATTGCAAAGTACTATAAATAATCATACCTTTGCGTCAGAATTAGAGGAAGACTCTATTCATAGGCATTTAAGATTACGGAAAACAAACCATAAAAACTTAACAGTAAAATGAATGTAGATAACGTAAAGTCGCAGATGAGAAAGGGCATGTTGGAGTATTGCATCATGCTTCTGCTCAATGAGAAAGCCTACTACACATCGGACATAATCAAGAAACTGCAAGAGGCAAACCTGCTTGTGGTGGAGGGTACGCTTTATCCGTTGTTGACGAGGTTGAAGAATGACGGCTTGCTGTCATACGAATGGCAGGAGAGCCAGCAAGGGCCTCCACGGAAATACTATGTGCTGACAGAGGAAGGGCGTGACACGCTCAATCATCTTGATGCGGCATGGACGGAACTGGAAAACACTGTGAACAAACTGAAAAATAGGCGATTGCTCATCGAAGAAATGAACGATAAGTCTTCATAAATAAAGAGACATTAAGAATGATGCTTTTACACATTATATAATAGTAAGAACAATATAATAGTAAGAACATTGACAAGTAATAAGAAGAACATAAACAAGAAAAAACACATACAACTATGAAAAAGAATATCACCATTAACCTTTGCGGCAGGCTTTATCAGATTGACGAAGATGCATACGAACTTCTCAGCCGCTACATCGACACTCTTCGCAATTATTTCCGCAAGCAGGAGGGAGGCGAGGAAATTGCCAACGACATTGAAGACCGCATAGCCGAACTGTTTGACGAGTTGAAGTCGCAAGGCATTGAGGCTATAACAATAGAGAATGTGCAGGAAATAGTGAGTCGCATAGGTAGCGTGAACGACTTTTCCGAAAATGATGAAAAGGAGCAGGACGAAACATCAGAGCAGCAAGAAAAGCAACAGGCAAAACCGAGAGCCACTAATACAAAGAAATTCTATCGCGACAGCCAAAACAAAATGTTGGCAGGTGTGCTGGCAGGATGTTCACAGTATTGGGGCGGAAGTGTCAATATGTGGCGATGGGGATTTGTTGGTGTCACCATTCTCTTTATGTTTATGCTTCCACCTTTCAAATACTATGCGTCAGATGGCTATATATCCAGAACCGTCTTTTGGTGGTGGAACTTGGACTTTATAACATTCTCCCCCATCATCATTTATATTGTTATGGCTATCTTGTTCCCTGCCACCTCCACAGCAGAAGATGTGCTGAAAATGAAAGGTAAGGAAGTGAATCCACAAAACTTGGGAGCAGAGGTGACAAGCAACACAGCCCAAAATGGAGCGCATGAGTTTTGGAAAGCGGTCACAGGCGTATTGTCTGTTTGTGTAAGCATTCCGTTAGCCATTGCCAGCGTCGTTACCCTTTGTTTTACTGTTGCCGCAGTCCTTGCTCCACGCCAAGTGTTTGGTGATTGGGTGATAAAAAATGAAATTGGTTTGGATAAAACAGTGTCGCTAATTGCTATGGGTGGCATCATGCTCATGGTAGTTGTGGGCATACTGCTTTATTGCTCCATTCATTCTGCAGCAAGTTCCTTTGGAAAGACAAAGCCAATGGGGTATAAGCAGCGTACTATGTGGTTTGTGTTGTGGGCATTGTCCGTAGCAAGTTTCGTGGGAATAGTTGTCAAATTTAATGATTGGATGGATGATTTTGCTGGAAGAAATCTCGAGCGAAGCCGTGCGGAAGAAGAAGTATACAATGCCACCCACACGCACGACGGTATTGTGTATAGCGATGTAGATTGGGAGTTCTTCGAGAAAGGAGGTTGGACACTCACGGGTGTAGTAAATGTTGACCGCTACACATATTCGGGACAATACATGACAGGTGATAAAGATGTGCGTTACCTCGATGCACACTCCGTCTATCGTCCGCTCCTTTACACAGCAGAAAAGACAGACTCGGTGCAGCCAGGCATCTACCAACTTTCTGCAGCAGTGCGTTCTGACAACGAAAACAGATATATTTATGCTAAAACAGAAGATTACGTTATCTTAAGAGCCGTTGAAATCCCTGTTTATGGCAACAAGGGAGGTAACATTTGGGAGGCTCTTACCCGACCGCAGCAATATGCCAAACCAATTGTGAAAGAGCGGATTGAGCGTCTGAGCGACAGTGACAAGCGGAAGATACGCAATGCAAACAACGGTGAAGGATATGGGTGGAGTTACATTTGCCTCGATAGCATCAAGATTTATGAGCCGTCAGTCATTCGCTATGGCATTAGCACCGACGAGAGGTTTACAGATGATATTGCTCCGACAAATGGCTGGTTCTCCGCCACCGATTTCCTATTGGAACGCATAGGAGATTTGTAGCCAATACTCTTAACCGCTTATCGCAACATCGATAAACGGTGTATAGATGTGGTAATAAATGGTGTATAGGTTAAAGGTTTAATAATCATATAACTAAATGATAGCAAAGAAAGCAAGTCTTTTTGTGATACTCCTCAGCGTTTTCTCCTTCATGCAGGCACAGGAGAACAAGAAGGGAGACGAAAAACAGAGTGAAAAAGATTTTTTGGCAGGTGCGTATGTGAAAGACCACTTGACACACGAGAAAGTGCCTAACTTGAAAGGGGAACTGCTGACGGCGGCTGACAGCAGTTTTGTAGATACGTTGGAGATGTCGTCCATTGCGGCGATTGCACACATCAAGAAAGAGGGGCTGTATCTCATGCGGCTGTCTGCCGAGGGGTATGTTACGACATATTGCTCAGTAGATGCCACGAAGATACACAAACGAGAGAAGTATCGTCTGTTGCCCAATATCTATATGCACAAAGTGCCGAAAGAGAAAGAGATTGCATTGGATGAAGTGGTGGTGAAAGCGACCAAACTGAAGTTCTATATGGATGGCGACACCCTCGTGTATGATGCTGATGCTTTCCCCACGGCAGAAGGCTCTATGCTTGGCGACCTGCTGAAGAAGTTGCCCGGTGTGGAGGTGGAAAACGGAGGTGTCATCAAGGTGAATGGCAAGAAGATAGATGCCATGCTGTTGAACGGAAAGGACTTTTTCAATAAGGACAGAGAGTTGCTTTTGGATAATATGCCTTCATATATGGTAAAGAGTTTCAATGCCTACGAGAGGACACCCGACGCAGCAGTCGGCACGATTTTGGAGAAAACAACGAAGAAAGAGTTTGTTATGGATGTGCGGCTGAAGAAGGAATACAGCATCGGGTGGATAGCCAATGCCGAAGCAGGTGGCGGTACTACTTTCTTTGAAAATGCCAACGGAAAGCGAGACGGCAAGTTTCTCGGCAGATTGTTCGGCTTGCGTTTTACGAATAACTCACGCCTCACGCTGTTTGCCAATGCTAACAATCTGAACGATTACCGCAACCCCGGAGGCGAGGGCGATTGGAGGCAGTTGAACCAATCGGAGGGATTGACTTCTATCGTGAAAGCAGGGGCGAATTACAGTTATAATCAAGACAAGAGCCATGACAAAAGAGTGAATTATCAAGGCAGCGTAAATGGCTCATACAGCGACAAAGACAATGCCAACCACACGAGCAGCGCGACTTTCCTTGACAACGGCAACACCTTCGGCAAGTCATTCTACGCAAAGCGGAGTTATGACTGGGAGGTGAACACGGAGCATGATTTCAGATACGATGCTTACAAAGTGAAGAACCTGCTGAAAGGCTTTTCTTTCACCGCCTACCAAAACCTCAACTATCTGAAATGGGACAACGCCACTTCTTCTGCTGCCGTAACATTGGCAGAAGATGTCGCTTCTCATCTCGGTAAGGAGTGGATGGACAGCATCGTCGCTCCAAACGCAGGTGAACTGCTGAAACGCTATGCCATAAACCGCACAATGTCATCTACCAAAGGCATAGGGCATTGGCTGGAAACATCGGGAACGGTTAGCGTGGGAGGTTCTCCTGCATACAATGACTACATTCGTTTCCGTTTAGGTATAAACGGAACAATAACCGACAGAGGCGAAGACACATACGAACACTATATGCTTGATTATCCGAAAGATGCGACACGGGCATCGGATTACCGCAACCGCTACAACCCCAATAGCACAAAGACCCAAAATCTGCGTGTCTCCCCATCAATGACCTTTGTCCTTGACGAGGAACACAACAAAACCTTTGGGATAGAGTACGATTATTCTTACGATAACAACGACAGCAACAATCCTCTGTATCTGCTGAACAAAGTGGAAGGGTGGGAAGAGCCGTACAGCCATCCGTTAGGCATGCTTCCGTCGATGGAGGAAGTGCTGACAGCGATAGATAGGGACAACAGTTCGCGTTCGGTGGCGACAAAACATAGACACTTCCCAAGCGTCAATTACACAATGATGAATCATGACCGAGCGACAAACACATACACATTTTTCTATACCTCTCTCGGAATGTGCCTCGACCACGAGATAATGGATTATCAGCAGGGTATGCAGATAGACACGCTGATGAGACGAAACAAACTCTTTCCATATCTCGCCGCCATCTACGACAGGAACTGCGACAGGAAAAACATGCAGATACACGCATCCTACAACCTCAAAGTTTCTGCACCGTCTATGACCAGCCTTCTCAACATTAGGAATGACCGCGACCCTCTCAACATCACTCTCGGCAATCCTAATCTGAAGAACACAGTCAGCCATAATGCATGGTTCAGTTACCGCAATAAATTCGGCAAAATACTATTCAATGCCCGTGCCAGCGGAAGTCTTTACACCAACTCTGTGGCATACGGATTTATCTACGATAAGGAAACAGGTGTGAGGACAACGAAGCCAGAGAATGTGAATGGCAACTGGAATGCACAAGCGGAAAGCGGTGTAGATTTCCCACTTGACCGAGACGACAAATGGCGATTAAAGGAAAATGTGAACTATAACTATAATCACAGCGTGGATTTAGTTGGAACTGATGCACTTATGCAGGCAACACGCTCCACAGTCGGCTCACAATACATCACCGACAACCTCTCACTGAAATACACCCCTAACAAAGACATGGAGTTCGGTATGAACGGCAGCATTACCTATCAGCACTCGGCGAGTAACCGTGAGAGTTTTGAAAATCTCAACGTCTTCACCTACCACTATGGCATCAGCACACGATTGGAACTCCCGTTAGGCTTCCAACTCTCAACCGACCTCACGATGTACTCACGTCGTGGTTACAGCGAAACTTCCATGAACACCAACGAGTTAGTTTGGAACGCACGCCTTGCCAAGAAACTCATGCACGGAAATATGACTCTCATGTTCGACGGCTTCGACCTCCTTGGCAACCTCTCCAATGTGCGGCGAACAATCAACGCACAGGGAAGGACAGAGACATTCTATAACGTCATCCCCTCCTACGGGTTGTTCCACGTGATATACCGTCTGAACAAGCAGCCGAAGAAGAAAGAAGGGTAGGGGTGTTATAAACAGCAAAAAGAGGTAGTTATCAACAGGATTGTGCATAGTTATCAACAGGTTATGGTAGGGCTTGTTGATAACTTTTTATGCCTGTGTTTGTTGCTTTTTGGGAAAATGCCTACATTTGCAAGCACTAAGAAGAATTATAGCAATATATGGCAGAACGGAATAGGACATCGCGCAGAAGGACGGGAGGAAACGACGGCGGCAATGACGAGGTGCTTGGACGGGTGCAGCCTCAGGCAGTTGAGTTTGAGAAGGCTGTGCTTGGTGCGTGCATCATTGAGCAAGACGCTTTTGCGGTGGTGTCAGACTTTCTGAAGCCCAACTCTTTCTATGATTCCAAGCATCAGTTTATTTTTCAAGCCATACAGTCGTTGGCAGCGGCAAATCTGCCTATTGATGTTCTGACGGTAGTAGAGCAGTTGCAGAAGCAGGGAGATTTGGACAAAGCAGGAGGGGCGGCATATATTGCGGAACTCTCACGCACGATGCTGTCGGCTGCACATCTTGAATATCACGCACGTGTAGTGGCTGACAAGGCACTGGCACGTGAACTCATTTCTTACACAAGCAAGGTGCAGAAGGAGGCGTATGAGGACGGGCTTGATGTGAACGCCTTGATGCAGAAGGCAGAGGGGATGCTGTTCGAGTTGTCGAAGTCGCAGTTGAAGAAAGACTTCACACACATTGACCCCGTGATTGACGAGGCGTATCAGATGTTGCGCAAGGCGGCGGCACGCACAGACGGCATGTCGGGATTGCCTTCGGGATTTGACAAACTGGATGCCATGACATCGGGGTGGCAGAACTCTGACCTCGTCATCATCGCTGCACGTCCAGCCATGGGAAAGACGGCATTTGTGCTGTCTATGGCAAAGAATATGGTTGTGGATTACAAAATCCCTGTGGCTGTGTTCTCGCTCGAAATGGCAAACGTACAGTTGGTCAATCGTATGATAGTCAATGTGTGCGAGATACCGGGCGAAAAGATAAAGAGCGGACAGTTGGCGCCGTATGAGTGGGGGCAGTTAGACCACCGCATCAACGACCTGTTCGGAGCGCCCTTATACCTTGACGACACCCCGTCGCTATCAGTGTTTGAATTGCGCACCAAGGCACGCCGGCTTGTGCGTGACTATGGCGTGAAAATCATCATCATCGACTATCTTCAACTTATGAACGCATCGGGAATGTCGTATGGCTCTCGACAGGAAGAAGTCAGCACCATTTCTCGCTCGCTCAAAGGACTAGCAAAGGAACTGAACATACCAATCATCGCCCTCTCGCAGTTGAACCGCTCGGTGGAGACACGCACGACCAATGACCCCGAGAGTCCCGACAGCAAGCGTCCGCAGTTGAGCGACCTGCGCGAGTCGGGTGCCATTGAGCAGGATGCCGACATGGTGTGCTTCATACATCGACCAGAATACTACAAGATATACAAAGACAAGTATGGCAACGACTTGAAAGGCACGGCTGAACTCATCATAGCGAAGCATCGAAACGGTGCGGTGGGCGATGTGCGTCTGCGTTTCACAAACGAATACGCACGTTTCTCCAATATGGACGACAATACCCCTCCGATGCCAACCGATGACGGCACGATACGCCCCACACGGTCGAAGATTGACCTCAGCGGCGATGTTGACGAAGGAGGACTGGACGGAGGAAGTTTTGACAGCATAGGCAGTGACAGCGCACCGGGCGAAGTGCCATTCTGACAAGCAAAACTGACAATAGACAATGAAAGCTGATGTCGGCACGAGAATATATGTAAAACAAAGATTTGTAATGAATTGGATAATTTTTTAGTTTGATTATGCCCTGTGTTCGTGAGAACATACTCGGCATACAGTTACAGCCCATGGTTGCGTGAGTAACGCAGGGCGTGATTGATTTTTTCTCTCACTTTATCAATTAGAAGGCGTGGATACTCCTATGGCTCATAGGGTATCCACTTTTTTTATGAATCGACAGCGCACAACACATATCCCCAATACTCTTTTTCTGTCATTTTTGATAACGGCATCCCTCTGAAACTCCCTGCCGTTCACGATTACAATAGTCAGCCGTGACAAATTATA
>JAFLUT010000019.1 GCA_022508665.1 Prevotellaceae bacterium | reverse complement strand
AGACATAACGGCCGTTATGTTAAATAACGAAAGAGCAAAATAGCATACAATCAAGTTGGGCGTGACAATGTGCGGACAGCAATGAAAATCAACAAACTAATAACTTATAAGATGAAGACTAAGACTCTAATTTCTAACGCTTGTGCTGCTATCATTGTGGCACTTTCATTAGTCGGATGTAGCGATTTCGACAATGGTTTTACGGACAAAGAAATTGCCTTTCAAGAGGCTTTCAGAAAAGAGTTCGGCGAGATTGACCCCGAACAAGACTGGAACTTGGCTACCCGTGCCACGCTCCATGTTGATTTCAACGAAAAGACCAACGTAAAGGTTTATAGTGCAGCTCCATTCTCACCCGGTGCAGTATTGATGGCAAACTACAACGTTTCCTCCCCATCCGACCTCGGCTTCGATATGCCCGAAGGGACAGAGAAAGTATATGTGCAGGCTATGAGAGGCAAAAATATGCTTTTGGGAGGATATTACAAGGTAACGGATGGTATTGTTGAAGGGGTAAACACAACCCGTAACCTTTCTAATATGACAAGAAGTGAAACAACAGCATCAATAGATGAAGAAAGGGTTCTGGATATAAGTGTATGGAATGGTTCAAATGCCCCTTTGAACTATAAATTACAGATGTTAAAAAATGTGCCTGATTCATACGGCTCAAATGGTAATGATGGTGTCTTGAAAAAACCAGACGTATGGTATGTAAATGATATGAGAAGTATATTGGATAAAGATCAGATTTTCGGAGAGGGTTCTCATAACTGGAGAAAATATGTAAAACCGGGTATTTTGAAAAATGATGTAATGTACACAATTCAAGATGATGGTGGTGAAATGTATGCAACTTTGGAGTATATATGGACAGACGCTTTTGATGACCATTTTGCATATTTCTATTGGGAAGACGATGATATTGAAGGGGAATATCCCACCTATAAAGATTTTCAAGACGGGAAGGTAAAACTTTATTGTTTGATAGAAAATGCAGCAACACCAAAATATGTTACAGCAACAGGGGATTACACAGCTCAAATGGGCAACTGGAACCTTTTTGCTTGGGCTGAAAGAGCAGAAGGTACAGTTCAAGGTACGACATTCCAACTCGTCTATTTTGATGATAAAGGAGATGCAAGTTTGAAATTTCCCGGTGGTACACACATAGCTTTTGCTATAGTTCGCGATAGATTTGAGACACCCAAAGATGTTAGTAATACTGATGCTGTATGGTTTTCCTTGCAAGATATGAATATCTCATCAGAGGCGTGGGGAAAAGAAGATTTGTTTGATGGTGAGAACTTTTGTACAGCTGCAACATTTAAAATTGGAGAGAAGGTATGCTTAGGATTTGAAGACTTCCCTGATGTATATGGAGCAGACTTGAATGATTTGATGTTTTGGGTGGAAGGTGACTTTATAGAAGATATTACAACACTTGTTCCTGACGGTGACAAGAAGCAGAGTTGGATACTTGCGTATGAAGACCTCGGAAACAGTTTTGACTGGGATTACAACGATATTGTTCTTCAAGTGGAACATGCTTCGGGAGAGGATTATATCACTATCACTCCATTGGCTGCTGGTGGTACTTATGCTTCTGACGTGAGATTTTTTGGTACAAATATTGGGAAAGATATGTCTAAGATAGGAGAAATACATCAGTTAATGAATCAAGCCCCTGCTGCTTCTGGTGCATATACTCCAATCAATGCACAAAGCCGAGGAACGGCTGGCGAAGTTATAACTTGTTACTTTAAAGATTATTATAGCGACATTATAAACAATGATGGTGGTGGTAAAGATAACGATGATGACAACGATGGAATAAGCGATGCTATTGAAGGTTTTACTAATGCTTTCTCTATGAGCGTACTTGGACAAGTAAACGAGATGGGAGGTATAACTCTTCATGTACATCCAGCTGATGGAAGTTCTGAACAAGAAGCCGTTATCTCCTATCAAGGACCGGGAAATGTGCCAGAAGTAATCTGTCTTCCCGGTTCATGGACATGGTCTGAAACAGATGCAGATGGTACAACCACCAAATACGAGCGTCTGTGGAGATGGCCTTATGAGTGTAAAGACATACGCGATGCTTATGGGCGTTTTGCAAATTGGGTTAGCAATAAAAAAGCATATAGAGATTGGTATAAAGATGAACCCAACAAGGATTATTGTGTACAGGGAGATGATTTTGACAAGGTAATATCAACATCATCTCCTGGCAGTGGAGGTGATGATAATGATGACGACGATGATGAAGAAGACGATACCAGTAAAGAAGAGCCAACTTTCAATCTGCGTGATAATAATTGGGCTTCCGTTAGTGAATACTCTATTGAACTATTGCCTAATGGTAAGCATTCGATATATTTATCAGATCAAAATACTAACACAGGCGGTACAATAACATATTCATCAAGTAATAACGATGTTGCAACAGTTGATAACTATGGAAATATTACGGCTATAGGAGGTGGCAACGCAACCATTACAGTAAAGCAAGCCTCAACTGATACTTATAAGAGCGCAAAGTGTTATGTATATGTTAATGTCATTGATTTGTCCAACTTTGTAGAAGTGCAATCACATGAAAATAATAGTAATGCGTTCAAAATAAGCGACATTCTTGCCCAAATGGGTAGTAACAATCAAATATCTATATTTTTTGAAACTACTGAAATTATATACTCTTGTCAAACATGGGCTGCGGACAATGATGGAAATAAAGTAGAAAAAGGTTATCAAGCTTACAGTTTTGCGCAAGAAACTCAGTGCCTAATCACAATAACAAAAGATTATTTACAAAACACTTTAAAGGATTATAATTATTTATATATCAGCTGTGGGGATAACAATAAAGTTAAAAGTCTAAAAGTTCAAAAATCCGCATCTGCTAAAAGACGTACAACCAATCAATAACATATAAATATCAAAATATTTGATAACCAAATAATATCATAAGCCCAACCAACCATCCGCGAGGACTATGGGCATAAGAAATTAGACTTCATAATTAAATGCACCTAACGTCGTGAGACGAGGGGTGCATTGCTTTTTTGCTATATAATATGAAACGCCGTATCAAGACTAACTCTGAGTTATGTTATTAGTAGCATTTCTAAAGGAACAGTGACATATATACAGGCAATAGAAGAGTTTCCTTGTCTTTCTTTAAGTCCTTTGTATAGATGAGGTAACGTTTGTCTATGATATGTGAGAATTTAGCACAGAACGCATCGAGTGAGGTATGGGTGTTATATCCAGAAGACTTGACCTCTATTGGACAAATCTTGCTTCCACGTGAGAGCATGAAATCTATCTCATAGTTGTGGGTTGCGTCCTTCCGCCATGTGTAATAAAATAGTCGGTTGCCCGATGTGGCAAGTGTCTGTGCTATTATGTTTTCATATACATATCCAAGATTGGTACTTAGTTTGTCATTCAGCAGTTTTTGATATATAACATTTTCTGTATGGTCTTTGTCCCAGAAAGCAAGGGTGATGAACAATCCCGTGTCAGCACAGAATATCTTGTATTTTGAAAAGTTTTTAGTTAGCGACATACCCACATTCGGGTCATTGGAATGATACAAAAAAAGGGTTGTTTTGCTGTCTTCCAAGTCTTTCATTAATTCTGTTAATTTGTCATCGTCCACATCGCCTAACACTGCGTATGGTTTGTATCTGTTGCTTGGTTGGCTTAGTTGAGAAGGTATTTCCATAAAGAGTGTCTCCAATCGTCCTGTAGGGTCGAGTTTCTGAAAGTCATCTTGATAAATCCGAATGATGCCACGCTTAGTATTGTCTACCATACTGAAATTGTTTGTTTCAAGATAGGTTTCAACTGCTTGTGGCATTCCTCCAATGAGCATATAAAGCCTAAAATCCCGCATTTTATCTCGATGCGCCTTATCCAATGGCAGCTTTTTCTCATAGAATGTATGGAGCAAAGGAACTGTTGCTTCGTCACCCATAGCCCATCGGAATTCTTCATAATCCATTGGATAAAGTGTAACACGTTCCTCTTCACTTGGAAGAGTGATGTTCTTTGTATTTTTCTTTATGCTTATTAGCGAACCAGTCTCGATATAATCATAGCGGCCATCTTTGACAAGGTATTTTATGGCTTGCCGTGCAAGTGGACAATTTTGTACCTCGTCAAAAATGATTACGGATTTACGCTCTTTCAGTATAACATTATATAAAGATTGTAATTGCAGAAAGATGAAATCTTTGTTCATTAGGTTGTTGAACAAAGATTTAACCTCATCGGAGGCCTCGTTAAAATCGATAAGAATGTATGACTCATATTCGTTTTTGGCAAACTGCTCAACAAGTGTTGACTTGCCTACCCGTCGAGCGCCTTCGATAAGAATCGCAGTCTTGCCATTCTGAATACGTTTCCATTCGAGCAACCTGTCATATAATTTGCGTCTAAATATTCGTTCCATAATAGGCTATAAAATATATTATTGAACAACAAAGTTAATATCTATTGTTCTCTTACGCAAATTTTTTTAAGAGTTTTATCCTAAAACACCGAAATATTTTTATTCTGTTTATCCTAAAATACCTAAATGCTAGGTAGTTTGGATTATATCTATTCCTATGTCAGCCGTAAAAACTAATGGCGTTAGAAATTAGACTTCATAATTAAATGCACCTAACGTCGTGAGACGAGGGGTGCATTGCTTTTGTATCTAAATAACGCAAAAGCATGGACGTTTTTGATACATTCCAGTAAACAGTTGTTGTTATTAGAAGAAAAATCATTACCTTTGTAATACGTAGTGGCAATGCCACAAATTACGAGGTGAATGCTGTATTCAGCAGATGAAAACACTAAAAATTGTTTGAAAACGGCAAATGTTGTTGATTGTTGTCGAGATTTCCATATAGTATTGAACAAATGACTTACAAAGAAACGATAGAATATCTGTTTGCTTCGACACCGTTGTTTCAGAACGTGGGAGGAGAGGCATATAAGGAAGGATTGGAGAATACATGGAGGCTGGACGATCATTTGGGGCATCCACATAGGCGGTTCAAGACGGTACATGTGGCTGGAACGAATGGCAAGGGGTCATGTTCGCACACACTGGCAGCCATATTGCAGGCGGCAGGGCTGAAGGTGGGATTGTTCACGTCTCCACATTTGGTGGATTTTAGGGAACGGATAAGGGTGAACGGAGCGACGGTGAGTGAAGAATGGGTTGTGGGGTTTGTTAGAGACCATCAGGAGTTCTTCGAGCCGTTGCATCCCTCGTTCTTTGAGTTAACTACGGCTATGGCATTCAAGTATTTTGAGGAGGAGAATGTGGATGTGGCTGTGGTGGAAGTAGGACTTGGAGGGCGGCTTGATTGCACTAATATCATTGTGCCGGAGGTGTGTGTGGTGACCAACATAAGTTTTGACCATGTAGTGTTTCTTGGAGACACATTGGCGAAGATTGCATGGGAAAAGGCAGGGATAATAAAGAATGGAGTGCCGGTGGTGATTGGCGAGAGTGTGGAGGAGACACGCCCTGTCTTTTTGCGTAAGGCAAAAGATGTGGACGCTCCTATTTTCTTTGCCGAGGAGGACGAAGAGATTGTGGAATGGAACTTCTGCGAAGGCGGAGGCATCGATTATCAGACAAGGACGTATGGCACTGTGCATGGAGAACTCGGAGGAGCGTGTCAAGTAAAGAATGCCTCTACTATATTGTGTGCCGTGAAGCGCTTGGCGGAGAGGGGCTTCACGGTTTCTGATGATGATGTGAGGAGGGGATTTGCTAATGTATGCGGCATGACAGGGCTGATGGGCAGGTGGCAGACGTTGCAGGAAAGTCCGAAGGTAGTGTGCGACACAGGTCATAACGTGGGAGGTTTCCAGTGGATTGTGCAGCAGTTGAATAGTATTAAGCGACCACTGCACATCGTGTTCGGCATGGTTAATGACAAGGATGTTAGCGGTGTACTCGCCATGCTGCCTCGTAATGCTCGGTATTATTTCTGTCAAGCGAGGGTGAAGCGTGCCATGCCATACGGGCAGTTGCAGACGACTGCGGCTGAATATGGTTTGCGAGGAGAGGGCTATCCAACTGTGGAGGAAGCGTATTCGGCGGCTCTTGCTAATGCTGCTCCGAATGACTTCGTTTATGTGGGAGGTAGCAGTTTTGTAGTAGCGGATTTGCTTGCCGCTATGAATTGCAACATATCGTAAGCACTCATGTTGTCGGCACCAAGCCATTGGATGTCGGTGTCATTCTTGTACCACGTCATTTGCTTCTTGGCATAGACTCTTGTGTTTTTCTTGATGCGTTCTACCGCCATGTGGAGCTCCCATTCGCCGTCGATGACTTTGAAGAGTTCCTTGTATCCTACGGTGTTGAGGGAGTTGAGGTGCTTTAAGGGATAGACCTTTTGGGCTTCTTGCAGGAAACCGAGGGACATCATTTGGTCAACTCGTTGGTTGATGCGAGAAAAAAGGGTTTCTCTATTGCGAGAAAGCCCGAATTTGATGATATTGAAAGGACGTTGCTTCTTGGTATTTGTACGGAAAGAGGTAAAGGAGCGACCTGTCATGTAGCATATTTCAAGGGCATGCACGACCCTTTTGTGGTTTTTCTTGTCGACTATATCGTAATATTCGGGGTCGAGGAGTTTCAGTTCGGCAAGCAAGGGGGCAAGCCCTTCGGTTTCGTAGCGGTGGCGGAGTATCTCTCTTGTCTCTTCGTCTACGGTGGGAATGTCGTCAATGCCTTTGGTCACGGCATCTATATACATCATGCTGCCACCAGAAAGGATGACGGTGTCGTGTTGCTTGAATAAGTCATCAAGTAGAGATAGGACATCTTTCTCATATTCAGCAGCACTATAATACTCATCAAGGGCAAGGGAGTGGACGAAATAATGCTTCACCCGTGCCAATTCCTCCGCTGTGGGTGCAGCAGTTCCTATGGAAATATCTTTGTAGATTTGCCGTGAGTCGGCGTTGATTATGGGGCATCCGAAGTGTTCTGCCACAAGCAGACTTAGTTCTGTCTTTCCCACACCTGTAGGGCCGAGAAGCACCAAAAGGGTTTTAGAACTCATCGCTGATGCTGAACCCTTCCAAGTCGATTTCGTCGCTGTCAATCTCGTCGCCAAAGAAATCGTCATCATCCATGATTGATGATGTGTCGATAATAGGATTGCGAGCAAACATTTCGTCAAAATCGAGTGCTTGCACAGGCGGCTCACCTATGGAGCGAGTAACCTTGCCTTGTGCGAGCGTCTTGCCTGTTGTGATTTCAGACAGTTCGATGAAGAATACACGGTCAGCCAAAGGGTCAAACGTGTAGAGCAGATGCTGCTTCTCATCTTCCAGAAATTCGCTGAGCGGTGTTTCTGCCATAATGAAACAGTCCTCGTCAACATCTGTGTCAATCTCTTCCAACGTAATCTCCTGTCCTTTCTCCCATCCGTTTTCGCAGATGGTGAAAGACGTGAGTTGGTTGTCTTCGTATCCACACGATTGCAGTATGAGTTTATGCAGTTCTATGAATTTTGCGTCTGCGTCTATCTTTATCTCTCGCATGAAGTCGTCCGCCTCATCAGAAATGATAGTAAATCTATATACCATACTATAATAAGGATAACAAGATTTTCAAGATTCTCAAGATTTTATCTCACAATGCCACGTTTTGAGTTGCTGACAAAATCTATGATGTATTCTATCTCCTTGCTCATCGGCACTTCCTCGCGAATGGCGACAACAGCCTCATCGACAGTGAGGTTGCACTGATATATCAGGCGATAGGCATGATTGATATTATCTATAATCTCACGGCTGAACCCACGTCGGCGAAGCCCCACAACATTAAGACCTGCATACGCAACAGGTTCTCTGCCAGCCATGATGAAAGGAGGTATATCCTTGCTTGTGCGTGTTCCTCCCTGCACCATCACATATCCACCGATGCGGCAGAACTGATGCACTAATACGACAGCCGATAAGATAGCGTTATCGTCAATGATGACCTCGCCAGCCAATTTTGTTGAATTGCCAATAATAACTCCGCTGCCAACCTCGCAGTCGTGAGCGATGTGGGCATTCTCCATGATGAGGTTATTGCTGCCCACAATGGTGCGCCCCTTGCTCGCTGTGCCACGATGGATGGTGACATTCTCACGTATCTTGTTGTTGTCGCCAATCTCCACCGTTGTCTCCTCGCCCTTAAACTTCAAGTCTTGAGGTACGGCGGCGATTACAGCGCCGGGAAAGAAAGTGTTGCCATTCCCAATGCGTGCGCCACTCAACAATGTCACGCTATTCATCAAGACATTGTTGTCGCCAATCACTACGTTCTTGTCAATAAAGCAGAATGGCCCTATCTCACAGTTCTCTCCAATCTTTGCCTCGGGGTCAATGAATGCTAATGGACTAATTTTTGACATATATCTTCTTTTCTATTTATTCTTAACAATCTGTGCCGTAAACTCCGCTTCTGCCGCCACGCTTTCGCCCACGAACACCAAGCCTGCCATCGAGGCAATGCCACGTCGCAGAGGAGAAATCATCTTCACCTTAAAGATGAGCGTGTCGCCTGGCACAACCTTGCGGCGGAACTTCACGTTGTCAATCTTCAAGAAATAAGTTGACCATCTTTCTGGCTCTTCCACATTGCTCAACACGAGCAGACCGCCTGCCTGTGCCATCGCTTCCACAATCAGCACTCCTGGCATTACTGGCTCTTCGGGGAAATGCCCTGTGAAGAAAGGTTCGTTGCTCGTCACGTTCTTCACAGCAACAATCTCCATGTCGTCGACAGCGATGACCTTGTCCACCAACTGCATAGGATAGCGGTGAGGCAACAAATGACGGATTTTGTTCACGTCCATCAGCGGAGTCTCGTTGGGATTATATACAGGACACTGCACCTCGTGCTTCTTTATGTCCTTCTTTATCGCACGCGCGAACTTATTATTTATGGTATGCCCAGGCTTAGTCGCAATCACACGTCCGAGGATTGGCTTGCCCACCAGTGCGAGGTCGCCGATGATGTCGAGCAACTTGTGGCGTGCCGTTTCGTTGTCCCATTTCAGCGGCTTATGGTTGATGTAGCCAAGTCGGGTAGCATCCATGTGAGGAATGCCAAGCGTGTCAGCCAACTTGTCGTAACGCTCCTGTGGCAGTTCCCTCTCGTAGATGACGATGGCATTGTCGAGGTCGCCTCCCTTGATTAAGCCGAGGTTTAGCAATGGCTCTATCTCTCTGACAAACACAAATGTGCGTGCAGACGCTATTTCCGCAGGGAAATCTTCAAGTCTGTCGAGATTGGCAAACTGATTGTCGAGTATCTTCGAGTCAAACGCAATCTGAGCATTCACGCAGAAATGGTCGTCGGGAAGAAGAATGAGGTGTTCGCCATTCTCGCCCTTTATTTCCATCTTCTGCTTTACGATGTAGAAGTCCTTGTTGGCTTCCTGCTCTTTAATGCCAACCTTCTGAATTTCCTCATAAAACGGCATGGCACTTCCGTCAAGAATAGGCATTTCAGGACCATCCAACTGAATGAGGCAGTTGTCTATTCCGCAAGCATAGAGCGCCGCCATGGCATGCTCTATCGTGCTGATTTTAATGTCGCCCTTCACAAGCACTGTGCCACGCTGCGTGTCGCCAACGAGGTCGGCATTGCACTCAATAATAGGCTGTCCCTCAATGTCTGTCCGCTGAATTTTATAGCCAAAATTCTCCTCCGCAGGGTTAAACACAGCGGTGATGTTCTGTCCCGTGTGCAGCCCCTTTCCTTTCAGCGTAAACGCTTCCTTTATCGTCTGTTGTTTTTGCATTTCCTTAGATATATGTAAAACAAAGAATGTGGCGCAAACCATCGCAGGCTTGTCCACACGCTCTTATTTCTTTTTCAGTTCCTCTATTTCTTTCTTCAGTTGCGTCACCTCTCTGATGAGGTCTGGCAATGAATTCAGCGCCGCCATGTTGCGAGCGTATTTCTTATGCTCCACGGCAGGATAGCCCATCAGCGTTGCGCCGCCTTTCTTAGCGAGGTTTCCTCCTGGCACACCTGCCTGAGCACCGACGGTAGTCTTGTCGCCCACCTTGATATGCCCTGCTATGCCTACCTGCCCTGCAAACACGCACCATTCGCCCACTTTCGCACTTCCTGCCACGCCAACTTGCGCCGACATCACGGTATTTTGTCCCACATCCACATTGTGAGCAATCTGCACGAGATTGTCGAGTTTCACGCCTTTTCTGATTACGGTGCTGCCCATCGTAGAGCGGTCGATACAGGTGTTAGCGCCAATCTCCACATTGTCCTCGATGGTGACGATGCCGATTTGAGGTATCTTGTCATATCCCTCAGGCGTAGGAGCGAAGCCAAAGCCGTCAGCGCCAATCACGCATCCTGCATGCAGAATGCAGTTGTTGCCAACGATGCAGTCGTGGTAGATTACGGCATTGCTATACACCTCCGTGCCACTGCCCACCTTGGCGTTCTTGCCCACCGTGACGTGCGGATGCAGCACCGCTCCGTCGCCAATTTCCACACCTTCGGCAATGGCAACGAAAGGACCTACATAGCAGTCCTTGCCGATTTTTGCCGTTGGATGGATGAATGCCAGAGAGTCGATGCCCACGCGCTTCTCCTGCATGCTCTGATAGAGTTGCAGAAGTTTCGCCACCGCTTCGTATGCGTTGTCCACTCTGACCAGCGTCGCCTTCACCTCCTGCGATGGCTGAAAGTCCTTGTTCACAAGCACAACGCTCGACTTGGTTTCGTATAGATAATGCTCATATTGCAGATTGGCAAGAAAAGAAATAGCGCCTTCCACACCTTCCTCAATCTTGGCGAATGTGCTTACAGTCACGTCGGGGTTTCCCTCCACTGTTCCGCCTGCATACCCTGCTATCTGCTGCGCTGTAAATACCATCTCGTATTTGTTAGTTACACATAAAATGTTTGCAAATTTAATAAAGAAATTCCACATAAACCTTATTTTTCAAGAAAAAACACAACTGTACCTTAAAAAAAACGGCAAACGGTCTTTCGCGACAGTCCACACTCCTTCACCGCTCCACAACCTTGCAAACAAGCACTAAAACGGTGTGACTCACACCGGACAAGAGGTCTGAGTCATACATCTTATTCGGTGTGACTCAGACCGATTTATGTGTAGGCTATGCAATGAAATTTAGGGAAACGGCGAAGAGACAAACCGCCAAAAGGTCTGCACCCGAAGCATCCAATGGTATGTTTCACAAAATGCTGCCCATCAATCTTTTTTTATTGTATAGGCATTAAAATCTCAGAATTTTTCCCTAATTTTGCAAAAGAAAATGAATAACGACAAAAAAGATTGACATGGCAATAGACAACAAGCAGAGATACATGATGCGTGGCGTGAGCGCTTCAAAGGAGGATGTACACAACGCTATCAAGAACATCGACAAGGGCATTTTTCCGCAGGCTTTCTGCAAGATTATACCTGACATTCTGGGCGGTGACCCTGAGTATTGCAACATAATGCATGCTGACGGGGCAGGCACGAAGTCGAGCCTCGCATATATGTATTGGAAGGAGACGGGAGACATCTCCGTGTGGAAAGGCATTGCACAGGATGCGTTGATAATGAACACCGACGACCTGCTGTGTGTGGGAGCGGTGGATAACATCCTCGTTTCTTCCACCATCGGGCGAAACAAGATGCTCATTCCAGGCGAGGTGATTTCTGCTATCATCAACGGAACGGACGAACTGCTGAACGAAATGCGACAGATGGGCATCGGCATCTACGCTACGGGAGGTGAAACGGCTGATGTGGGCGACCTTGTGAGGACTATCATTGTCGATTCCACTGTGACTTGCCGCATGAAGCGGAGCGATGTGATTGACAATGCCAACATACGTCCGGGTGATGTCATTGTGGGCTTATCTTCTTGTGGACAAGCGACTTACGAGAAGGAGTACAATGGCGGCATGGGAAGCAACGGACTCACTTCTGCTCGTCACGATGTGTTTGCGAAGTATCTTGCGGAGAAATATCCAGAGTCGTTTGACAAGGCTGTGCCAGACGAGTTGGTTTATTCGGGTTCATACCGCTTGACCGACCCTGTGGAGGGAGCGCCTGTGAATGCAGGAAAACTCGTCCTCTCCCCTACTCGCACATACGCCCCAGTAATCAAGAAACTGCTTGACGAAATGCGTGCCGACATCCATGGCATGGTGCATTGCACAGGTGGAGCGCAGACAAAAGTGCTGCATTTCGTGGGCGAGAATTGCCGTGTAATCAAAGACAATATGTTCCCCGTTCCACCGCTTTTCAAGGCGATTGCGAAGGAGTCGGGAACGGACTGGGCGGAAATGTACAAGGTGTTCAACATGGGGCATCGCATGGAGATATACCTCTCGCCCGAAAATGCAGAGAAGGTAATCGCCATAAGCAAGTCGTTCAACATCGATGCGCAGGTGATTGGACATATTGAAGAAGGCAAGAAGTCGCTGACAATCAAGTCTGAATTTGGAGAGTTTAATTACTAATATATATTTATGATTGGGCTATTTACAATAGCGTGAAATTGCCAAATAATAAAATTGTAAATAAATCGTAAATTGTAAATCGTGAAATCGTAAATTACATAGATGGAGATATTAGAGAAACTGGAAGGGCTGGTGCCTCGCTTTGAAGAAGTGTCGACCCTCATCACCGACCCAAACGTCATTGCCGACCAGAGGCGATATGTGCAACTGACGAAGGAATACAAGAACCTTGAGGACATAATGAAAGCCCGACAGGAGTATATCAACGCCCTCAAAGGCTTGGATGAGGCGAAGGAACTGCTGGCATTGGAGGACGACCCCGAAATGAAGGAGATGGCTCGTGAGGAGATTGCCGCAAACGAGAAACGCATCCCCGAACTTGAAGAAGAAATAAAACTCCTCCTCATCCCTGCCGACCCCGAGGACGGCAAGAACGTGACCCTTGAAATCCGTGGCGGAACAGGCGGAGACGAAGCCGCACTCTTTGCAGGCGACCTCTTCCGCATGTACTCAAAGTATTGCGAAACAAAAGGTTGGAACATCGCCATATCGTCTTTCTCCGAAGGTGCGGCAGGAGGATATAAGGAAATCATCATCAGCGTCACTGGCGACAACGTATATGGCACGCTCAAATACGAATCGGGCGTACATCGTGTGCAGCGAGTGCCTGTCACCGAGACACAGGGTCGTGTTCACACCTCCGCCGCCACCGTAGCCGTTCTTCCCGAAGCAGAGCCATTCGACGTGCAAATCAACGAAGGTGAAATCAAATGGGACACCTTCCGCAGTTCGGGCGCAGGAGGGCAGAACGTGAACAAAGTAGAATCGGGCGTGCGCGCTCGCTACATGTGGAAGAACCCCAACACAGGCGAAACAGAGGAAATCCTCGTAGAATGTACCGAAACACGCGACCAGCCGAAGAACAAGGAGCGAGCCTTGGCACGTCTCCGCACCTACATCTACGACCGTGAGCATCAGAAATACATCGACGACATCGCCTCACGCCGCAAGACCCTCGTCTCCACAGGCGACCGCTCCGCCAAAATACGCACATACAACTATCCGCAGGGTCGCATCACCGACCACCGCATCAACTATACCATCTACAACCTCGCAGCATTCATGGACGGCGACATCCAAGACTGCGTCGACCATCTGATTGTGGCAGAGAATGCGGAGAGATTGAAGGAAGCAGAATTGTAAACACTATCCATAGATGAAAACAACCCATGTACACATCAATGGTGATAGTCGCCAGATGAGCAAACTTAAAGATAAGTCTGTTCATCTTATCATTACATCTCCTCCATACTGGCAATTAAAAGATTATGGAACTGATAACCAAATTGGTTTCCATGATAGTTATGAAAACTACATAAATAATCTTAATCTTGTATGGAAAGAGTGTTATCGTGTGTTGCATGATGGGTGTCGAATGTGTATTAACATTGGAGACCAATTTGCAAGGTCGGTGTACTATGGAAGATATAAGGTTATACCTATCCGCACAGAAATCATCAAGTTTTGCGAGAGTCTTGGAATGGACTACATGGGTGCTATTATTTGGCAGAAGCAGACAACGATGAACACGACAGGCGGCGGAGCTATTATGGGCAGTTTCCCTTATCCAAGAAATGGTATTTTGAAAATGGATTATGAATTTATCCTCATTTTCAAGAAACAAGGCAATGCTCCAAAGCCAACAGCCGAACAAAAGGCTAATTCTATCATCTCAAAAGAAGATTGGAATAAATACTTTGCTTCACATTGGTATTTTGGAGGAGCTAAGCAAGATGGACACATCGCTGTTTTTCCAGAAGAACTCCCTATGCGATTGATTAAAATGTTTTCATTCTGCGGGGAAAACGTGTTAGACCCTTTTATGGGAAGTGGTACAACGGCTTTGGCTGCAAAACATTTAGGAAGAAATTCTGTTGGCTATGAGATAAATCCTCTATTCATTGATTTCTATAAGAAGAAATTGAAAGTGGAACAAACGGATATTGATGGCACAGAATATCGGTTCTTGCAGGATGACATTAAAATAAATACGGAACAACAAATAGCACTTCTTCCATATATTTTCAAAGACCCACATAAACTGGACAAGAAGGTGGATGTCAAGAAGTTGCAATATGGTTCTGTTATTGACAAAGAAAGTGCCTCCCCAAGAGAGGATTTTTATGCTGTAAGCCAAGTTCTTAATTGCAATACAATTATTTTAACAAATGGACTAACAATCCGTTTGTTAGGTATCAAAGAGAAACAAGGAGTCAATGGGGAAGCTGCGAATTTCATTTCGCAAAAAGTGAGAGGGCATAAAGTTTATATGAGATATGATGCTGAAAAGTATTCGAAGGACAATATCTTACAATGCTATCTCTATCTTGACAACAGAACTTTCATCAATGCTCATATACTCAAAGCAGGTTTGGCTGAGGCTGATAATGAGATTGAATATAAATACAAAGAAAAATTCATCAAACTTACCAATCATGGATAAAGAATGGACAAATGGGCAAGATGGGTATAATAGCAAGTACAAAAGAGAAACCTTGCTAAACTATGCTATGAACCGATGGGGGCTAAACAAAGCCTCAAGTGTTGGTACTACATCTGAACTCATTCGTGCTTGCGCTCCCAAAGATTATGAAAGTTGGGTTGAATACTATTTTAACAAAGCTTTCCAAAACAAAAAAGATGGGCAAAAGATAACTCGTGAATATATAGAAAATCTTGGCAAAGAACTTTACTTAAAACTATCTGAAAAGGTTCATAATGAATTGTCAAGCATCACAGAAGAAGAATGTATTGATTATGTCTATAATTTAGTCATCAATAGAACGTATGAAGGGTACAAGACTGAAATTGAGACAATATACGGACAACTTGAAAAAGAAATAGGATACAAGATTGAAGCCGCATCCGATGAATGGGACAGAAGTTATGGAGTGGACTTTTATATCAAAGTAAAAGACTTTTATATAGGTTTACAGATAAAACCTGTAACCACATTGGAATCCGTTAATAGTTACCAATGGATGACTCAGAATCAAGACAACCATAAACGATTTACAAAGGAATATACAGGTGCGGTTTTCTTTGTCTTATCAAAGAAAGTATCAGGCAAGAAACAAATTGCAAATACAGAAGTTATCAATCAAATAAAACAAGAAATAAATAGATTAAACTCTTTATGACACGCCAAGAACTTATCCAACAGATTTTTGAGAAAAAGACCTTCCTTTGCGTGGGTCTCGACACCGATATTAAGAAAATACCAGAGCATCTATTGAAGGAGGAAGACCCTATTTTCGCTTTCAACAAGGCGATAATAGATGCAACAGCGCCATACTGTGTGTCGTATAAGCCAAACCTTGCATTCTATGAGAGCATGGGGGTGAAAGGCTGGATTTCTTTCGACAAGACGATTGCGTATCTCAACGAGAACTATCCGAAGCATTTCATCATTGCCGATGCAAAGCGTGGCGACATTGGCAACACAAGCGCCATGTATGCACGCACATTCTTTGAGGAGATGAACCTCGACGCCCTCACCGTTGCCCCTTACATGGGCGAGGACAGCGTTACTCCTTTCCTCCAATATGAAGGCAAATGGGTCATCCTGCTTGCTCTCACATCAAACAAAGGCAGCCACGATTTCCAACTCACAGAGGACACCAACGGAGAACGCCTCTTCGAGAAAGTGCTGAAAACAAGCCAGCAGTGGGGCAATGCCGACAACATGATGTATGTCGTTGGTGCAACGCAAGGCAAGATGTTTGAGGACATCCGCAAAGTCGCTCCCGAGCATTTCCTTCTTGTTCCTGGCATCGGCGCACAGGGCGGAAGCCTTGAAGAAGTCTGCAAATACGGAATGACAAAAAACTGCGGTCTCATCGTCAACTCTTCGCGTGCCATCATCTATGCCGACAAGACAGAGAACTTCGCAGAAGTGGCGGCACAAGAGGCTCGCAAGGTGGCAGAGCAAATGGCGGCTATCCTCGAATCGGCGTAACAAAATATTTTGAACATTAATAAAGGCTAATAAAAGATGACATTAGAAGACTTAAAGAAAGTTCAAGCAATTGATACTGAATTGCTATTTCATGTTGCTGACATTTGTGAGAAGCATGATATAAAGTTTGTTTTAATGTTTGGAACTTTACTTGGGGCTGTAAGACATGGAGGCCCTATTCCATGGGACGACGATGTAGACATTGCCATGACACGAGAGAATTATATGAAATTCTTAAAAGTAGCAGAGAGTGAGCTCGACCATTCAAAATATGAACTACGCATCATGGGGTCAGGTTCGCCCGATTATATCTCAGAAATCAAGATTGGCAGAAAAGGAACTCTTTATTGTATGCCTGGAGCAGAAAATCTGGACATAATGAATATGATTCAACTGGATATTTTTCTTATTGATTATATTAAAGAAATGTCGCCACAAAAGGCTCGTTTGTATAAAAAACTCCATTCGTTCATTATGTTGACAAAATTAAATTGGGATGAAAAAAAATTACTTCTTTTATGTATAGAAAGAAGTACTCATAAATACAAATGGATTTACAAATTAGGAATCTTTTTTATGCATGCTTTGCGTACAATTATTGGGGAGAATACGATGGAATGTCTTGTTTACAAGATGTTTGTAGATACTGAAGAAAAATCGAAAAATGTAGGATGTTTGTGTTATGCACCAGTAAGTACTTGGGCTGCTACAGATTACATTTATCCTGTAGATATATATTATGAAGGACGAAAATTCAATGCACCCAATAACTACAAAGATATCTTGGCTAAAGAATATGGAGACTATATGCAATATCCTCCTGAAAACAATCGTTTAAGAAAAGGATTTGACACCTGGGTCTGCAAATTCAACACAGAAATTTAAAGCGTCCATAGAAAGTATATTATAATAATTGTGAATGTTATTGTATTTGTTATTGGGTTTTATTGTTTCTAATTAATATATAAAATAATACAATGAAAAAGATTCTTTTTGTGTTTCTTATGCTACTAATTGCTACAATAGGATACTCACAAGAGTATAAAAAACATGAATCAAAATTTCATTTGGGAATTGATTTTCAGTCCAAGTATATATGGCGAGGAATGGAGATGATGACCTCGTCATCGGCACCTGTTGTTTTCCCTCAGATAAACTATCAAAACAAAGGGGTTTATGCTTATGTTATGGGTGGATACTCTATCAATGGCAAATACAGCGAGGTGGATTTAGGTGTTAGTTATACATATAAATGGTTGACTGTTGGTGTTAACAATTACTATTATCCATCAACCACAACAGCCGAAGACAAGTATTTTAATTTCAAAAGTAATGGTACAGGGCATTGGTTTGAGGGAGTTGTTACCATTGCTCCAGAAAGTATTCCTGCTTATTTGACAGTCAGCAATTTCTTTGCAGGTACAGACAAAAAAGCCAACGACAAACAAGCATATTCTACATATGTTGAAATTGGTGGCCATTATGATTTTCTATATGACCATAGCCTTGCTCTGGCAGTAGGTGCATCTTTCAACAAGAGTTGTTATAACGGATATGAACACGATTTCAGTATCTGCAACATTGAATTTAAGTACACTTACAACTTGACATTTAGAAAATCCACTCTACCACTTAGTGTCGCTTATATAATCAATCCTGTATACGAGAAGGCTCACGTAAACTTTACTGCGTCATTTGCTTTTTAATTAAAATGATAAAAACAGCCGTCATCTTAACCGCTCGCAAGGAGCGAGATTCTGGCATTCCATACCCTTTGCAACCTTTTGATGGGAACATATGTCTGATTGACAGAACAATAACTCTCCTTTCCAATAACGGATTTAAACATATTATTATTGTTGTAGGGTTTCAGGATCATCTTTTTGAAAAATATGCCAGTGAGCTTGTGAATATTGTAAAGGCTCCAAACTATAAATATACAGCTTCAATGGCATCCCTTGCGGCAGCCAAAGACATAATACATGAAGATTTTGTCTTGATAGAAGGCGACACCTTTTATGAAGCCAAGGTTCTGGAGGCTTTATCTAACACATCTCACAAGAATTGTCTGGCAATCACAGAAGAGTCTGGAAGTGGAGATGAAGCTTTTGTTGAAACAGAACAAGGCTTTATTACCAAGATAAGCAAGGACAAACATCAGTTGTGTAACTTTGAGGGCGAACTGATGGGTATCTGTAAAATATCTTATGAAACATATCAACGGATGATACAGAGGTGGAGTGTTTGTTCTAATTTGCTGATGAACTATGAATATATGTTTATGGACTGCACCTCTGTTTTGGAACGACCTTATCTTTGGTTCAAAAACCTTATATGGGGTGAAGTTGACAAGAGGGAAGATTTTGACAAACTTTGCAATTATATATATCCACGCCTTAGGCGTAAAGAAAACCCTTTTGATTACGCTAATCTTGTCTCACATCTACACAGGATTTTTCCAAATGTGGATGTTGGAGAAAGCGTTGTCATTGAACAAATAGGAGGTCTTTCCAATAAGAATTTTAAAGTAACCATACATGACAAGGAATATGTGTTGCGTGTCCCTGGAATTGGTTCAGAAGGCATGGTTGTGCGCTCTTTTGAAGAGCAGAATTCTCTTCAAGGATGCATGATGGGTATCAGTCCCAACATTGCGTATTTTGATGAAAAGACTGGAATCAAACTTACAGATTACATCCATAATGCAGAGACACTGAATCCTGCTACTATACAACGGAAAGACAACTTGATACAAATCGTTTCTATATACAAGAAGCTCCATCATTCCAACGTGCGATTCAACAATGATTTCAATATCTTTTACGAGATACACAAATATGAATCATTAATGGAAAAATCAAAAGGTATAATGTACGATGGATATGATAACATACGAACCGATATCTTTTCAATGGAAAGCAGACTAAATGAACTTGGTGTACTTTTGGCACCTTGCCATAATGACGCAGTACCAGAGAACTTTATTAAGTCTGGTGATGGCAAGGTATACATCATCGATTGGGAGTATTCTGGAATGAACGATCCAATGTGGGAATTTGCCGCATTGTTTATTGAATCTGATTTTTCGGAAGATAGTCAAGATTTCTTTCTTGATTGTTATTACCAAGGTAATGTTCCTTTAGAAGCAAAAGAAAAGATATTGATATATGAATTTTTAATGGATATGCTGTGGTCTATATGGACAGTGGTTAAGGAAACACAAGGAGATAATCTCGGAACTTATGGCATAGACCGTTTCAACCGAGGGCTTGCCACTTTGAAAATATTAAAAAATAATAGGAAATTAACAAAATGAAAGAAGAAAAAAAACTTAATGGCAGAATAGATTGGATTACAACTATAGTTCCATTTTTCGGTGTAGCAGCTCTTTGTGCCCTGTTCATAATATTCCCAAATGGTTCTAAAAATATACTTGAGACTATTCGCAAGTTTATTGGAGACGACTGCGGCATCTATTATGCAATCCTTGGCGTGGGAGTATTCTGGCTAAGCATCTGGACAGCATACTCCAAATATGGTAAGGTGAAACTGGGGGGGGTAAAGAAGCCTGTGTATGGCAATTTCATTTGGGGAACTATGATATTCACCTCTGCACTTGCAGCTGACATTATGTTCTATTCTCTAATTGAATGGGCTATGTATGCTAGCGATGAGCATGTAAAATCAATGGGAAGCATGCAAGAATGGGTTCCAACCTACCCTTTGTTCCACTGGGGACCAATTGCATGGTGTTTCCATATGATGTTAGCTGTATGTTTTGGTTTTATGATTCATATTCGTAAACGTGAGCGCCAACGCTTCTCGGAAGCATGCCGCCCTATATTCAAAGAAAAGATGGACGGAGGTTTAGGTCGTTTCATCGATATTATTGCAATTTTTGCAATGCTGGCAGGTATAGCCACCACGTTTTCCCTCGCCACCCCTCTACTTTCTGCAGCAATTTGCAAGGTTTTGGACATTCCTGAGAGTATAACCCTTACAATATCAATCCTTGTATCGATAGCTGTCATATATACTCTTGCTGTATGGTTCGGCATGAAAGGAATCTCCAAGATGGCAAAATGGTGCATGTATTTCTTCTTTGTGTTCCTTGCCTATGTACTGGTTTTTGGTGGAGAAGCACGCTACATACTTGAAACAGGATTCCAAAGTATAGGCAATCTGTTGCAGAATTTCATAGGACTTTCCACAACTCTTGACCCGCTTCGTGAAACTTCATTCCCACAGAACTGGACACTTTTTTATTGGGCATATTGGATGGCATGGACTATTGGGACTCCTTTTTTTATTGGTATCATCAGCAAGGGACGCACTATTAAGAATACAATCCTTGGCGGATACGGCTGGGCTTTGGCTGGAACCTTCACATCATTCATCATACTCGGTAACTATGGATTAGCACAGCAATTGAAACATGGAGTAGATGTGGTTGGCATGATTGACGCAGGAGGGACTTACAGCGACGCTATCTTAGCTATTCTGGGTACGCTTCCTCTTCCCTACATTGCATTGTTGCTGCTGGTCATCACAATGGTCATGTTCTACTCTACTTCGTTTGACACCCTTACTATCATAGCCTCCATATACAGTTATAAGCGTTTGGGGACAGAAGAAGAACCTCATAAGGCGATACGTACCCTTTGGGCTGCCATGTTCATCTTATTTCCTATTGGGCTTATTTTCTCGGACAACTCTATGTATGGATTACAGTCTGTGAGTATCATTGCCGCATTCCCAATTGGGATAATTATTTGCATAATGATATGGGCGTTCTTTAAGGATGTTAACCTATATTTGAAAGAAAATAAAACAATAAAACAATGAATGCAATTATTCTTGCCGCAGGTATGGGAACACGCCTACGACCATTAACAAATGAAATTCCAAAGTGTTTGGTCAAAGTGTTGGGTATTCCTATGGTAGAGCGCCAAATACAATTTTTGCATGAAGCAGGTATTAAAGACATCGCTCTTATTTCTGGCTACAAGGCTGAGAAGCTAGACTACCTGCAAGAAAAATACAACGTAGATATTGTTTTCAATGAGCGGTATGATACCTGCAACAATATCTATTCATTATACAAAGTGCTTGACCGTTTTGGTGACAGTTGGATTATTGAGGGTGATGTTTATATGCGAGAGAACTGCTTTACTAAGGATATACATCAGTCTACCTATTTTGCAAAATGGCATGAGCGTTATGAGAATGAGTGGGGATTGGAATTTAATCATTTAAACTATTTAGAAAAAATTAATATTGGTAGTGGGAAAGGCTGTGTCATGTCTGGAATCTCTTTTTGGACACAAGACGTAGCAAACATGATAGTTTCAAGGATTAAAGATTATATAGTCAGTGGGCAATTCCAAGATTTATTTTGGGATAATGCCGTAATCGATATTTATCAAATGACAAATATCTTTGTAAATAGATTTGATGCCATTTTTGAAATTGACACAGTAAAAGATTTAGAATCTTTTCAATAAAATTGTAACCGCCTCACATTATGCAAGATGCTAAAATCATCAACGACCCAGTCTTTGGCTTCATCCGTGTGCCACGTGGACTGCTCCTCGACATTGTTCGCCACCCTGCCTTCTATCGCCTCAGTCGCATAAAGCAGTTGGGTGGAGCAAACATCGTATATCCGGGAGCTCAGCACACACGTTTTCAGCATTCATTGGGTACATTCCATCTGATGACAAAAGCAATTGCTTCGCTTCGGCAGAAAGGACATTTTATCTTTGACAGCGAGGCGGAAGCGGTGCAGGCAGCCATTCTCCTGCACGACATTGGGCATGGGCCTTTCAGTCATGTGCTTGAACACACGCTCATCACAGGGGTGGCTCACGAGGATATATCACTGATGATTATGGAGCAAATGAACGAGGAACTGCGTGGACAACTGACTCTCGCTATCAAAATCTTCAAAGACGAATACCCTAAGAGGTTTCTTCATCAGTTGATTTCTTCGCAACTCGACATGGACCGCCTCGACTATATCAAGCGCGACGCTTTCTTTTCTGGAGTGAACGAGGCAAATATTGGTAGTTCTCGTATAATAGACATGCTTGATGTTGTAGAGGGGCAATTGGCGGTGGACAAGAAGGGCATTTATTCCATTGAGAACTATCTGTTCAACCGCCGACTGATGTACTGGCAAGTCTATCTGCACAAGACCTCAGTAGCAGCCGAACATGTCATGATAAACGCCTTGCACCGTGCAAAGGAACTCATCCGTCAAGGCAGAGACCTCTTTGCCTCCCCTGCCCTGCACTTCTTCCTTACTAACGACATTGACCGAGAGGCATTCCGCAACAATCCCGACTGCCTACGCAATTACCTTGCATTAGACGACAACGACATTTGGTCAGCCATGAAAGTATGGTGCAGTCATCCCGACCGCATTCTATCCATGCTCAGCAACGACTTCATCCACCGCCGCATATTCAAGGTGGAGGCATACGATGAGCCTATCCCTGCCGAACATATAACAGAGAAACTTCACGAACTATCTGAACGCTACGGCATCACTACCGACAAAGCCAAATACCTCATCGCCCAACTTGAAGTCGGGAAAGATATGTACAGCCTTAATGACGACCAAATAGAAATCCTTTTCAACGACGGCACAACACGCTCCATAACCGAAGCCAGCGACATGTTCAGCCCAACAATAGCAGCCAAGAAGGTACGCAAGTACTACTTTTGTTATCAGCGATGAGGCGACTCTTTTTAGCGCACATCGCCATACACAAACATAATATGACTCCAGCAAGTAGTAACTTTCTTGTTTTGGTAGCAGATTAACAAAATTCTTGCAAAACATAAAAATAATTGACATATTATTCGTCTGGTCGGTTTTTTTTTATTTAATTTGCAAGAGAAAACCAAAACAGACAATTTTACAAACCTAAAAACAATAACTGATATTATGAGCAACATCCAGCCAAAACTGAGCGGTCTGAAGGCCGAGGACTTCCAAAAGGAGGTGAAGGGAAAGAAGACTGACCTCTACACGCTCGTCAACAAGGACGGTTACGAAGTGTCAATCACTAACTACGGTGGTGCTATCGTGGCAATCATGGTGCCTGACAAGGACGGCAAGGTGGCAAACGTAATTCAAGGGCATGACAACATCGACGATGTTATCAACTCGCCCGAGCCATTCCTCTCGACCCTCATCGGCCGCTTCGGCAACCGTGTGGCAAAGGGAAAATTCACCCTCGACGGCAAAGAGTATCAACTCACCATCAACAATGGCCCTAACGCCCTGCACGGAGGTCCAACAGGTCTGCACGCACAGGTGTGGGATGCTTATCAGGCAGGCAATCAGAACCTTACGCTTGATGTAGTGTTGCCTTACGGACACGAAGGCTTCTCGGGCGAACTGAAAATTTCCGTTGAGTTCACATGGACGGACGACAACGAACTCATCATCGAGTATCTTGCTACTACAAACAAAAAGACCATTCTGAACTTGACTCACCATGCGTTCTTCTCATTGCAGGGCATAGCAAACCCAACTCCTGCCATTGACGACCAAATTATGGAAATGAACGCTGATTTCTATATCCCAATCGACGACACAAGCATTCCGACGGGAGAGATATTGAAGGTGGCAGGTACTCCGTTTGACTTCCGCACTCCTAAGCCAGTAGGTCAGGACATAGATGCTGACGACGAGCAAATCAAGAATGGTGCAGGATATGACCACTGTTTCGTGCTGAACAAGAAGGAGGTTGGCGAACTCTCGTTTGCCGCCCGTCTCACAGAGCCGAAGTCTGGTCGTGTGCTTGAGACATACACCACAGAACCGGGTGTGCAGGTATATACAGACAACTGGGCTACGGGCTATCCCGGTCAGAACGGTGCTACATTCCCTCGTCGCTCTGGAATTTGCTTCGAGTGTCAGCATTTCCCCGATTCGCCAAACCGCCCATATTTCCCATCGGTGGTATTGAAGCCGGGAGAGAAATATACTCAGAAGACAATTTATAAGTTTAGCGTGAACTAAAAAAAACATATTCCCTCGCCCACATTCGTGTGGACGAGGGTGTATGTTGATTTAGGCTATTGCCAATCACGCATACACTATTTGAATAATTAACTAACTTAAACTAATAATAATTAAAAAATTATGTCACAAAACAAACCGAATTATCTATTTCCATTGATTATCGTGTTCATTGTGTGCTTCCTCATCGGATTTGTCACAACGATGAACAATTCAATGATTGAGTTCTGCAAAGAGGCGTTCAAACTCAACGACACTCAGGGACAGTTGGTAAACACATTCTTCTATGGTGCTTACGCCCTTTCCATCCCATTCGCGATGATGATGAACAAGATTGGCTACAAGTCAACCCTCGTTCTCGGTCTCACGGTAGTTGCTTGTGGCTTCATTGCCAACTACTTGGGCGTTACCGCTGCGATTGGTTCGCCAAACGTTTACACCGTGTTCCTCTGCTGCATGAGCCTTGTTGCTCTTGGCGTTGTGATGCTCCAGTTGGTTGCTAACCCATACGTCATGGTGCTTGGCGCTCCCGAGAGCGGTGCTTTCCGCATGACTCTTTCACAGGCGTTGAACTCTGTTGCAACAACTGTTGCTCCAATGTTCATCACATTCGTTATCATCGCTGACAAGCCCAAACTTCCCGAGAATGTGCCTGGTCCATTCCTCGGTCTTGGTATCTTCACATTGGTCATCGCAGCCATCTTGTTCTTCATCAAGTTGCCAGACCCAGATAAGGACAAGGCTGCTGACGACGATAGTGCTGCAGTAGATGCTAAGCAGTACAAGAGCAGCGTATTCAAATATCCTCACGTTTGGCTCGGCGCATTGGGTATCGCTATGTACATGGGTCTCGAAATCGGTATTCCTTCAATGCTTCCTGCATATTGGAAGGCAGACCCAACACTCCCAGGCTCTGCTACTGAATACCTCTCATTCTATTGGGGCGGTATGATGGTTGGCCGTTTCATCGGTTCTGCAATCCTCACTAAGTTCAAGGCTCGCACATTACTTTCTGCATGCCTCATTCTCGGTGCTATCTGCGTGGGCGTTTCATTCGTTCTTCCAGGCATGTATGCCGTTTACGCAATGTTGGCAGCAGGTCTCTTCCACTCTGTGATGTGGCCTCTCATCTTCAACCTCGGTTTGCAAGACCTTGGCCCTCACACAAAGGCCGCATCTGGTATCATCAACATGGGTGTACTTGGCGGTGCAACTCTCCCACTCCTCATGGGTACAGTTGTTGACAACCCATCACTCGGCGTAGGTGTTGCAATCATGATGATGTTCATCTACTACATCTATGTGTTCTGGTTCTGCAACTTCGGCTCAAAGATTGGTTTATCAAAGTAAATAACAATTATTTCTAACCTTATAAAAAACAAACTATTATGAAACTTACTATTGATGACGTAAGGTCACGTTTTCTTAAGCACCTCGGTGGCGAACCCGGCTCGGTTTACGCTTCTCCCGGTCGTATCAACCTCATTGGCGAACACACCGACTACAACGGTGGATTCGTATTCCCCGGCGCTGTTGAGCAGGGCATGATTGCTGAAATTCGTCCTAACGGCACTCGCACAATCAAGGCTTATTCTATCGACTTAAAGGACTATGCAGAGTTCTCTCTCGACGACCCAGCAGGGCCAAAGGCAAGCCACTTCCGCTACCTCTTCGGTGTTGCTCGCGAAATGATGAAACTCGGCGTTCCTGTTGAAGGCTTCGACACAGCATTTGCTGGAGACGTTCCACTCGGCGCAGGTATGTCTTCTTCTGCTGCTCTCGAATCAACATACGCATTCGCACTGAACGACCTTTTCGGCGACAACAAGATTGACAAGATGACTCTCGCTAAGGTTGGTCAAGCAACAGAACACAACTACCTCGGTCTTAACTGCGGTATCATGGACCAGTTCGCTTCTGTTCACGGCAAGAAGGGCAACCTTATGCGTCTTGACTGTCGCTCTGGCGAATTTGAGTATTTCCCATGGAATCCAAAGGGCTACAAACTCGTCCTCGTTAACTCTTGCGTTAAGCATGAACTCGCAGGTTCTCCATACAACGACCGTCGTAACTCTTGCGAAAACTGCGTGAAGGCAATCAAGGAACTTCACCCAGAGAAGGAAATCACAACTCTCCGCGAGGCTACTTGGGAGGAACTCACGGAAATCGAGGGCAAGGTATCTGCAGAGGACATCAAGCGTGCTACATTCGTTCTCGGCGAGAAAGACCGCGTGTTGGCTGTCTGCGATGCACTCGAGAAGGGCGACTACGAGACAGTAGGTCAGAAGATGTACGAGACCCACCATGGCCTTTCAAAAGACTACGAGGTATCTTGCGAAGAACTCGACTTCCTCAACGACATCGCTAAGGAATGCTCCGTTACAGGTTCTCGCATCATGGGCGGTGGCTTCGGCGGCTGCACAATCAACCTCGTTGCAGATGAACTCTACGACAACTTCGTTAAGACTGCCGTTGAGAAGTTTGAGGAGAAGTATGGCAAGAAGCCAATCATCATCGACGTAGTGATTGGTGACGGCTCACGCAAACTTTGCTAATACACATTCATATACCGCCATGCAACAGCAATGCTGCATGGCGGTATTATTGTTTATCGCTATGAAAATGAAACATTTCATAACATTATCACTCCTGTGCCTTAACCTTTGTGTTTCGGCGCAGATTTTTGTTTCTCCCAACGGCAGATTGTCGTTGGAGCAGAACGATGGAGAATTTACGCTGAAGTATCAAAATCAGCAGGTTATTGACATTCCGCAGGTGGGGCTTTTGACGAATAAGCGAGGAGGCAATGGATTGGCGCTGAAAGAGGTTGTGAAAAATGGAGAGGTAGATGCCGATTACATGATGGTGTCGGGAAAGCGTTTGCATTGCACGAATACGGCAAATGAATATACTTTCAGATATGTAGACGAGGATGGCAATCCGCTTCACTTGATTGTACGCCTTTACAATGACGGATTGGCTTTCCGTTATCTTCTTCCTCATACAGAAAACATAGAGGAAGAGCAGTTAGTGGGTGAATATACAACATATCGCATTCCAGAAGGCACACGGCGATGGGTGCAGAAATGGGTTGATTCTTACGAAGGCTTTTTCCCTCTCACGACATCGGGAACAGAACATTCGGAGGGAAATAAAAACCGCCATTGGGGCTATCCTATGCTGATAGAGCCGACTGAAGGGGTGTTTGCCTTTATCACAGAGGCAGGTATCGAGAGAATGCACAGCGCTTCAAGCCTTTATAATGATAGCAATCCCGAACTTTACAAAGTCACTCCCGATGCGGTGGATACGGCAGCACAACAGCGATACAGTTCTCAAAACGCTGATTACCTCTCTCCGTGGCGAGTCATCATCGTTGGTACATTGAATGATGTGGTCGCCTCCACGCTCGTCAACGATGTGTCGGAACCAAGCCGCATCGCCGATACAGACTGGATAAAGCCCGGCGTGGTGTCGTGGATATATTGGGCATATAACCACGGCTCAAACGATTACAATATCATCTGTAAATACGTTGATATGGCGGTGAAACTGAACCTTCCATACGTCCTCATAGATGCCGAATGGGACGAGATGAAGGACGGAAAAACCATTGAGGATGCCATCCGATACGCCAAAGAGCATGGCATAAAACCTCTGATATGGTACAATTCAAGTGTCGGATGGATTAACGGCGCACCAACCCCATTGTTTCGTCTCAACAAGTCCGAAGACAGAGAAAAAGAGTTCGCATGGTGCGAGAGTATCGGTGTGGCAGGTGTGAAAATCGACTTCTTCAGCGGTGACAATCAGATGAATATGGAGTATTGTATTGACCTTTTGGAAAGTGCCGCACGCCATCACCTGCTCGTCAATTTCCACGGAGCGACCCTTCCGCGAGGATGGCAACGCACCTACCCCAACCTCCTTTCCACCGAGGCGGTGTATGGAGCGGAATGGTACAATAACACCCCTACCCTAACCACCCGTGCGGCATCTCACAACGCCACCTTGCCATTCACCCGAAATGTGGTCGGCTCGATGGATTACACCCCTTGCACATTCTCCGACTCGCAGCATCCGCACATCACATCCAACGCCCACGAACTTGCCCTCACCGTGCTGTTTGAGTCAGCCCTACAGCATCTTGCAGACAAACCAGAAAGTTACCTCTCCCAACCACAAGAGGTACAGGACTTTTTCAGCAGCCTCCCCACCGTATGGGATGAAACTCGCCTCGTCTCTGGCTATCCCGGTGAGTATGCCGTCATTGCCCGGCGAAACGGCAAAACATGGTATGTGGCAGGTATCAATGGCACGGATGATAGTAAATCTATCCCATTGCCAATCAAAGACTTCATATCCGTCAAACGACGCATCACGTTCTTTGCAGACAGCGAGAACAAATCACAACCATGGAGCATCACTCATCCCAAACTCTCACAATTATCCGACAGCGTCACATGCCAACCACGAGGAGGTTTCGTGTTAGTTATTCAATAGAACGGAAGTAATCTATATAATAAGAAAAGCGCTATATTACATCAAACAAGCGGATAGAAAAGGGCAATGAGTAAAATATCTCATTGCCTCTTTTTTTAACACATAATATATCGCAACTTTTAATACATAATATCTCGCAACGTAGCACGACCAACAAGGCGGCTCATATCCACATCGCCACGTATTCCACGGACGCGACCAGTGGCGGAGTATTGCCACAAGTGGTACTCTTCGCCTCCGTACAGTTCGGGTTCGTCAAAAGAATATGCAGCAATGAAGAACTTGTGGGAACGCAGTCGAGAGTTGCCATGAATGTACTTGTTATAGAAGTTGCGACCAGTGTATATGAGCGGTTTTTTGCCGTATTCTTTTTCCAAAAGTTCGCATAGTTCGAGAAGACGAGTTTGGAAAACGGCGGTTGATACGCCCTTGATTACTTCGGCATCAATAAGCGGCAGCAGGTCTTGCTTTCTTGTATCTACCTGTGACACAAAAAGGTCAAACTGGGCTTTGGCTGGAAGATTGGGGCGGAAAAAGAGATAACTCCCTACTTTCAGCCCAACCCTTTTGCACTCTCTGAAATTATAGTTGTAGGTGTCATCAACATAGTTTATACCTTCCGTCGCTTTCAGATATACATAATTGACTTTGGGGTCTTTGGCTACTTCGTCCCAGTTGATGCGACCTTGATAATGGCTCACGTCTATGCCATGTATCATTTCGCCGGGGTTGCCATAACCTGCGAGGATAGGCTTATCTATGGCGTTAGGATGACGGTCTGGCATAGCCTTTCTTGCCACAGGGTCAGGAACCCATTCCATCTGTGTGACAGAATGCGTTGCCTTTTTGTTTTTCTTATTCTTCTGAGCCATTGCTGTTTGCGGAACAAGAGGGAGCAGAAGGAATAGTATTATATAATATATGTATCTATGTCTTGTGGTTGCCATGTCTTATTACAATATAGCGTACAAAATTACTTCTTTTTTCTGGAATTTCCAAGCGATGAGGCACCCTCTTTACCTTTTTAGTGATTTTCATAGCACAAAATGTTTCTCATGTCATAAAATATGAGTAATTTTGACACGAAATAGTAAGTAAACAATCGGATGAAATCGCAGTCAACCTATTGGTTTGTTTTCATTAGCAATGCCTTGCTGCTCACTCACGATGAGAAAGGATATGGAATACCATGTTCGGCAGAACCTCCTGTGCCTCTTAAAGAGTGGACGCACACGCAGGAATTACCACCTATTGAAGGGAAGCCTTGCGTGGCATATAGCATCAATACCCCTCCTGTTGGGCTTGACAGATATGTGACCATGGGGCTGCGTGAATCGTGGAACGTGTTGCCGAGCAAGTTTTACTGCACAGCAGGCAAAGCGGCGGAATTGCTCTATTGGGACAGCAACACACAGTATTGCGGCAGATGCGGAGCGCCGATGCAACGTGAGACATCCATTAGCAAGCGATGCACTAACTGCGGAAAAGAAGTGTGGCCGCAAGTCAGCCCTGCTATCATCGTGAGGATACGTCGTAGCGATGACATCCTATTGGTGCATGCACGTAATTTTCGCCGCAGTGAAATGTACGGACTTGTGGCTGGGTTTGTCGAGACGGGAGAAACGTTGGAGGAGTGCGTGAGACGTGAAGTACGTGAAGAGGTGGGGCTTACCGTGACCAACATAAAGTATTTTGGCAGTCAGCCTTGGCCTTATCCTTGTGGGTTGATGATTGGATTTACGGCTGATTACGTTTCGGGCGAACTGCATTTGCAGGAAGAGGAATTGAGCAGAGCCGGGTGGTTCAATAGGCATAATTTGCCTCCTATTCCAGACAAAATGTCGATAGCCAGAAAGTTGATAGACGACTACCTCGGAGGAGAATAGGTGGATAGCGAATTATGCGTGTCGAGAATGCTGATTTTGTGGTTCAAACAACAACGGCACACCTCTGAAACGCCCTGCCGTTCACGATTATAATAGTCAGCCGTGACAAATTATAATCGTCAGCCAATGCAGATTATCTATGCCGG
>JAFLUT010000018.1 GCA_022508665.1 Prevotellaceae bacterium | reverse complement strand
CGATTACAATAGTCAGCCGTGGCAAATTATAATAGTCAGCCAATGCAGATTATCTCTGTCAGCGGTTGTCTGCTAGTTCGTTTCGCCGTTGTTAAATTTTTAAGGGAAAGGGCGTCATCATTAAGCATGAAAAGGGGCATGCTTTTTACAAGTATGCCCCAAAAGGAATGGTTGATATGTGAATGGTTATTTGTTAGAAAGTCATTCTTGCTTTCAGACGTATTCCCCATTTGTTGGTGTTGGGGTCGTTGAGATAGTTGAAGCGGCGTACATAGTCTATCTCGATAAGTTTGAAGATGTTGTGGATGCCTACACGCCACTCGATGTATGGGCGGCGTGCATTCATGCAAACGGTATTCTGTTCGTATGTTCCGTCAGACAGGAAATGTCCTGGGAAATAGAACAGGTTGTTGTCGCTGTAATTTGATGCTGCTGGGTTGTTCTTGTCTGTCAATTTCCCCCATAAGACATTTACGCCAATCAATTCACGCCATTTCAGTTTCTTTAGCAGTGGAATACGGTTGAACAGCCAGCCGTTCAAGTCCCACTCGGTGAGCATTGATGCGTAGCGGTCGTTGAGGAACTCGAGGTTTGAGATGAGATAGAAAGTATAGTCCTCAATGATGTATGACGTGTTGGCAGCAGGGTGGATGAGCAATGGGAACGGCACTTTGTTCCATTGTGCGCCAGCCTTGATGTCGATGTCTAATTTGCCGAATTTGCCAAGCCACAACCGCTTATATATGCCTGCTTCAGTCACGTTGTAATTGTATTCTCCTCCCAAGAACCCGTTGATGCCTCGCGTGTGGCTGAGGGATAGGATAGGGGCATCGTGATTGACCTTCACTCGGCGTTGCTTGGTGTTGATGTATGTAACGTTTGGTTCGTATGATACGCCTATCTTGAACTCCGTTGTAGTGATGCTCGGAATCCAATGTGTTGGGTCATTCATAGGTGTGCCTACTCCGTCGAGAGGTTGGTAGAAGAGGGCGTCAACAGCCTTGTTGTGTGTGCGTGTGAACTGGGCATTTAGTTTCAATCCGTCCTCAAATTCACGTGTGTAGTCAATACGCAACTCTTTTGTGTGGTTGTATTGGTCTACTTTCGATGCGTGCAATGCCGTGAACATGTTGTCTTTGTCGGTTGGCATGAATTTGTCGAAAGGAGAGACAATGTCATCGAGCCAATAGACGGTGAGGTTGTGCTGAGGATATTCTCTCGGCAGATACGCTTTCTTGTTGAAGGAATAGGTCAGTTGCCCTCTCCAATAGATGTTCTTAGTTTTTGTTCCGTATGCCACATATCCGCTGCCGAACAGATGAGGCGAAAGGTTTGCGGTGGTCAATGCGGAAATGCGTAGGCGGAGACCGTCGTAGTCATTTCCAGAAATCATGGTGTTGACAGGTCCTATATCCACATAGTTTGTTTGCAAAGAGTCGCTTGTCTCCACGAAGTTTTCCACCAAAGCCTTAAAGCCGAACAGCACATATTTGAAGCCTTTGATGTGTGTGAGGCGGTCGAGGAAACTGTCCATCTTTCCTTCTGATGATGAGAGTTCCACTTGCCTATAATTCTTCCAGAAACTCTCGTCTTGCATGTTTGCGTCTGGCTCACGGAATGTGTTGCCTTTTATGTTTTTGAACAGCGAGCGTGGAATTTCATCAAAACTGACATCGGTAATTCTTGATACTCGCTGAACATTGTATTTGCCCAATGACGTGTTGACTATCTGCATTTCCACCAGCATGTCGTTGTTGGAAACAAAGCGGTCGCCATTCTCCAACTCGGTGAAATCCTGCGCAATGAGCATATTTTCAACGAAATTAACGTCGCTTCGTCGAGGTATGCTCAGTTCCACACGCTTCACCTGAAATGTAGAGTCGGGGTCGAGACGGATGAACAAATGCCCTGAAAAGCCGAAGTCCTGCTGATTGTTAGGCAAGAAACCTACATCAACCACTTTGTCTTGGCCGATGAAAATAGTGTCTTGCAGATAGTAACGATAGAAAGATATTGCGTTGTCAGCGATAGGAGACTTGAAAGGATATTGAAGAAGCCGGCACTCATTCTCGTATATGTCGACTTCTGTGAAGACGTCTTTGAGGGTGGTTGTCAAAATCTCTCCTGTGTTCACCAACTCCGTTATTCCCTTGTTGCTTTCTCCTTTGATGACAGTCTTTTCTGATTTTGGATTCTTGCGGTAATATACCTCTGAGAGTGTTTCGTCAACAGTGAGAGGAAGAATGAGTTTGCCTGTTTGAGGCGATGTTTCCACGTGGTCTTTCAGAAAAGCAAAACGTTTGTATTCGTTTTCGTCAAACACCTTGTCGCTGACTTCGTTGAGAGAGAAAGTCAACTTTTCGTATTTTGTATATGTGAAGAAGTCTCTCGAATGTAAGTCACTGTTTTTCTTGTTAGCAATGACCTTCTTCATCAGTTCCACCGCAGGATTGTTCTTTCTGCTGTATCTGGCTTTCTTTGCAGAGACAGTAACTCCCGAAAGGGTTTTAGCGTCGGGAACTAATCGGACGGTAATATCCTTGTTACGCCCGAAGTCTTTCAGTTTTATCTTCTGTGTCTGATAGCCCATTGAGGAGATTGTCAACTCCTTCCATGTGCTATCCTCCTTTATGACAAAACGCCCGTTTTCATCCGTCTGCTCTCCCGTGTTCTTGCCTTCGTAAAAGACGTTCACGTAGTCGAGCGGCTCTCTCGTTTTGCTGTCTATGACCTTGCCTGTCACTTGTGCATGGAGTGAAGAGGCAACGAAAAACAGAAGTAGCAGAGTTATGTATTGGGGGATGATATGTTTCATTTCAGTGAATCTTTTTACCTTTACCCGTGATGTGGGGTTGTCATTATGTTAGCCGATGACACTTTCCAACTTCTCTATGCTGTCAATAACATGTGTTGGTATGCTCTCATCTGACTTTTCGTCGCCCCAGCTGATGCCTTTTATCCATACTGTTTGGCAACCTATTTGTGTGGCAGGTATGATGTCTTTTGAGAAACTGTCACCTACGACTACGATGTCGCTTGCAGGCAGTTCTTTTTCTGTCTTGTCCATAACCTCTCTTAAAGCATCAACACCGAGTTGAAAGATCTTAGGGTCTGGCTTGCGAACACCCACCACAGCGCTTTCTACGATGCGACGGAAGTATTGCAGGTTGAAATCTTCAAGTATCGTTTCTATGTTGCCATAGAAATTGCTGACAAGCACAAGAGGATATTTCTCTGACAGCCTTGCTATGATAGGACGGCTCACTTTCAGCACTTTCAATACATAGTTGTAGCAGTACTGTGCCACTGCGTCGCTTTTACTCTTGCGTTCCTCGTCAGATGCCAACCACACTCCACGTGAAGTGAGGTCGGAAGTTTCAAGGTCACATTTTATCCTAAGCAGGTCAAGGAAGTTATGCTCTGGCTTTATGTACGGATGCCGAGCCAACGCCCTTTCAGCAAATACATAACTGGTACGAAACTCATCTTTGCTGACAGGTATACCGACATTTCTATATCCCTCCCAAAGCACCTCGCTCCAATGCAGAGAGTTCGTGTCAATTGTGCCGCCGTAATCGAATATGATACCTTTAATCATGTTTTGTCTAATAGAGTGGGATAGAGGATTTTTATAACCTTGTCAGCAACATCTTGCACATGTCCTCGTGCTTTGCCTTCATATATAAGTATATGGATGTCAACACGACCATTTCAAACAGGAGGTACATCCACGGAAAGTCTATAAGGCAAAAGACATAGAGGGCTATGCCTCTGGTGTTGAACGTAAGTATATTGGTGTATTTCATCAGTGGCAGGCTCAATGAGCGGAATTCATCACGGAACTCTTGCGGAATGTGTTCCGTGTCACCATATTTCTCTTTCAGTTTTGCCATAAGTGTTTGGAAAGAAGGTGTAAGCCTTTCTTGGCTGCGTGTGTAGTTGGTATATATCTTATAGAAACATTTCTCTAACCGATGACCTTTCCAAGGTATGCTCTCATACATCTTCTGCTGCTGTATGGAATTGTCAAATTCGCTGCCTTCTTTGCCTTTAAGGAAAAAAAGGTGTATCTGCCTATAATAGTCAGCAAGTCTGCAATGCCAGCCATGGCAGCAGATGCCAGACACCCAACCTGCGACAAATAAAACGGCAAACGCTATGAAAGAGTTGCGTTCTGTGTCAGCAATGCCAAGCCATTGAAACTCAAGTTCGTGGTGGAAATAGAAGCGTATGACAATGGCAAAGTACAGAAAGAAATACCACACATCTGCTGCTGTGCCGTCAAGTATTCTACCGAGCAAGGTCTTTTTCCCTGTCATGCGAGCCAACTGCCCATCCGCACTGTCGTAGAAGTTTGCCCACGAGAGCAGCAGTACACCGATGATGTTGTATATCAACCCGGTCATTCCTTCTGTTCGGTAACTCCCATGCATGAAGAAAAGCCCCGCCAGCGCTCCAAGAATCATTGAAAGGACTGTCACCGTGTTCGGATGGACATCATATTTCTTAAACAGCAATGCCCAACGGTAGCCAATGGGGCGTGTCCACACGGTGTCAAGCCATTCTTCCGTGTCGTTTGACTTGTAGGTTGATTGAATATCGTTCATAAAAATAGATTTTTATTGTATATTTTTTATAGTTGTACAATTCTTTGTGCAATGGCGTCTGCCGCAGACTCTCGACAGCAGGAGAAACTTGGAAAGTCATTGAAGTCTATGAAGTAGAAATCCCCATTCTCGTCAATAACAGCGTCGCCTCCATAAATAGGCACGTTCAGTCTTTTGGCAATCATGTCTGCATATAGTTTTATTCTCTGTGCGTCAAAAGCATACCCCTTTTCCTTTCCGTTTATGCTTTCTAATCCAAACTTTGAATGGCCTCCGCTGGCATAGTTCCAATGGAAGAAGTCCGTCCCCTCAACACTGTAAAACTTTATCAAGTCGCCTTGCTGATGCTCTTGCGCTATCCAAATGTTTACTCCTCTATCCTCTATGTTCTTGAAAGCCATGTCAAAATCATCTTTGGTGGAGCAAAACATTGTGTCGTCCGCCGTAACAGCGCATCCGTCACAGTTCTTCAGCCATAGCGGTGTGGCTATGTCCTCTTTGCTTTCCGTCGAGAAAAACAGGATGTTCCTTTTCTCCCCCACAAGAAACTCTGGCTGAGGTATACCTGCTTCCAACATGTGGTTTGCAACCGAAGCCTTGTTGGTGCAAGAGAGTATTCCGTCAATGGAATTTATGAATTTCTTTCGGATTGTCAAGTCTGTATCTTTCTCGAGCAGTACAAGCGAGGCAACGTCACGTGCCATAGTGAATACTCTCTCGTATATATCGTAATCAATGCTGAGCATTTCGATTTCGGAAATTGTTTCAACCTCATGCCCCATTCTCCTTAGCCTCTCGGCCACGGCATTGAAAATGGCCGCATCGTTTCCTGCCATGTTGGGAGAATACTTGTTTCCCCTGCTAATTCCTAATATCTTCATCGGTGTCAAGCCTATAAAAGCACTGCAAAGTTACGAATTTCCTGCCTAATTAAAATTCATTCCACGCCTTGATTTCTATATCATCCAATGTTTTGTTGCAGAAAGCATCAATGAATGCTGATGCGAGGCGCGAATTTGTTATCAGCGGAATGTTAAGGTCGATTGCTGCACGGCGTATTTTGTAACCGTTTGTCAGTTCGCCAACAGAGAGGTTTTTCGGAACGTTAACCACCATGTCTATCTCGTGGTTATGCAGGAGGTCGAGTGCTTGAGGTATTTTGCCTTCCTCGCTCGGCCAATACACAAGAGTGTTGGGGATGTTGTTGTCATCGAGATAGCGTGATGTCCCGCCTGTGGCATAGATAGTATATCCATGTTCCACAAGTTGTTTTGCGGCACGGAGCATGTCTGCCTTCTGTTTGCCTTGACCTGTGGACAACAGTATGCCTTTCTGAGGAATGCGATGACCGACTGAAAGCATGGCGCAGAGTAGGGCAGAGGAGGTGTCGTCGCCAATGCAACCAACCTCGCCTGTTGATGCCATATCAACGCCAAGCACAGGGTCGGCTTTTTGCAATCGGTTGAAAGAGAACTGACTCGCTTTGATGCCCACATAGTCGAGGTCGAAGAGGTTTTTCTCTGGTCTTTCAACTGGCAAGCCTATCATTATCTTTGTTGCAAGTTCAATGAGGTTTATCTTCAGAACTTTGCTTACAAATGGGAATGAGCGGGATGCACGGAGGTTGCACTCAATTACTCGCAGGTGGTTCTGTTCGGCAAGGAACTGTATGTTGAAAGGTCCTGAAATGTTGAGTTCTTTCGCAATCTTTCTTGACACTTTCTTTATCTGACGAACTGTCTCGATGTATATCTTCTGTGGCGGGAACTGGATGGTGGCATCGCCCGAATGCACTCCTGCAAACTCTATGTGTTCGGAGATTGCATAGGCGATGATTTCTCCGTCTTTTGCCACAGCGTCCATCTCTATCTCCTTGTTGTGTTCGTGGAATTTGGAGACGACCACAGGGTGTTTCTTGCTGATGTTGGCAGCGAGTTGGAGGAATCGTTCCAGTTCTTCTTGGTTGGAGCATACGTTCATCGCTGCACCTGAAAGAACGTAAGACGGACGCACAAGCACAGGGAAACCGACTTTGTTGATAAATTCGTTGATGTCGTCCATGCTGGTGAGTGCCGCCCATGCTGGCTGGTCCACTCCGATGCGGTCGAGCATGGCTGAGAACTTGTCGCGGTCTTCGGCATTGTCGATGCTCTTAGCCGATGTTCCGAGAATTGGCACTCGCTCTCCGTCAAGTCGCATGGCGAGGTTGTTCGGAATTTGACCGCCAGTAGAAACTATGACACCGTGTGGATTCTCCAACTCTATAATGTCCATGACACGTTCAAATGTCAGTTCGTCAAAATAGAGACGGTCGCACATGTCGTAGTCGGTTGATACTGTCTCAGGGTTGTAGTTTATCATCACAGAGCGATAACCCTCTTTTCTGATTGTGTTAAGTGCCTGAACACCACACCAGTCAAACTCCACACTTGAGCCAATTCGGTATGCTCCAGAACCGAGAACGATGATAGACTTGCGGTCATTCTCATAGTCGATGTCGTGTGCGATGCCGCTATAAGTAAGATAAAGGTAGTTTGTCTGTGCTGGGTACTCGGCAGCAAGGGTATCTATCTGTTTTACAACAGGAATGATGCCCATTTGTTTTCGCAGTTCTCGCACAAGTTTGATGGCGATTTCGTTGTCAATGAGGCTTTCAAGACCAACGGCACGAGAGATTTGAAAGTCGGTGAAACCCTGCACCTTTGCCGTCCGCATCAGTTCTGCATTAACGTGCTGAATGGCACCGCATTTCTGCAGTTCTGTGTATGTGTTGCGAATGTTCTGAAGTTTCTGCAAAAACCAATTGTCAATCTTCGTCAGTTCGTGGATATGCTCAACGGTATATCCCATTTGTAGGGCTTTCTCAACGACCAGCACACGCTTGTCGGTTGGGGCTTTGAGGGCTGCATCAACATCTTCTATCTTCAATTCCTTGTTGCCGACAAATCCATGCAGACCTTGTCCAATCATACGAAGTCCCTTCTGTATCGCCTCCTCGAATGTGCGACCAATAGCCATAACTTCGCCTACCGACTTCATTGACGAACCGAGTTCACGATCAACACCACGGAACTTGCCGAGGTCCCAACGAGGAATCTTGCAGACAACGTAGTCGAGTGCTGGTTCAAAGAATGCGGATGTAGTCTTGGTAACGGAGTTCTTCAAGTCAAACAGTCCGTATCCCAGTCCGAGTTTAGCCGCAACGAATGCCAATGGGTAACCCGTTGCTTTTGAAGCCAATGCGGAAGAACGTGAAAGTCTGGCATTAACCTCAATCACGCGATAATCTTCGCTTTCAGGGTCGAAAGCATACTGCACATTGCACTCTCCGACAATACCGATATGGCGGATTATTTTGATAGCCAATGCACGGAGTTTGTGATATTCGCTGTTGGTAAGAGTCTGAGATGGAGCGATAACAATAGACTCGCCCGTGTGGATGCCGAGAGGGTCGAAGTTCTCCATGTTGCAGACTGTGATACAGTTGTCAAAGCGGTCGCGAACTACCTCATACTCAATCTCTTTCCAGCCTTTCAGAGACTTCTCTACAAGCACTTGTGGAGAGAATGAAAATGCCTTTTCTGCCAACTTGTTCAGTTCCTCCTCATTGTCACAGAAACCAGAACCGAGACCACCAAGTGCGTATGCGGCACGCAGAATGACTGGATAGCCGAGGTCTGATGCTGCCTTACGAGCATCTGCAATATTGTCGCAAGCATGGCTTTTGATTGTCTTTACATCTATCTCGTCAAGTTTCTTAACGAACAGTTCCCTGTCTTCGGTATCTATGATTGCTTGAACAGGTGTTCCAAGAACTTCTACATTGTATTTCTCTAAAATTTTCTGCTCATACAATGCCACGCCACAGTTCAATGCCGTCTGTCCACCAAAGGCAAGAAGTATGCCTTGTGGCTGTTCTTTCTGAATGACTTTTTCGACAAAGAATGGAGTGACAGGAAGGAAATATATCTTATCGGCAACACCCTCAGATGTCTGCACCGTGGCAATGTTTGGGTTGATGAGGATAGTCTCGATGCCTTCCTCTTTCAATGCTTTAAGAGCCTGAGAACCAGAATAGTCAAACTCTCCTGCTTCGCCAATCTTCAATGCTCCTGAACCGAGAAGCAGAACTTTCTTTATATTTTCTTTTTTCATAATTTTTGCTTTGGTTACAAGGTTTGGGGATAGAGGTGATTTGGTGACCTCTCTCCCTCTCGCCTTTTATATTACAAAAGGTTTACAAATTCGTCAAACAAAAATTCTGTATCTACAGGCCCGCTGGCTGCCTCTGGGTGGAACTGTGCGGAGAACCATGGATATTTCTTGTGCCGTATGCCTTCGTTTGACCCATCGTTCATATTTATGAAAAGTGGTTCCCAATCGGCAGGTAATGTGCTGTTATCGACTGCATATCCGTGGTTTTGCGATGTGATGAAACACTTTGTTGTACCCACTTGACGAACGGGCTGATTGTGTGAACGATGACCGTATTTCAGTTTGTATATAGAAGCACCTGCTGCCTTTGAAAGCAACTGATTTCCCATACAAATACCCATGCACGGACGAACTGCACCGCCTTTTTCTGCCTTGCTTATTTCGGCACTGATGAACTTCCTGATATTAGCCACCGTCTCTGTCGCCGTGTCAGGGTCGCCGGGGCCATTCGCAAGGAAGAGACCGTCAAATTCAATTGTGTTGAAATCATAATTCCACGGAACACGAATAACCTCCACATCACGATTTAACAGACATCTGATGATGTTGTTTTTCACTCCGCAATCAACAAGGACAACCTTTTTCTCCTTGCCTTCGTTATAGCGTATGACCTCCTTGCACGATACTTTCGCTATATAATTAACACCTTCATATTGAGCAGTTGGAGCATTGTCCGTTGCATCGTCAAAGACAATCTTTCCCATCATCACACCATGCTCACGTAGCACCTTTGTCAGTTGTCGGGTATCAATGCCTGTTATTCCCGGCACTTGCTCTCGTTTCAGCCAGTCGGCAAGACTTTCCTTAGCGTTCCAGTGCGAAAATTCTGTGCTATAGTCACTTACTATGATTGCTTCTGCGTGTATCTTGTCACTCTCCATGAAAGTGGCTATGCCATTAGGCTCAATGCTGAAAGCAGGTACGCCATAGTTGCCAACAAGCGGATATGTCAGCACCATGAGTTGCCCTGCGTATGACGGGTCTGTCAGACTTTCGGGATAGCCTGTCATGGCTGTGTTGAATACCACTTCTCCTGCTACAGGCTTCTCATAGCCAAATGATTTGCCGTGAAATTCTGTTCCGTCATCTAAGATAAGTGTTACATTTCTCATTGCCGTATATATTATTTGTGTATTGTTTCTTATTCCTTAAAATTAAGTCTGCCCGGTTCGTTAAGATAGACCTGTTCAACATAGTTGATAAATGCTTGATTGACGAGCCGAACACCGCCGGGGGTAGGGTAGTCACCTGAAAAATACCAGTCTCCGGGATGATTTGGGCATGCCTTGTGCAGTCCGTCAATGCTTTGATAAACTATTTCTATGTCAGAGGTGACCCCCGGGGCCCGAAGCATTTCCGCCATTTTGTTAGAAATGTCCTGCTCGGTAAATGGAGCATAAATCTCTTTCACATAGTTGCTCATCTTCTCTTTGGGGAGATTTACCTGTGCCTTGCACTTCTGATACACTCGGTAGATAACCTGCTCCTTATTACGGTCTTTCAAGAGTTCTATGGCTGCTCGGAAAGCAATGAACTCGCTCATCTTCGACATGTCAATTCCGTAATAATCAGGGTATCTTACCTGTGGAGAAGAACTAACGATAACTATTTTCTTTGGGTGCAGACGGTCGAGAATGCGTATGATGCTTTCTCGCAGTGTCGTACCTCTGACGATAGAGTCGTCTATGACCACAAGATTGTCTACGTAAGGCTCTAAACTTCCGTATGTAATGTCATACACATGGGCGGCGAGGTCGTTGCGAGAATCGCTTTCCGTGATGAATGTACGCAGTTTTATGTCTTTCAGCACAACCTTTTCCGTGCGGACTTGTTGCGTGATAATGGCACGCAGTTCTTCCTCCGTTGGCTTGTGGTCAAGATTCATCAGTTTCTGGATTTTTTGTTCATGCAGATAGTTCTTAAATCCTTCCTGCATTCCGAAAAACGCCACCTCTGCCGTATTGGGGATGAACGAAAATACAGTGTGAGCCACATCTCCGTCTATTGCTTTCAAAATAGGATCGAGCAACTGACGTCCTAATGCCTTGCGTTCCTTGTATATGTCTTGGTCGCTTCCTCGGCTGAAATAAATCCTCTCAAAAGAACACTTTTGGTTTTCTTTTGGCTCTATAATCTGAGAAAAACGAACATCGCCATATTTATTGCATACGACTGCCTGCCCCGGCTCCAACTCATGTATTTGCTCCACGTCGAGGTCGAGTGCAGTCTGAATGGCAGGGCGTTCCGATGCTACAACGAGGATTTCATCGTCCATATACCAAAAGGCTGGGCGTATGCCCCATGGGTCGCGCATGGAGAACATCTCTCCCGACCCTGTCTGACCGCACACCACATATCCGCCGTCCCACAGAGGAGCAGATGTACTAAGCACGTTTTCCATCCTTATGTTTTCCTCGATATAGTCAGTTATGTCATAGCCTTCAAGTCCTTTCTCGTCTGCCTCTTGCCACAATCTCTCGGACTCTCTGTCAAGGCGATGCCCTACCTGCTCAAGCATGATGTAGGTGTCGGAATATATCCGTGGATGCTGTCCTGTCTTCGCTATCTCTGCAAAAAACTCATCCACATTTGTCATGTTGAAATTTCCGCACAGGCATAGGTTCTTGGCTCTCCAGTTGTTGCGTCTCAGGAACGGATGCACAAAAGAAAGACCACTCTTGCCGGTGGTTGAATACCGGAGGTGGCCCATATAGAGCTCCCCAGCGAAGGGGAGGGATTTCTTTGCATAAGCGGCATCGGCTACTTTCTCAGGGGAGTAATACTGAAAGTGTTGGTAGACATTGGCAAAAACCTCCGTGATAGCACCAGACCCAAGGGCTTTCTCACGAAACATATACTCTTCCCCGGGATTTGCCGCCAGTTTCACGCAACTGATGCCTGCTCCTTCTTGCCCTCTATTATGCTGTTTCTCCATCATAAGATAGAGTTTGTTGAGGCCATACATCCATGTCCCGTACTTTCGTTGGTAGTGTTCCAACGGTTTACGCAGACGAATCATTACTATGCCGCATTCATGCTTGAGTGGTTCCATATATATAATTATGTGTATTTGTGTTCGTGTTCTTTTTATTTGCAGGTTAGAGGTTAGGGGTTATAGGGTAACTTGGTTACCTTTCACCTCTCTCCTCTTATCCTTAAATCGTGTATTACTCAACTGTCACCGACTTTGCCAAGTTTCGTGGTTGGTCAACATCCTTCCCCTTTGCCACGGCTATGTAGTATGCCAGCATCTGCAGCGGAATGGAAGCCAACAGCGGTTCGAGGCATTCTTCTGTGTGAGGGAGTTCAATCACAGAGTCTGCCATTTTCCTCACCGTTTCGTCGCCTTCCGAAACAATGGCGATAATCCTTGCATGACGTGCCTTGATTTCTTGGATGTTGCTAAGCACCTTGTCATACAGCATATTCTTCGTTGCCACAACCACCACTGGCATTTCTTCGTCAATCAATGCGATAGGGCCGTGCTTCATCTCTGCTGCAGGGTAGCCCTCTGCATGAATATAAGATATTTCTTTCAGTTTCAATGCACCTTCAAGGGCAACTGGGTAGTTGTATCCGCGTCCAAGATACAAGAAATTATGAGCGTACGTGAATATGCGGCTGATGTCCTTTATCTTCTCTCCTTGTTTCAGCAGTTCCTCCATTTTGGTAGGTATCGCATTCAGTTCCTCTATCACTTTGGTGTAACGCACATTGTCTATTGTGCCTCTTTCTTTGCCAAGGGCGAGAGCAAGCATCGTCAGCACAGTCACTTGACCAGTAAATGCCTTTGTAGATGCCACACCAATTTCAGGTCCAACATGTATGTAAGACCCTGTGTGAGTAGCACGAGGAATGCTTGAACCTATAGCATTGCAGATGCCATAGATAAACGCCCCTTTGCTTTTTGCCAACTCAATGGCAGCAAGCGTATCGGCTGTTTCGCCCGACTGGCTGATTGCTATCACAACATCTTGGTCATTGATTACAGGGTTGCTGTATCTGAACTCGCTGGCATATTCCACCTCAACAGGTATCTGGCAGAAGTCCTCTATCAACTGCTTGCCAATCAATGCCGCATGCCAACTTGTGCCACACGCTACGATAATGATGCGACGAGGGTTGATGAGGTGCTTTCGATAGTCAATTATAGCCGAAAGAACCACATTATTTGCCTCCACATTGATACGCCCCCTCATGCAATCTCTTAAGCACTCAGGCTGCTCAAAAATCTCTTTGAGCATAAAGTGCGGAAATCCACCTTTCTCTATTTGCGATAAGTCCAAATCTATTGTCTGAACCTCATGCTCCATTTTCTCGTTGTAGAAGTCTACAATCTCAACCTCCTCGCCTCTGCGGATAACCGCAATATCCTTGTCGTCTAAGTAGATAACCTTATTTGTATATTCAATTATCGGGCTGGCATCACTGGCAAGGAAAAACTCATCCTCTCCAATGCCCACAGCGAGTGGGCTGCTCTTTCGTGCAGCAATGATTTGGTCGGGGTCATTCTTGTCAAGAATGGCAATTGCGTATGCTCCAATGACAGAACGCAAGGCAATACGCACAGCGGTCAGCAAATCCGTATTTCTTTTTGTACGGATATATTCAACCAACTGCACCAACACCTCTGTATCTGTATTGCTCTTGAACTCAATGCCGTTATCTTGCAAATGCTTTTTCAGCGAGGCATAGTTTTCAATAATGCCATTGTGTATGATTGCCAAATTGCCCGAATATGAAATATGAGGATGAGCATTTGTAGAGTTAGGCTCTCCGTGAGTAGCCCAACGAGTGTGTGCAATCCCCACAGTGCCACTTGCGTCCTTGTCGGCAGCGTAATTCTCAAGGTCAGCAACCTTGCCTTTTGTCTTATACACCCTCAAATCACCACCATCGGTCAAGAGTGCCACGCCTGCACTGTCATATCCTCTGTATTCCAGACGTTTAAGTCCTTTTATCAAAACTGGGTAAGCATTTCGCTTGCCTATATATCCTACTATTCCACACATACTATATATTGTAATTATTATGCAAAGTTACGGAATTATTTTCAGTTTATTTATTATAAATCCCGATAAATTTCCAAAAATATGAAATCCCTTTTCCTCTCTTAATGTTTTTTGAGGAAAAGGGAATGTATAATGCTATTTTTCAGAAGTAGTTATTGCGTCAAAACAACCTTGTCAATCTACCAATGTAGCGACCACTTTATCCAAATCAGAAAGGTGCAGCATATTAGGGCCGTCGGACATGGCATTATCGGGATCGGGATGTACCTCAAAGAAATACCCGTTAGCACCAAACGCCTTGGCTGCCAGTGCCATAGCAGGAACGAATTCACGGTTGCCGCCAGTCTTTCCGCCAGCCGCTCCCGGGCGCTGTACGGAGTGAGTGCAGTCCATTATAACGGTGTCCACAAAGTGGTGCATATCGGCGATATTACGAAAATCCACGGCAAGGTTATTATAGCCATAGATATTGCCACGCTCAGTCAGCCACACATTGTCATTGCCACTTTCACGCACCTTCTGCACGGGGAACTCCATGTCAAGCCCCGAGAGGAACTGCGCCTTCTTGATATTGACGATACGCCCTGTTCGAGCAGCCGCCACCAGCAAATCTGTCTGACGGCATAGGAAAGCAGGAATTTGCAGAACATCAGCCACTTCACCTGCTGCTTGCGCTTGATAACTCTCGTGTATGTCGGTAAGTATGCGGAGAGAATACTTCTCCTTTATGTCAGCAAGCATCTGCATCCCTTTCTCAAGCCCCGGGCCACGGAAAGAGTGTATACTTGTGCGGTTGGCTTTGTCGAAAGAGGACTTAAAGATGATGTCGATGCCATATTTCTCATTAAGACGCACAATCTCTTGAGCAACCTGTTCAAGGCATTCCATCGTCTCTATGACACATGGCCCTGCAATAATTGTAGGCATAAGAATTTGATTTTTTATCTATTAAAGATTATGGAAAAGTCTTATAAATATATGTAAACCTTCTTCTTCCTTCATCAGAATGGATATTCGCCATTATTCTGTGACGGAGTTACCGCTGGTGGAGTTTCTGGCTGAGACTGAGCCGGCTGCTGTGTCGACGGTTTGGGAGATAGCAATTCCATGTTGTCCACCATTATCTCTATCGCCTTGCGACTTACACCTTGTCGGTCTGTCCAGTCGCGGCTCTGAATTTTGCCTTCCACATACAGTTTGTCGCCCTTATGCACATACTTCTCCACCGTCTCTCCCAACTTCCGCCAGAAAATGCAGGTGTGCCATTCTGTACGGTCGGGAACTTGAGTACCGTTTTGCAGCGTATAGCCACGCTCGGTTGTGGCAAGACGTACCTGCGCCACACATACGCCTTGATCAAGATATTTCACCTGCGGGTCAGCGCCCACGTTGCCTATAAGCATTACTTTATTCATAACTTTACTGTCTCATTTATTAAATAATGGTCTAATATCGTCATTGCCGCCATAGCCTCAACCACTGGCACAGCACGAGGCAATACGCACGGGTCGTGCCTTCCCTTCACTTCCAGTTCCGTCTCCTCTCCCTGCATGGTCACTGTTGGCTGCGGTCGCAACTGCGTGGCAACAGGCTTGAAAAGCACACGGAAATAGATGTCCTGCCCATTGGATATGCCACCTTGAATGCCTCCCGAGTGATTGGTGCGAGTTGAGATTTGCCCATTGTCGGAAAAGAAAATATCGTTCTGTTCCGACCCTCTCTGGCTTACTCCGTCGAAACCTTCGCCATACTCAAAGCCCTTCACAGCGTTTATTCCCAGCATAGCAGCACCAAGTTCGGCATGCAACTTCGAAAATGCAGGTTCGCCAAGACCTGTCGGACACCCTTTTATGATGCATGTAACAACGCCCCCGATAGTATCGCCGTCACGTTTCACATCAAGGATTAACTGCTCCATTTGCTTTGCCACCTGCTGGTCGGGGCATCTGACTGGGTTACGTTCAATCTGCGTCAGGTCATACCTTGTGTAGTCACGGTCAAGGGCAATCGTGCCAACCTGCGATGTGTATGCCGTAACCTCTATTCCCAACTGTCTCAAAGCCAGTTTTGCCAACGCGCCGCCAACGCATCGGGAAATCGTCTCACGGGCAGACGACCGCCCTCCGCCCCTGTGGTCGCGCAAACCATATTTCTGCGTATAAGTAAAATCCGCATGAGAAGGGCGGAACACGTTACGCACATTCTCATAATCGCTCGAATGCTGATTGGTGTTGCGGACGAGAAAACCAATGGGGCATCCCGTACTCTTGCCCTCAAACACGCCCGACAGCAACTCCACCACGTCGCCTTCCTGCCGCCCCGTGGTGATGCGGCTCTGCCCCGGCTTGCGTCGGTCGAGTTCCGACTGTATAAAGTCCGTATCTATCTCAATTCCAGCAGGCAAGCCGTCCACTACACCGCCAACTCCGGCTCCGTGACTTTCGCCAAACGTGGTGAGCGTGAATATATGTCCGAAGGTGTTTCTCATCATCTGCCTCCGCAACCACCACAACTGCCGCCTCCACAGCCATTGCCGCAGTCGCCGCCGTCACACCCTTCGCATCCGCTTGACGCATTCAGCACCTCGGAGATTTCTTCATTGGTAGCAGGTCGGTTTTCTACCACCATGCCTACAAAATGCAGGTCTTGTCCAGCCCTCGGGTGGTTCAAGTCTATCGTTACCGTGTCCTTCTTAATCTCTATGATAGTGGCAAGAAATCTGTTGCCATCCTCGCCCTGCATAGGCACAACAGCACCTTCATACACATAGTTGAAGTCCAGTTTTCCGTCCTTGTTCAAGAAGATTGACTGGTCAACGTCAAACATCAGTTCCTCGTTGAAGTCACCATACGCCTTTTCGCACGGAATGATGAAGTCGAACTCATCGCCATGCTCAAGGTTTACCAAAGCCGCCTCGAAATCGGGCAACACCAGACCGAGATTGCTGACAAACTGGAACGGGTGGCGCTTGTTGCACACCTCTACAGGCTCTTCATCTTCTTCGCCGTCCTCTATTGCATACAATTTATATTCAACAGAGATGTATTTGTGATTTATTTCCATATTTTACACGTTTTTTACTGTTCGTGATTTCATTTATATGCAAAGTTAAAAAAAATCCCCAACTTTCAGACCGTTTGCCATAAAAATGTGATAAAATTGTGCCAAAAACAACATCCACAACAGAAAAATATCTTAATATACCCTAAAAATAGAGGAAATATTTGTGTCAGTTGGAAAAGGATTTGTATTTTTGCAATACTTTATTGAAAGGCATCTTGGCTAACCATGCTGAGCGCCAATGAACATAAAATGTGGATGAAAGGATTTATACATTATATATGTATTGCAGGGATGCTGCTGGCATCATCATGTTCGAGCAGTTATAACATAACGGGTACGTCATTGCAGTCCATTTACGATGGCGATTTGGTGTATCTGCGTCCGCTCGGCATGGAGGACGCCAAGCCTGTTGACTCATGCAAGATTTTGCATGGAGGGTTCAAAATGAGCGGTTCTGTAGATTCTGTGATGTGTGTGCGGATGTTTTTCGGACAAAGCGGAGACAATATACCCATTATCCTTGAAGAGGGTGACATCAGGGTCAGCGTTTTGCCTAATGCAATGAAAGTGGAAGGCACACCGCTGAACGACAAGTTCTATTCTTTTATGACAGAACGCGATTCGCTGATGTTCCTTTTGGCAGAACTGCCTCGCAAAGAGAGCGCCATGATATTGGAAGGGTATGACCATGACAACATCCTGCGTCAACTTGGCGAGGAAGAAGGTACGCTGAGAATGGCTGTCGATAAGTTGGAGACGGACTTTATTATGGACAACTACAACAACGTCTTGGGAATAACCTATTTCCTCGTCCTCTGCGACAACGCCTTCAACCAGTTCGGATATGCCACAACCACCCCGCAAATTGACGAAATCTACAGCAAAGCCCCCGAAGAATTCAAGAAAAACAAAGACGTTGAGGAATACATGAGGCTGTGTGCAAGAGAATAAAACCATTCACACACCACGAGAAACACAACTCAACACAACGGCGATACACGGCTTGACGAAACATCAATAAACGGTTTATCGAAACATCGATAAACGGCTCAGCGATATTGTGATACACGGTGCATAACATTAGCAAAGCACCGTGCATTTATTTTGCGCCTAACCAAACGCTTTGTCAATGCCCAACCATCGCTCTTACTGATGCCCAGCCGTGTGCCACCTTAAAATTAAACTTATATTTTATAAAATTAAACTTGAATTTTATAAAATATAACCTATGTTTTATAAAATATAACTTATATTTTAATGCGAATGCGATAAGCCTTCCAGATAACACAAGGAATATAACCGACAATCAATAGAAAAAGAATAAAATGTTTGACAATCTTCCAAATCTTCGTACCTTCACCACGTCGCTTGTCAGCCCTGCAAAGGGTAAGCACACGATGCTTCTTCCTAATTTTAATGTATAGGATATGAATGTTACCTGCTTCCAATGAACAGGAACAGCATGGAGAGAAGGACGAGGGCGAGGTCGACGACCTTCGATTTGAGGTTTTTCTCGTGGAATACCATTGCTCCGAAGAGGAAACTGACAAGGACTGAGCCTCGGCGTATCATGGAGACGATGGAAATCATTGCTCCGTCGAGACCGAGGGCATAGAAATAGGCGAAGTCGGCGGCGGAGAGGAAGATGGAGATGAGGATGATGCACCAGTCCCAATGGAATGGGGTGGTGCGTTTGTGTGTTGGCAGCCAAAGAAGGAAGAGCATGAGGAGCATCATGAAGAACTGATAGATGTTGTACCACGACTGCACCGCCATCTTGTCAAGTCCAACACCGTGGTTTTCGGGCGATGCCATGAGGAACTTGTCGTAAAGTCCTGATATTGCGCCGAGTACGTTGGCGAGGATGACGAAGACAATCCATTTGTTGTGCTTGAAGTCGATGCCCTCTTTCTTGCTTGAGCGTGAGAGCATATAGAGTCCTATCATGGCGACGACGACACCTATCCATTGCCAAAGATTTAGGCGCTCGGAGAAGAAGGTAAGTGCGCCGATAAGCACCATGACTGGGCGTGTGGCATTGATTGGACCAACGATGGTGAGAGGCAGATGTTTCAGTCCGAAGTAGGCGAAAAGCCAACTGCTCAGCACGATGCACGACTTGATGAGGATGTATTTATGTTCTGCCCATCCGTAGGAATGGGTGTAGAAAAGACTGTCTTCGCTGATGATGCCTTGTGAGGAGAGGATGATGAAAGGCAGGAAGATGAGGGAGGAGAAGAGTGTGTTGAGCAACAGCACGGGTATGACGGCATTGCCTTTGAGCGATTTCTTTTTGAATACGTCGTAGAAGCCGAGAAGGCAAGCGGAGGTGAAGGCGAGGATGAGCCACATAGGGTTTTCTTATTGCAATTAAACTATAACTTTTAATACGATAAGTTCACAAAAAATATTTATGGTAATTCGTGGGTATTATATGGACATTATATGTTTAAGACTCTCTTAGCGTGAGTTTGCAAACTCACGCTTTTTTTATATTTTAACACGAATTACCATATAATGTCCACGAATGTCCATGAATTTTTAATTGTTATATTTCTTCTTCGTCGTTATTCCAATCGTTTGGAGTGGAATACACGATATTCATGTTTTTGTCAAGCAAAACACACTCGTTGGTTTCTTCAATATAGGCGTATCGTTCACCTTGTAATCGTGGCGAACCAAAATTTATCAATATGCCAATAGGTTTCTTTGTTAATCGTAAATAATTGAATAACTGATAACGATGTGAGGAGATGAGTTTCTTGACAGATTTTAATTCCACAATGACATCATCTACCACCATATCCATTTGATAATGCTTTTCTAACAAATGATGTTTATAGTAACACGGAAGATGTTGTTCTGTTTCATTCTCAATTCCTTTATCCTGTAACTCTAAATGTAAAGCCTCGTTATAAATAGGCTCTAATAGTCCCCAATTTAATTCACTGTGTACTTTCATCGCTGCTCCGATAATTTGATAGACAAGATCTTTATAGTCTTTCGGATTCATATATTCAATATCTTATGTTATATATAATCTTTTATGTTGATTTACTCATTAAACAGTTCTTCAGGATATGTTATGTCGGTGAGAAAGAGGGCGTTGCCGGGGACAGATGAACCTGCCGAGCAACGGTCTTTTTTCTCTATGACCTGCTGGAACTGAGCGATGGTTAGTGTGCCACGACCCACATCAAGGAGAGTGCCGACGATGGCTCTTACCATATTACGGAGAAAGCGGTCGGCGGTGATGGTGAACTGCCATTTGGTGGGGGTGAGCTGCTCCCACCGGGCATGAGTGATGCGGCAGTTGTTAGTCTTTGTGTCGGTGTGGAGTTTTGAGAAAGAGGTGAAGTCGGTGTAGTCGAGGAGAGTTTGTGCCGCCTCATTCATCTTGTTGAAATCAAGAGGTTGGGGAAAGCGGTAGGCGTATGGCTCGAAAGGTGACTTCTCTGTGATTATATAGTATTTATATGTGCGTGAGGTGGCTGAGAAACGTGCGTGGGCATCGTCTCGCACAGGACGTATGGAGTGGATGGCGATGTCTTGAGGCAGAAACTTGTTGAGTTTGTATGGAAGGTTGCCATCCACTGTGTGTGATGTGTCGAAATGTGCCACCATTAGCGAGGCGTTCACCCCTGCATCGGTGCGACCTGCTCCTGTCACTTCGGTTGGCTCACGAAGCAAGGTGGAGAGTGCTTTGTTCAGCACTTCCTGTACGCTGATGCCGTTGGGCTGTATCTGCCATCCGTGATAGCGTGTGCCGTCGTAGGAAAGATAAATGAAGTATCTCACAATGTGCGGATTATGGGGTTACACGATTGTGGAAAAACACACGATGAAGGATGCTCTTCATGCGTATGCTCGGCACATGCAGAGTGGATTGGTTGCGGTAGAAATGCCATAGCATGATGGATGCCGTGATGGTGGCGATGCCGTCGGCTGTCGCAATGCTTATCCACACTCCGTTAGTTCCCCATATCTCGGGGAAGATGATGAGGAACGGCACAAGGAACACGAGTTGACGGCTGACGGAGAGGAAGATGCTCTTCTTCACCATGCCGATGCTCTGGAAGAAGTTGCTTGTGACAATCTGGAAGCCTACGACAGGGAACATGCAGACGATGATGCGCATGCCCGAAACAGCGAGAGAAACCAATGCCTCATCTTCGGTAAACAGTAGCACTGGGTATCGGGGGAAGAACTCGCAGAGAATAAATGCACAGCACATAATGATTGTGGCAAAAAGGATGGCTTTCTTCAGCACCTCTGTGACACGGTTCAGATGACGAGCGCCGAAGTTATATCCTGCTATCGGCTGCATTCCTTGACAGATGCCAAGCACTGCCATGACAAAGAGGAACGTGATGCCATTGACGATGCCGTAAGCGGCTATGGCAAGGTCGCCTCCGTGCTTTGTCAGTCCTTTGTTGATGAAGATGACGACAAGGCATGCGCATAGTTGCATGCAGAAGGGTGAGAGTCCTATAGACAGGATGTTCTTCACGAGGCGTTTTTTCAGCCCATATATGCCTGCGTGCAGGTGTATGAAGTCGTTCTTGTTGGACAATACCGTTATCACATATATGAGGGCGACAATTTGTGCGAGGATTGTTGCGTATGCTGCACCTTTGATGCCCATGCCGAATGTGAAGATGAAAATAGGGTCGAGAATGGAGTTTATCACAACTGTTGCGATAGTGGCTATCATGGCAACGTGTGGATGTCCTGTGCTTCGCAGGGCCGCATTCATGCCAAGGAACAGGTGGGTGATGACGTTGCCTAAAAGTATGATAAACATATAGTCACGGGCATATTGGATTGTGTTTTCCGACGCTCCGAAAAATAAAAGAAGAGGGTCGATAAATAGCAGCCCTAACGCACCTACGAGAATGCCAATGATTATATTGAGCGACACAAGGTTGCCAAGCACACGCTCGGCTGTATTGTAGTCTTTCTGACCAAGTTTTATGGACATCAATGTTGAACTTCCCACACCTACCATTGCTCCGAAAGCGGCGCTAAGGTTCATAATGGGGAAGGTGACGGCAAGTCCGCCGAGGGAGAGAGTTCCCACGTCGGGGATATGCCCTATGAAGATGCGGTCGACCATGTTGTAGAGCGACGAAGTGGTCATGGCGACAACGGACGGCACAGCATATTTCATCAGCAACGAGCCTATCGGGGCTGTGCCAAGTTCTTTTGTATTGTTGTGTTGCATTGTTGTGTTTTTTATAGGATTTTATAGAAATCCATAGAGTCTATAGAAATCTATCACCTTTATTTCACATCCTCCCATGCTGGCGGTTCAACGCCATGCAAATTCTTTACGAAGAAGTCATAGCGTTTGTGTTCGCCGAATGTCTCGCCCATAGTGTGGCGAGCGCCGGGGATGAGGATAAATTCAAAGTCTTTGTTTGCTTTGATGAGGGCATTGACCACTTGGTAAGATGACGAAGGGTCAACGTTATCGTCCATTTCGCCCACCAGCAGCATGAGTTTGCCTTGCAGGTTCTTGGCATTCTCCACGTTTGAGCATTCTATATAACTGTTGTCCACAGGGTAACCCATCCATTGCTCGTTCCACCAGATTTTATCCATTCTGTTGTCATGGCATCCGCAGGCAGCGTAAGCAACCTTGTAGAAGTCGGGATGAAATAGGAGAGCGCCGAGAGCCTCTTGTCCTCCTGCCGAACAGCCATAGATGCCCATGTTGCTTATGTCCATGTATGGATATTTCTCTGCTGCCGCCTTTATCCATTCGATGCGGTCAGGGAAACCGCTGTCTTTCAAGTTCTTATAGCACACCTGCTCGAAGTCGAGTGAACGGAACGATGTGGTCATAGCGTCGAGTTGAACAACGATAAAACCTAACTCGGCGAGGTCTGCGAGATTCCAAAGCCACGGAGTGAATGACTTGGGAACATACTGGTCGCCGGGACCAGAATAGATGTACTCAATGACTGGGTATTTCTTGTTTGGGTCAAAGTTTGATGGTCGCTGAATAATGCCCCACATGTCGGTCTTTCCGTCACGGCCGGGAGCAACGAACACTTCGGGGGCTTTCCATCCATTGGCTTCCAATCTTGATATGTCTGCTGTTTCGAGAGTGTTGATGATTTTCCCATTGACGGCAGAGCGAAGCACAGTCACAGGTGCTTTGTCAACAGATGAATATGTGTCAACGAGTGCTGTCTTGTCGGCACTTAGCGTGATGCTGTGGTTGCCACGTTCAGGAGTGAGTGCCACAAGGTTCTTTCCGTTGAGGTCAATGCGATAGTAGTGTACGTTATATGGGTCTTCCTCCGCTATTTCTCCATCAAGACTTGAAGCAACCCTTCCCATATTCTTGTAGTTCATACCGTTAGCAGAGAAGATGATATATCCCTTTCCTTTCTCGTCAATCTCGCTGTGCTGAACGCCACGCACCCAGTAGTCGCCTTTGGTTACTTGGGTCAGTCTGTCTTTTTTCCTGTCATATAAATATATGTGTGCGTGTCCGTCGCGGTCGCTCTTCCACAGGATATAATCATCGTTGAGGTCTCTACGCCAGTTGCGAGAGTAAGCCACATATTTGTCGTTCTTTTCCTCGATGAGCGTCTTAACATCGCCCTCCAAATTCATTTCCAGCACACGGTAGGTCTTGTGTCCACGTTCATTAAACTCGAAGGTCAATGTCTTGCCATTCTCATCCCATCGTGGTACTGTCACCTGATACTGGCTCTTGAACAAATCAGTAGATTTGGGGTAGATTGTCTTTCTGTTCTCCACATCTACCACGACAGGAATGCGGTAGTTGAGCGAATCGCCCGGCTTGGCATATTCCTGCTGGGAGTATTTGGGTTGCACTTGGTCGGTTGGCGACGAAAGAGTGTAGGTAACATAGTGTTTTGGTGCAGGCTTGATAAGCACCGTTGCATAATACTTACCGTCTTTCGACCAACTGCCCCATGAGGAGTAATAGCAAGTGTCAACGCCGTCAGCCGTAATGGCTGTGGCATGTTCGTCATCGTTGCCATTGACAAGGTATAAGTTATTGTTTTTGTGGACAATAAAGGTGTTCTTGTTTACGGGATTTTCTGCACGTCCGTCTTTTTCGTCACGCACCTCCATCCAGTGGTGACCATCTCCACCGCCGCGTCGTTCATTATGGCGTCGAGGTGGGGCAGAGGTCTGTGTCTTTGACCCTGTCTTGATGTCGACTTCGTACCATACTGTGCTGTCGCCATTGAACGTGGAATATCTGAAAACGCCTGTGCTGTCGTTTCGTACAGGCATGATGTTGACGCTGCCATTTGCCACTTTGTTGCTGTACTTTCCACGAATGGCAAAAGCGTTTTTATAGTCCTGCACCGTACCTTGAGCCATGCACACTGTCGTTGTTAAAGACAGTAGGATATAAGGAAGAATGGTCTTTTTCATAGTTCTATAATATGTTTAGTTAATATGCTATGTTTAATAGATGTTGAATTCGTTGTAAAAATAGTAATACCACCAATATGTTCCGCCATAGAGAGTTTTCAGGCGTTTTGCCATTTCTGCATCGCTAACATTTTGCTGAGATAGAGTGTTGTAGTCTTGCACAAAACGGTTGAACTTGTCAGAAACTATTTGGTCAAAAGGAAAATCGTAGAGTTCGATAGGCGACCTTTCGCTGTTGCACAGCAGTATTGCTCCCTCTTGATACAACTCTGGAATAGGTTCATTGGGATGCCTTTGCATATAGTTGTAAAAGTGTATGGCAAAAGCGTATTCATCTTTTCCCCATAAAGACATGCACATTATCAAATCCTCTAACAATGGCGTGGTAGGATACAGGAGGTCAGAAAAATGGTCTATTATGTACTTCTCACATAGCCCATTGTCATTGTCAAGCATATTTACATCATCGTTTACGAGTTGCCCTATATGCTGGTTGTCAATGCTCTGCACAAATTTTGTGCTATTATATACCCATTCCTCATGCTCTTTTGCCCAATCGCTGTAAAAAGTGCTGGTTTTTAGCATGGCGATGTATTTCTTCGCAACGTCAAAGTCTCCGCTGAAAATAGCGCTGCGTATCATCATTTTCAGATTGCGGAAACTCTGCCCGTATGTCACAGCGTTGCCCATTGCCCAACGGTAGGCATAGTTCATCTGACCGAACTGATAGTAAACAAGAGGGGCGGCAAGCTGTGAAATGTGTATTTTGATAGAGTCGCCAGTATTTGGCATTACACCGCAGTTGTTTGTCTTGAACATGTCGGTTATGCGTCCCGTGTGCATCAAGGCAATGTTTTTCAGCAGCACCATTAAATTGGTTGGCTCTCCGTCTTCAAACTGCATTTCTTTTAGTGCATCCTCATATCTGAACTCATCAATGGCACGATACATACGCAGTTCATGCTTGAAATTCTTGTCTCTTATTGTGACAGACAACTCGCTTTGGTGGTCACGCAGATTCCAGCCTTTCGACGTCCATGTGCCGAGAATGAAGCAGACTGCAAATAACGCATAAGAGTAATTCTTATGCCATTTATCTTTGAGTCTCCTCCTCAAAATCTCTGTCAGCAAGCACGAAACAAAGGCAATAGCAAACAATAGTAAAGTTCCAGAAAACGCATATCCAATGTTCTTTGTGTAATATATCCAATAACCATAGTCAAGCAGCCTGACGAAGAGGAATAAGGTTGGGATGATAGCAATAAAACTCCACTTGCCTTTGAGGTTGAATGTCCGCAGCAGCAGTAAATAAGTAACAGACCAAATGGCAATGATAATGCTGCTGCCAAGCCATGGATAATAGAAAAACTGCGTGAGATAACATGATACCCATGCAATCCAGCCACCGTGAGTGTCGCTCACTATGTCCGACATGAACGTCCGCCCCTTAATGAACACGCTATTTTCTTGAATGGCAAACAGATAATCGCTATTCATCGCCGGTAGCAAAAGGTATGCTATGGCGATGAATACTATTATATATATGTGTTCAAGTTTTACCTTCATTCTGCAGGTCGTTAATCAGATTTTGGGTTGGTTGCCAATGGGTGATGCTTTCAGTTTTTCACATACTTAGCCTTTACAGCCTCTTCTTTCGCTTTCCTTGCAAACTCTTGTGGCGAGATAGTTACAGGTTCAACCATAAACTCTGGTCTGTTGAATGAGCGCAAGAAGAACGTGTAGAAATAAGGGTCTTTCTGCGGAACTTCAAATGCCTTGTGTGCTTTGCCATTCTTGTCGAAGTAGGCGATATATGGTCGGGTGTAGTTGCCGTCGTCACGCCGTGAAGCCACCATTATCCACCTGCCGTTGCTTGACCATGTAGGATAACTCTCTGAACGGTCGCTGTTTACCGCTTTCAAATCCTCCGTCTTGCCAGTATTCAAATCCATTAGGTAGATGTCTGCATCGTGGTGCCATACATGGAAACACCCGAACTCAGCCTTGGCAAAAAGAAGGTATCTTCCGTCAGGGCTAACACGAGGCAGAGTGACACTCTGACCAAGCGAATCTGCCGCATCGAAAATCATTTGCATATTGCTGAATCGCTTTGTCTCAGGGTCGAAATCGGCTGAATAGAGACTATATTTCACCTCCTTGTATCGCTTTATCATTTCAGTCTCCTTAGAAATGCTGTCATTGTAAAACTCAAAATGAGCAGAACAGAAAAACAGTTTCTTGCCGTCTGGACTCCATGTTGGGAACACCTCCAGTTCATCGTCAAGTTCTGAGATTATGCTCACCTCGTTTTTGTCAACGTCATAGAGTATGAGGTCGCTTTCTGTGTCCTGCACCTCTATCTTCGCCAAATCTTTTGTGTGGAACGACTGACCTGTGGAGTTTGTGGAGAATGCTATATAATTCTTTGTTGGGTGCCATGCTGGATATACACCTGCGCTAATGGTCTCCTCTGTCTTTAAGTCAACCTTCTTCAATTCTCCGTTGGAGACAATCATTGTGCCTCCGTAACCTTGACGCATGTGAAACAGCATGTTGTCCGTCTTGTAGTTCTGATAAGAATGACAGTTGATGCACTGCCCTGTGCTTTCAGTACTTACCGACATGTTGTTGTATATTTCTTTCTCATCAAAATTCGTAAGGTTACGCTGATTTATGCTCAACTTCTCATACGCCACGTATGACGGCTGAATGACACGATATGAAATGTATGGGTCAATCGCTTCTTCGGCAACATTGATGTTGAACGGATTGAAAACCTTCCACTTGCCGTCAATCTTGGCATAGATCTCAACAGTGATGCTCTTGCCTTTTGATGCTTTCAATATGCCAGTCCATTCTTCCTCATCAATGATGACTTTCTGTCCATCACCGTAAGTTATCTCGCCGTTAGGGTAGGTCAGGCGTGCCACAACATCCGTTGCCCCCTCCTGTACGGCAAAGTTCATTGGGCAGATATTTGACGGGATAGTGACTTCTGTGTAGTCGGGGAAGATTTTTGGCAGTCTTGATTCCCTCTGTGCGTCGGTAGGCACTGACGGATGCCCTGTGCATGATGCCATGATGACTGCGAGGGCTAATGTGTAGAGTATATTCTTGGTTTTCATATTCTTGGATTGAAAAGGATTGTGTATATTTAGTAAGAATGAATGTCTCGGCAGAAGAAATAAAACCAATAGAAGGTGTCGCCAAATGCTCCCTTCATCGCCTCGCCAACGGCAGCAGTGTCCATGCCTTGCTTCAATAGCGACTGAGACACTTGCTGGAAACTGTTGTATCGGTCTATCACCTGTTGGTCGAAAGGCATTCCCTTGGTGCTTACGTTGTTAGGTTCGAGTTGTCCATACAGATATGCCGCTTCTTGATAATGTATCGGCATATCCTCTCCTGAATGCAACGATGCGTATAGGAAAAAGCGAGGCCAGAACAAGTTGATGTCCTTCTGCACCATAGCATAAATAAGCGTAACCTCTTGAAGAAGTTTGCTGTCCTTATTCATGGTGTTGCTAAAATAGTTGAGCAGATACATTTCCACCAGCCCATTGTCGCCGTCTAGTACGCTACCCATGTGGTCACGCATTTCACGCACGCTGTCAAACTCGTGGTATTTTGTTATCAACTTCGGATTTTTCGTGATAGGCATCAGTCGTTCTGCCCAATCCTTGTAATATATGCTGGTTTTCAGTATATCAAGATATTTGCGAGCCGCATCCATTTCTCCTCCTACAAGGGCGCAACGTGCGAGCATCTTCAGATTGTCGAAGTCGCATCCGAACTCTACGTTATTCTCTATGCACCACCGAGAAGCAAAATTTGTCTTGCCGTGATAATAATAAATGAGTGGAGCCGCTGTTTGCACCATGTGTATATGGAGGGTATCAAATCCATTGTCAGGAGTCGCGCCCATATTATTGTATCGGAACATCTTGTTTCCTACACCCCCATCGTTAAACAGAGCAATGTTTTTCAGTAGCACCATTTGTCGGGATGCGTCGCCCGGTATGCCTGTCATTTCATCAAGCACCTTGTTCCAGTCTTGCTCCTCCGCTGCACGATACATCTTTATTTCAGCGTGGTAGTTATAATTCTGAAAATCACTCTTCTCAGTCCAAATACATGAAAAAATTATGACCGCTATTGTCACAACGTATGCCACCCATGTTTTACATTCTTTTTGGGGTAGGAATGGGAATATCAATGGCACGATAGCAAAAATGATGAATGGTATTTCTGGTGTGATGCTATGAACCGTATCGTTGACAAAATAAGGAAAGCCCGCCGTCCAGCACTCTTCTATGCGAATAGCAGAGTAGAATTGGCAAACTAATGGTGGTACAACAACAGCAAGAACAACAGCCAGAATGGGTTGTACAAATTTCTCCTTGAATTTCTTTTCTTTTTTATATTCCGACAGAGTAATGCTTGCCGTATACAGCATGGCAAGTAGCGAATACCAGCCCAAAGAAGGGTACGACATGGCAATCAATACCGTCATCATCAGTTTGTCAGTAAACTTTCTAAACCTACTATATATCAGCACCAAAACAACTACAATGAAATATCCTATTGTGCCGTAAAACCAATACGCCTCCTGCTTCATCAGATATATCCAGTAGCCCGTGTCTATCATGCTGACCAGCAGGCATATTACAGGTATTGCCAACACTGCAAACCATGTAGTTTTCACTCTGAAAGCAAATTTGCTTATCCATAGGCTCGCCACCCAAATGCCAATCATTATAGATGCACCAAGCCAAGGATGATAGAAGAACTGTGTTAAAAACGCTGCAATGTATGTGATCATTCCACCGGGCAACTCCATGCACTCCCTCAAAAACTGTTCATTGGTCGTGAAAAAACTCTTGCTCTGAGCCATAAACAGCACGTCACTGTTGCGAACAATGAGGTGGAACGCACTCAATGCCGCCATAGCCAACGTGACGGCTACGCTTATGATTATTGGGGTAGACTTTCCTTGCTTCTTCTCTTCGTCAGCCAGTCCTTGGCTTATAGAAGATGAAACTGTTGTTTTATCTATCGACTGCGACTTATTCACCGCAGCCACCTTTTTCTCTTTATGTTTTTTTGCCATTTTCTTAAAACGTAGAAATTTTGGGCAAAGTTAGCAAAAAATAAAAGATTATCGCTTATGGTACGCCTAAAATATATCAAATCGGAACTACAAACATTACTTTACAGCCAGTTCTTCCTTCTGAACCACAAGAGTGAAACGGCAGTACAAAGCACGCAAGCGAATATGGCGATAGGAAATCCCCATGTCCATGTCTCCATGCCGTTCAGAAGGTTCATGCCGAACATGCTCGTGATGAATGTTGGGAAAAGGATAATCATGTTGAGCGATGTGAGGAGTTTCATCACCGTGTTCATGTTGTTGTTGATGATGTTGGCGTAAGTATCCATCGTGGAATCGAGGATGTTTATATAGATTGCTGTTGTTTCACGCGCCTGATTCATTTCGATGTTCACGTCTTCGATGAGTTCCGCATCCAGTTCATCGACTGGCAGACGAAACTTCAACTTGCTCAGCAGCGACTCGTTGCCACGGATTGAAGTGCCGAAATATGTAAGAGAGTCTTGCAGGCGAGAGAGACTGATAAGGTCTTTGTTATCAATGTGCTTGTCGAGGTCACGCTTTGCTTTCTCTATAATGCCATTCACCTGTTTCAGATATTTCAGATACCACACAGAGGCACTAAGGAAGAGGCGGAACACCAAGTCGGCTGCATCGGTAAAGCCATCGGCACGGCGCATCTGATGATTGACAAAGTCCAGCATCATGCGTGTCTCCTCATTACATATCGTGATGATTTTATCTCCTTTCAATACAATGCCAAGCGGTATTGTAGTATAAGGGCTACGAGACGTCACACTCTTTAAGTGCGGAATACGCAAGATAATCATAAGCCAACCTTCGTCCATATCATATCGGGCGCGCTCGTCTGCATCGGCAACGTCCTCCATGAAATAATCGGGCATTCCTAGTTCCTGCTCCAAAAAATCTCTATCGTCGTCCACTGGGCATGTTACTTGTACCCAGCAATGTGGCTCCCACTCGTCGATGTGCTTGATGCCACCATTGAAATTCCAGAATGTTCGCATTGTTGTATGAACCTTTGCTTGTCTATGTATGAACAGTAAAAATCGGGGCAAAGACTCATTCAACTCCGCTTGAGAGGTGCGTCTTATCCCAGGCAATTGATACTATTCGCCGGATAATCGTCCATAGTAGTTTCTAAATTATTTAATACTCTCTTTTTAGTTGGTTTGATTGACTTCCTTTCGGAAATCGTGTGCAAAGTTACACATTTATTTGTAAAACACAAATGTTTATAGCCAGAAAATATGGTGTAGAATATATGTGCATGCATAAATATAAGCATGAATGGGGCTATCCATTCATGCTTATAAGAAATTCTTCGTTGGTCTTCGTCATTTCTATCCGTTTCATAAGGAACTCCATAGCCTCTATTGAAGTCATGTCGGCAATGTGATTGCGAAGCACCCACATGCGGTTGAGAGTTGTCGGGTCTTGCAGCAGGTCGTCACGACGAGTAGAAGATGCTGTGAGATTAACTGCCGGGAAGATGCGCTTATTTGCAAGGCTGCGGTCGAGTTGCAGTTCCATGTTTCCTGTTCCTTTGAACTCTTCGAAAATCACTTCGTCCATTTTTGAGCCTGTGTCGATGAGAGCCGTAGCAATTATTGTCAGCGAACCGCCGTTTTCTATGTTACGTGCCGCACCGAAGAAACGTTTGGGCTTGTGCAATGCGTTGGCATCCACACCTCCAGAAAGCACTTTGCCCGATGCAGGAGATACAGTGTTGTATGCTCGTGCAAGACGAGTGATTGAGTCAAGGAAAATCACTACATCGTGTCCACATTCCACCATGCGTTTAGCCTTTTCAAGCACGATGCCTGCTATCTTCACGTGGTTTTCTGCCGGTGCGTCGAAAGTGCTTGCTATTACCTCGGCATTGACGGTGCGAGCCATGTCGGTAACTTCCTCTGGACGCTCGTCAATGAGCAGCATCATCAAGTATGCCTCAGGGTGGTTGGCTGCGATAGAGTTAGCAATGTCCTTCATCAGCATTGTCTTACCAGTCTTTGGCTGAGCAACAATCAAGGCGCGCTGTCCTTTGCCGATAGGTGAGAACAAATCAACAATGCGTGACGAGTTGCTGTCCTCGAAGCCTTTGCAGAGTTTGAATTTCTCGTCGGGGAAGAGTGGGGTAAGGAACTCAAAGCCTACACGGTCACGCACTATCGTTGGTTCACATCCGTTGATTTTCTCCACGCTTGCCAATGGGAAGAAGCGTTCTCCGTCTTTGGGAGGACGTACAAATCCATCAACAACATCGCCCGTTTTGAGTCCATAGTGCTTTATCTGCTGAAGGTTTACATACACGTCATCTGGGGAAGGGAGATAGTTGTAGTCGCTGCTACGGAGGAAACCGTAATTGTCAATCATTTCAAGCACACCGCTGACACGTATGATATTGTCGAAGTCGTATGTTTTTTCCTTAACAGGCTTTTCCTTTTTAACATACAGCTCGTTGTTCGGCTCTTCCTCGTAAATCTGTGGCTCAAAATTTTGTGGCTGATACAGTTCACTCGCCATATTATTGAAAGCATCTTCGGGCATACGGAATTCTAATGCGTTTGATATGTCCTGCAAAATGATGAAGTCGGGAGTAGAGTAGTTTATATGCTCTTCCTCTGCCACGTTTGGTGTCATTGCTTCATTGCTTACCACATTGTCAGATGCAGAATTTTCTTCGCTTGTGATATTGGTGACCTCAACTTCTTCCTGTGGCTTAACCTCTGAGGTTTGCTCTGTACTTTCCACTTCAACATTTTCTGTGGCAGCCTTTGGCTTGCGTCCGCGTTTCTTGGGCGCAGGTGCTTCCTCCTCTGTGTTCACAGCCTCTTCCACAACTGCAACTTCTGCATTTTCGGTGACAGCCTTAGGTTTGCGTCCACGCTTTTTAGGTGCAGGTGTTACGTCATTTTCTGTGGTCTGTTCTGTTGGTGTAAGCATAGCCTTTTCCTCGTCTGAGAGGTCGGCAAACAGAGAGTCGTCTTTTGCCACCTTCATGGCTTTATCAACTTTCTGTGCCTTATCTTGACTGGCTGTATATACCCTGTCAACACTCTTTACGCTGACACGTGAACGCTTGCGTGCCGTCTTCTCCAAAGCGCCGGAAGCGAAAGCGCTTGCTTGTTCGTCAATTATAGACAGACGCAACATCGTTGCTTCCATCTTGTCAGCATTCTTGATGCCCAATTCAGATGCAATGCTGAGCAGTTCGCTCATTTCCTTGCGGTTTAGTTCCTCTAAATTATACATGCTT
>JAFLUT010000017.1 GCA_022508665.1 Prevotellaceae bacterium | reverse complement strand
TGCCCTTCAGTGGGAGGTAGTAGTTCTGCATAGAGAACATACCCTTCTTCATTTCACCACCGTACCAAGTGTTGATGATAACCTGCTCGCGGCTTGTAGTGTTGAATGCCACACAAGTCTCAGAGTTCAGACCCAACTCCTTGTAGTTCTCTACCTTAGCCTTAGAAGCGTTGTAGATAACGAAGTTTGGCTTGAAGTTAGCGAGTTCCTCCTTAGTTGGCTGGATGAACATGTTAGTAACGAAGTGTGCCTGCCATGCTACCTCAACGATGAAGCGAACAGAAAGGCGAGTAGCCTCGTTAGCACCGCAGAAAGCATCTACAACGTAGAGGTTCTTGTTAGAAAGTTCCTTCTTTGCGATGTCCTTAACAACAGCCCAAACCTCTTCAGACATTGGGTGGTTGTCGTTCTTGTACTCCTCAGAAGTCCACCATACGTTGTTGTGAGACTCTGCATCGTCAACGATGTACTTGTCCTTAGGAGAACGACCTGTGAACACACCTGTCATTACGTTTACTGCACCGAGTTCAGTCTCCTGACCTTTCTCATAACCCTCAAGTGCTGGATTGATTTCAGCCTTGAACAACTCCTCGTAAGAAGGGTTGTGAGCAATCACTGTACTGCCAGTGATGCCATACTGTGTCAAATCTAATGCCATAATTTTACTTAATTAAATTATTGTGAATACTATCTCTTTTTACCAAAGGCTCTACAAAGTTAATTCTTTACTAATGTTTATTCAAAAAAAATCAATTATTTATCGCTGAATGCTTGAAATAAAACATATTTATAGAACAAGTTGCAACGTTTAGTTTGCAAAGTGTATATTTTTATAGATTAGGGTACACTACTTCATTGCTTCTTTCGCCTAATCCTCCATAGAAATTGGCACACCTTACTGAAAAGCACGACCCTTCGGGAGTGCCACGTGGCACACGATAGCGTGGTTCGGTAGTGAATGCCACCACATCACGGTTACGACAGATTGCATATAGGCATGCATCTGGTATATCTTCCCAATAGATTTCTCCACGGTTTCGTATCATCACTTGTGGAGGTTCTACCAATGCCGTCTTCTGCTCTGGATACCAGTTGGGAAACACCTTATCTATATCATATTGGTCAGCCTCTTCTGTTGGCAGGTCTGTATTGTACCTCATTGTCACAAGTATGCCGTTTTCATTGTAGAACTGCTTGCGACGACCAGTAGTAGGTATCAACTGAAACTCTCCATTCATGCTCTCATATTCACTGAAAAGCCTTGGTTGTGTGCTGTGAGCGTCTGCCCATCCCAAACTGTCAGGTGGCATTTCCATTACCGTGCCGATAAAAACCGCACGGGGGGCATTCTTCCATGGTCTGCCTAACATATATTTGTTTGCCTGTTCGGGAGAACCGTATATATGGCATCCATTAAACACATATCCAAATTGTCGTGAAGCCTCAGTGGCAGGCGCGCAGATTATATCACCTTTTCCAGTGTTGCCACAAGGAAACAATTCAATGTTGCAACGATTGAAATAGATTGTTCCTCCTCCGCAGATGAAATCTACCGTACCTTTTATTGTACAGTCTTCAAGGTAGGTTGTTCCACCGTCATTAGTGTAGTAAGTATCCTGTGTACTCATCAACGACAAGTTTTTGAAAATGTTGCCTTTGCAGTTCTTTTCATTTAGAGCCACTGCACATTTTGCAAAAGCGTTGAAGTCATTGCGGTAGTTAGACCACAGTTCAATGTCTTGAATATAAGTGCTGTCAGCACCATTTAAGAAAAGCGTTGAAGTGCAGTTTATGCCCTCATGCATAGGCATGGATTCTATCTGCGTGTGTTTCCAACCCTCGCCACATATGCTTGTGTTAGGCGCTGTCAGCACTGTCATCGGACTGGGTATTTCTATTTCCTTACCATTTTCCCTTATCTTTATAGGATTTCCTTCACCCTTGATGCGATACATGCTTGACTTGATGAATATACGAAACCTCTTTTTCTTGTCTTTCCGTCTGTTTGCTGCGTGTATCGCATCTATAAAGTTTCCATTGTCAGGTACTACAAAATCATACCGATAACGCACACGTCCCAAACTGTCAGGTGTCTGGGCCTGTATCGCCAAAGGTAGCATGCATAACATCCATGCCGCTACAATAATCCTATGTAAACATCTATGTATTAACATCTTTTCAACGCACAAGTACCTATTTAATTAATTTCTGCTTTTTATTACAATGACTCCCTATCTCACCCATTGCTCTGGATTTAACCCTGCACTTCCATTACGCAGTTGGAAATGAAGGATATAGCGACCATCGGAATCTTGGGCCACGTTGCCGAGTGTGTCTCTTGCCTTGACTTTTTGGTCTTTGCGGACAGACACGGATGAGAGACCTGAATAAACTGAAATATATGAGCCATGGCGAAGCATGACAGTGTAGACGCCGCTGTAATGGAATACGGAACTAACTACGCCGTCAAAAATTGCACGAGCGGAGCAGCCTTGCTGACCACGGATGTCTATACCTTTATTATTGAGGGTAACACCCTTTAATCCCGCAACGTTGTAATTCCCATAGTGTCCGACGACGCTGTAACTGCCTGTGATAGGCATTGGCAAACGCCCCTTGTTTGCCACAAAGTTATTAGAGAGTTTTACATCATTGCTTGTGTCTGCTTTCCATGCCTCTACTTTGCTACGTTCCGCCTTCTCCTCTTTTTCAGCCACTTTTACGTTGGCTTCAGCAGTTCTGGCTTCATTCTTTGCTTTGTCTGATGCAAGTTTGGCAGCAGACTTTTCTGCTTCTGTCTTGGCTGTTCGTCGGGCAGCCTCAGCAGCCTCTACTGCCTTGCGAGCCCTCTCTGCGGCGGCTTTCGCCTCTGCCAATTTACGTGCTTTCTCTCGTGCTTCGGCTTCTGCTTTCTTGCGAGCTTCTTCTTCCTTGCGTTTACGTTCCGCTTCGGCACGGCGAGCAGCCTCTATTTCAGCCTGTATGATTCGGTCAATTTCTGCATTAAGTGCTTGTTCTTTCTGCTGATAGGCCTTTATCTGCTGTTGTACAGTTACAATGTTTTTGTTCAGATAATCTATCTGCGTCTGACAGTTGGTCTTCATCGTTTGCAAAGACGATTTCCTTTCCTCTACTGCATGCAGGTTGCTTTCCTTTTGGGTCTTGGCAGACAGCAATTCATTCTGCTTTGTTTTGACCTCCAACTGCTTTTCTTTCAGCAATTCACCTTGTGCTTTTTGGAAAGTGGAATACTCCTTCATGTATCGTAGACGGCGCATCATCTGAGTGAAGTTATCTGCAGAAAAGATGAACATCAGTTTGTTCTGCACAGACTTGTTCTTACGCATATACACCATTGCCTTGGCATATCGTTTCTTTTTGATTTCCAACTCTTTCTGTAATTGGGCCAGTTGAGAAGAAAGAGTATCTATCTTCGCATCAAGCAATGCAATATCCTTGTTAAGGCTATCTATGGATGCTTGCTGACGACCTATCTGATTATCAAGTATCAGCACGCTGTCAAGGCTCGCCTTGACATTTTTGTTGAGTTGCGCCAACTGTGCTTGCGACATCTGCCGTGCCTTTTGTGCCGCAGCCTTTTCGTTCTTCAGTTGCGTTTTCTTATCAACCTTCTTGGATGGCTGCTTCTGCGTGGTTTTCTTCGTAGATGTGGTTATCTTCTTTGTAACCGATGACGTTCCCTTATTCCTGCTTTGCGCTGAAAGCGGAAGAACTGAAGATATAAGCAATATGAAAATTAGGAAACGTCTCATCTTATTCGCTTGTCAATAAGGTCAAGAACTGTTGGCTATCATTGTTCTAACAGACTGTTGAACAGTTTGTTGGCATCTGTCTTACTATATTTATTAGAAACCTCGGTGTGAGCATTCCACGACGACAGACTTCCTTTGTCAAACAGTTTCAAGTCTAACTGTATCGGTGTTTTCGTAGGCATGGAATAAGACAGTTGGTCAGCGCTTTGTGCTTCCCTCCAAAAATGCTCCTGTATAGTTTGGAAATCAATGCCATTATTCTTCAGTATGTCAAATTCATCGTATTTAACACTCACATATCTCTTGTTTATTCGGTCGATTATCAGCATACTGTCTGGGGATAATTCCATGCGTCCTACTTCTGTGATGCCTATGAATGGGTCAACAAGGGTTATCTGTATAACATCATCATAACGCATTCGCAATGTTCCACTTGTAGAAATACTTTTGTCGTTTTGTGTGATTGTAACCTTTACTTTAGATGTGAAGTTTGTTCTTGCATCAGTACTTTTTGTAGACTTGTCAGCAGGGGAGGTAACAATGGTTTCGGTTGGTTTGGTTACGTCACTTCCTGCATTTTCCATAGCCTTTTTGCTCGAGTGGCACGAGGCCAACGACAATACAAACGCTACACAAATAGCAATGCGGATGACGATAGAATTAGTGTTCATTGTAAAATTAGATTTTATGCCCATAGGCAATTAGTTTGTTCTGTGACTCTTTATATATATAATATAAATGTGTTCTCTACTTCTTCTTGACCTTTTTATTTATCAGTTCAATATGCTGCTTCACATCCTCGCTTTCTTCCAGTTCCTGTGCATCCATCAGTTCTACAGCCTTGTCCATATACTGCTTAGCCTCTTCATATCGTTTCTGCTGATACAGCACCCATGCGTGAGTGTCGAGATAAGTAGGATTGTCAGGCTCAAGTTCATTTGCTTTACGACTCATTTCCTCTGCCTTGTTAAGATCTTTCTTCTTGAGCGACAGATAGTAAGCATAGTTATTCAGCACAGATGGTTCGTTTTGCCTGTACACCAAACAGGAGTCATACATTTGAAATGCCTTGTCATCTTGCCCCAACTGATGATACAAGTCACCTAACAGTGAGTACATATTTACATATAATTGCACTCTATTGGTTTCCACACCCTCATCTACGTGTTCCAGTCCTCCACGGAAAGCGTCAACAGCTTTCTGCTTCTCGTCAAGTTGCAGATAGCCTATACCTAAATAATAATAGAACACAGGGTCTGGTACGTTATAATCTACTGCGGGCTTGCAGATGTTCACCACCCCTATTGTATCATTGTCAGCAATGGCGTATGACAGCAGTTGCTGACGCGCCATGCTATTTTCGGGATCTATCTCCAGCATGCGATACAGATAAGGCTTTATCTCCTCCCTTGGCATATCTTTCGTCACCATGTAACGCACCCTTAATTCAAGTATGTCTGTATGCTCCTGTGGCAGTTGCAACGCCTCGTCAAACAGGTTGAGCAGCATCGTAGAGTCGCTCTGCTGGTTAAGGTTTTCACGCACAAGCACACCGAGAAGACGAGCCCTTGACGCATCATCAAAACTGGGGTTGGAAAGTAACTTCGACAGATATTTATGATATAGAGAATCAGCCCCCTCTGCATGATAGTAGTTAGACATCGAAAGCAACAATGTCACATTGTTGGAGTCCTTTTCCTCCACCATTTGGAACTGCTTCAAAGCTTCCTCTTTCTTTCCTGCGTCAAGGTAGAGGTCGCCTATGACCACTTGATAGCGCAGGTCATTCGGATATTCGTCAGCCAATGCCTTCATTTCCTCAAAAGCACGCTTTTCGTCATTCATCTGCAAGAACAAACGGAACTTGTCCATTGACAACTGCTCACTCTTTCCCTCCTTCAGTTCCACCTTGTCCAACACCTTCACCATGTTTTCGTTATCATTGTTTCTTTGGTAAGCATCAAGCAACATCATCAGCACCTCCGTCTTTTCGGGAAACTGCTGTGACATTTCCTCAAGCACACGCAAAGCATCATCGTTGCGTCGTTGATTTTCATAGAAATATACGAGGCGGAGTTTATACCAGTAATTGTCGGGATACAGATTGCATGCTTCCTCCAGCATGTCGATAGCCAAACTGTCGTTCTTCACATAGCGGTAAAGTTCCGCCAGTTCATACATCGTCGCACCCGACTTTGGGTCGAGCCTATGGCAATAGTCGAACAGGTCGATAGCATTGACATAATGCTGTGCAAACTTCTGCCGTTCTGCCTCTTGAAAGATATAATCAAATTTGCCTGTCTGCGCCTTCACACACAGTAGAGAGACAAGCATATAAGATAGTAGCAAAAAACGTTTCATCGTCGTTGCCATTGTTTATTCCGTCTATTTAACACCGCTATGCCCGAACCCGCCAGCACCACGCTCCGTCTCGTCAAGCACCTCAACCTCGACAAGTTCGGGTTGCTCATGCTTGGCTATGACCATTTGCGCTATACGCTCTCCATCGTTGATGACAAAAGGTTCGTTGGAAAGGTTAACGAGTATCACACACACCTCGCCACGGTAGTCAGCATCCACTGTCCCCGGTGAGTTCAGCACCGTAACACCTTTCTTTATGGCAAGCCCAGAACGAGGTCGTACCTGCGCCTCATATCCCTCGGGCAATGCCATATATATCCCGGTCGGCACAAGCACACGTGCCAATGGCGCCAATGTCACAGGCTCATCAAGATTAGCCCTCAAATCCATGCCTGCCGACAGTAGAGTAGCATATTGAGGAAGTGGATGATGCGATTTATTGATTATTTTGAGTTCCATATACCTAAATTTTATGCAAATATACTAAAAGAATTAGGAATGTCGTGCCACAAAGCATGATTTAATGACGAGTTTACAAAAACTTAACTCTTTATTCCGTATTTATTCCCTAAAATCGTTACTTTTGCACTGAAAATATAAACATTACACATTTATTTCCATGATGAATTGGCTACAACTTATATCCACCAAACGTTTAGGCTTGGAAGACCTGTCACAGGCGAACAAAAAGGATGAGCGCACGGAGTTCAAGCGCGACTATGACAGGCTCATTTTCTCTGCTCCATTCCGTCGTTTGCAAAACAAGACGCAGGTGTTCCCACTGCCCGGCAGCGTGTTCGTCCACAACCGCCTCACCCACTCGCTCGAGGTGGCGAGCGTAGGCAGAAGCCTTGGCGACGACGTGGCACGACTGCTCATCGAGAAACACCCAGAACTCGCCGATTCTCTTGTTGGCGAGATAGGCTCAATCGTGAGTGCCGCCTGCCTTGCCCACGACATGGGCAATCCACCTTTCGGACACTCGGGCGAGCGTGCTATAGCCTCCCATTTTGCTGAAGGTGAGGGCATACAATACAAGGGGCAACTGACTGATGCTCAGTGGGCAGACATCACGCATTTTGACGGCAACGCTAATGCCTTCCGTCTGCTTACCCACCAGTTCCACGGTCGCCGTGCAGGAGGCTTCGTGCTGACCTACTCCACCCTTGCAAGCATAGTCAAATACCCTTTCCCTGCTACCGAAGCCACTAAACAGAAATTCGGCTTTTTCACACAGGAAAAACCTCTGTATGAGAAGATTGCTAACGAGTTAGGGCTGAATAAATCCAACGGAGGCTGGAACCGTCATCCGCTTGCTTACCTCGTTGAGGCTGCCGACGACATCTGCTATGAAATCATGGACATAGAAGATGCCCACAAACTGAAAATCCTCTCTTTCGAAGAGACACGTGACCTCATGCTTGCCTTTGTCAAGCCCGAAAGCCGAGAGCATATCATTGAGCGTGCGAAGGACACCTATGACCAGAACGAAAATATCGTATATTTCCGTTCCTGTGCTATCGGAGCATTGGAGAGGGAATGTGTGCGTGTGTTTGTAGAAAACGAGGACGCCATACTCAACGGCACATTTCAAGGCTCTCTCATTGACCATTCCTGCCCACTTGTCCACGATGCTTACGAAACCTGCGTAAAAGCGGCAAAGAGCCGAATATACCGCAGTCGTGACGTGGTAGACACAGAATTGGCTGGTTATAAAATCATTTCTACACTCATTGGGTTGTTCACCAATGCAGCCATGAATCCACAGCATGCATACAGTCGCTTGCTGCTTGGCAGGGTGTCAAGCCAATACGATGTTGCTCATCCAGACACCTATGTCCGTATTATGGCTGTACTCGACTACATTTCGGGCATGACCGATGTGTTTGCCCTTGACCTTTACCGCAAAATCAATGGAGAAAGTCTGCCTATGATTTAAGTGTTACAAAAGATGGACAGATGTGTAAAGTGCTTTTGAATGTTTTGTCCATGATGATGTCATTCACTTATCATTTTGATAGTTTCTGCTCGAAAAACAGAAGTTTTTATTGCTTTTTCTCTCAAAATGTTTGTTGGAAAGAAAAAAAGACTTACATTTGTCTATTATTTGAGTGGTAATTGCTAACGGAAAATCTAATTACAAAAGAAATAAGGATAAATGGAAAAGATTGATAAACTGGATAAGCAGATAATGGATATTATTTCTGCTAATGCAAGAATACCTTTCAAGGATGTGGCAGCGGTATGCGGTGTGTCGCGTGCGGCAATACATCAGCGTGTGCAGCGTCTTATCGACACGAATGTCATTGTGGGGTCGGGCTATGTGATTAACCCTAAAAGTCTTGGGTACAACACTTGTACATACGTTGGCATAAGGTTGGAGAAAGGGTCGATGTATGCTCGTGTAGTAGATGAGTTGAATAAAATTCCCGAGATCGTGGAGTGTCATTACACAACTGGACCATACACAATGCTTGTGAAACTTTATGCTCGTGACAATGAGCAACTTATGGATTTGCTGAACCGTAAAATTCAAGGGATAACAGGCGTTGATTCTACGGAAACGCTAATATCGCTTGACCAGAGCATAAAGAAAGAAGTGCCAATCTGCGTAACGGATAATGTGGAGGAGAAAGTGCAGCGAGGTGGCAAGGCGAAGATTATTCTTGCGGATGACGAGTAAGATGTCTCGTTTACAGCAGTGAAGGATATAAGGACTATTGATTATCGTCGTCATTCTTACGTAAATTGGCGATGTTACGCATCAGTCCTTCATATTTCACTCTTTTGACCGCTGAACCTTTGAAAAGTGTGCGGTAGTCCTCTATGGTGAGGTTCTCCCAGTCGGTCGGACTCATAGACAGGAATTTGTCGGAAGGGGCAAATTCCTGTATTTTTGTGGGCTGTGCGAAGCGATTCCATGGACAGGCTTTCTGGCAGCAATCGCAACCGTAGACGGTGTTGTCGAGTGCTCTCCCTACAATGCGTTTGCAAGTCTCGTCAAATTCACCGCGGTGTTCTATTGTAAGGTAACTTAGGCATTTTCGGGCATCCACACAGTAGGGGGCAGAGAGTGCCTTTGTGGGGCAGGCAGCTATGCACTTTTGGCATGCGCCGCAACGGTTCTCTGTGGAGGTGTCGTAGCCTAATTCTATATCTACCAGTATCTCTCCGAGGAAAAAGTAGCTGCCAGCATTGGGTATGATGAGGTTGCCGTTTTTGCCAATCCATCCGAGACCTGCCCGACTTGCCCAATAGCGGTCGAGGATAGGCACTGTGTCACAGCATAGTTTGAAACTGTAAGAAGGAAAAAGAGATTGCATGAACACGGCGAGTGACTGCATTTTCTGCTTCATAACGTCGTGGTAGTCTTTCCCGTAAGCATAATAGGCAAACTGATATTGCTGTTGGGTAAGGAGTTGCTTGGGATAGTAGTTTAGGGCTAAACAGATGATGCTCTTCACATTTGGCATCAGAAGGGTAGGGTCGAGCCGTTTGTCGAGGTTGTTTTCAAGATATTGCATGGAAGCGTGTTTACCGTCGTGCAGCCATTGGCGGTATTTAGCGGCTGTATGGCTGTCGACAGGTTCTGCCTTCGCTATTCCGCAAGCAGAAAAGCCGAGACGCTGTGCCTCGGCTTTTATTTCATTTGAAATGTCGTGAGTGGTGTAATTTTTCATCGAATATCTTAAATGAGTACCCTTCCTTCTGTAGCCACTCTATGCACTGTGGCAATGCCGTTTTCAGTTTGTCGATGCTTCGCAGGGAGTCGTGAAATGTGATGATAGAACCATTGCGAGTGTATCTTTTCACATTTTCAACAACATCAGTAGCAGTGATGTGTTTAGAATAGTCTCGTGTCACCAAATCCCACATTATTATAGTGTAATGGCGACGCAACGTTATATATTGTAAGTTCCTCATCCAGCCTCTCGGTGGGCGAAACAGGTTCGAATGTATAAGCCTGTCAGCCTTGTTTGCGTTGTGCAGATAGCGACTGCTCGGCACGGTAAATCCGCCGAGGTGGTTGAAGGTGTGGTTGCCGAGTCTATGCCCGTGAGATTTAACGAGTTCGCACAATTGGGGGTATTTCCTCACATTGTCGCCCACCATAAAAAATGTGGCTTTCACGCCGTACTTGCCAAGCGTCTCAATGAGCCATGGGGTAGATTGGGGTATGGGACCATCGTCAAAGGTCAGATACACCGCCTTTTCCTCTGGGTTCATACGCCAGATGGCACTGGGGTAGAGCCATCGCAGCCATTTGCTTGGTTGTTCTATTATCATAAAGGGTGAAAAATCCCCTCCTTCTGCGACTCGGCTGCCACAGGAGGAGGGGATTGGGAGGGGGATTAGTATTGTGGCACGATGTTTGCCTCGTTGCATTTGCTGTCAAATGCACTGGCGAAACTATCTATGTCTTTGTCAAGTTGCTTTACCTTTTTCTCGTATGTGCCTTGCTTTGCCGTGCCCAAATCAGCCATTTCCTGATAGAGTACCTGTATGCGACGGATGGTGTAGATGTCGCGGATGCAGTCTTTGTAAGCGTTGGCGAAATAGACATTGCTGAGCGAGAGATACCACTTGATGTATTCGCTTGACATCTTTTCCAAATCGGCGAGTATCTCTGCGGCTTTCTCGGGCTTGCCACAAGCGACGTATGCCGTGGCGAGTTCGTAGGAGGCGCAGTCAACGCTGTGAGGGATGTTGTAGGCTGGAATTTCTGTGGCACACTTTTCGAGGGCTTTGAGGGCTTTGTCGAGTTTGCCTTCATACACGAGGTTGGTGATGAGGTTGGCGAACCAGCGACGGTGTGTGTAGCACATACGCATGGTGGTCTCGTCGATGTAGAGGTCGGGATGTTTAAGGTTGCCGTAGCGGTACTTGTTCATCATGTTGTCATACATCTTCTCGGTGTCGCACACGGTGTTCATCGGCTGATTGTCGTTGAATGTGAACGGTGTGATGCGCCATGCTATACCTTCTTGCACGAAGTGCTTGTAAAGGTTGCCGTAGTTGCTCGCCCCCACGGTGGTTGACATATAGAGAGGGCGTGAGAAGTTGGCCTGTGCAAGCATCTCGAGCATCATGACGAAACTCTTTGTTACTCTGCCCTGACCTTTAAGACTGATGATCATCTTGTCGGGGATGGAGTCGCCGGGGATAAGCATGCCAGAACGGCGCACCGCCTCTTTGTCTACGGTGATGTGGAGTGTGTCGCTTGGGAGGCATGAAGGAAGGATGTTGACCAGTTCCATGTCTTGCTCTGAGAGTCCCTCATAGTCTTTGAGGACGAAATGCTTAATGGCTGTCTTCAACTCGAATGGGTCTTCGCCCCACAGGCGAACAGCAGTTGCTGAGTCGTTTTTCATTACGTCGTTGATGACATCCTTGATGGTGTAGCCGTCGCCCAGTTCAGGGTTGACATCAACCATTTCGTGCTTGCCAGAGGTGTACTGATAGCGTTTCCACGATATTGGCAGAGGACTCGACTGTCCTTCGCCCGAGTAGGCTGGACGTTTCATCTGGTCGATGTACCAGTCGGTCTGCAAATATGAGAGGTTGCAGACGCGCACGTCTGTGCGATTGCCTTCGGTGTCCTCGTTATACCACAGCGGGAAGGTGTCGTTGTCGCCGTTGGTGTAGATGACACCGTCGTGAGGGATGGTCTCTAAGTAGTTGAGACCGAAGTCGCGACAAACGTAGCGGTTGCTGCGGTCGTGGTCGTCCCATGTCTGGCTCACCATCTGCAACGGCACGGCAATGGCAGGGACAAGTCCAACAAGACTTGCCACCAACATGGCAGTGCGTGCATTCATCTTCTTTGCGAGGAACTGTCCCAACCACTCGTAGATGGCGGCAATGCCAAGACCGCACCATATAGCGAAGGCATAGAACGAACCTGCGTAGGCATAGTCACGTTCACGCGGCTGTAACGGTGTCTGATTCAGATAGATAACGATGGCGATACCTGTCATGAAGAAGAGGAAGAACACCACCCAAAACTGCTGTATGCCTTTCTTGTCGCGGAATGCTTGCCAGAAGAAACCGAGCAGACCGAGGATGAGCGGAAGGCAATAGAAGACATTGTGACCTTTGTTCTCCTTCAAGTCTGAAGGCAGAAGGTCTTGGTTTCCGAGGCGGGCATTGTCAATGACTGGGATACCCGACAGCCAGTTGCCATGCTCGAGTTCGCCGTTGCCTTGCAGGTCGTTCTGCCTACCTGCGAAGTTCCACATGAAATATCGCCAGTACATGAAGTTCATCTGATACGACATGAAGAAACGGATATTGTCTATTTGGCTCGGGATTTCAACGGGGCGAGACTCTCTGCCCGGTATCTTATACTCTACCGAATGGGTAGTCACACCGCCCAACCACGACTGGTAAGCCGCAATGTGGGTTGGCTCGTCGCTGTAAATGCGGGGGAAGAGCATGCACTGGTTTGACGGATATTTGAGGGAGAATTTGTCTCTGATTTTGATGTATTCGTCTTTCTCGCTCTCCTCTTTCTTGTCCTTACGCTGATACACCGCCGCACCTTTGGATGTAGCATAGACCAAAGAGCCGTCGCCATTGTCCTTGATTTCGGGCTGCGACATGAATGTCTGACCGTAGAACAACGGGCGTTCGCCATACTGCTCGCGACCGAGGTATTCGCCGAGAGTGAACACATCCTCGGGAGAGTTCTGATCCATCGGTGGATTGGCTGTGGAACGAATGACAATGACTGCGTAGGAACTATATCCGACGGTCATCAATGTCAAACAAAGAATGGCAGTATTGAGGATGCGTGGAGTTGCCTTCTTCGTAAAGAAAAGAACGCCAGCCAAAACTCCCAATATCACGATGCCAATCACAACAGAAGTTGCTCCGTGTCCATAAAAAGGAATGCCCAACAACGCTGTGCTGACAAGGAAAGAGACATACATGCGGGACTCGCTCTGAGCCTTTGTTGTCTCCACCAATGCCCACACGAGGCTTGCGAGAAGCAGAGTGAGATAGATGTAAAGTCCTGTGTTATAAGACATTCCGAGTTCGTTGACAAACAGCAACTCAAACCATCCGCCAATCTTCACGATGCCCGGAACGATGCCGTAAAGCACTGCCGCAACAATGACAACCGACACGCCCAGCACAATGAGCGAGCCTTTACCCGTGGGGTTCTTGCTCATCTTATAATAATAGACAAGCACGATGGCAGGGATGCAAAGGAGGTTCAGAAGGTGAACGCCGATGGACAAACCTACCAAATAGGCGATGAACACCAACCAGCGGTCGGAATGCGGCTTGTCGGCATTGTCTTCCCACTTGAGGATGAGCCAGAAAACCAACGCTGTGAAGAAACTGGAGAAAGCATAAACCTCGCCTTCCACAGCAGAAAACCAGAAGGTATCGCTCCATGTGTAAATGAGCGACCCTGCCACACCGCTGCCCATAATGGCAAGCATCTGACCCACAGACACGCCCTCTTCGTCCTTCACCATCAGTTTCTTTGCCAAGTGCGTAATGCTCCAGAAAAGGAACAATATACACCCAGCACTCAGCAAGGCATTCATGATGTTTATCATCTTCGCAATCTGAGTGGCATCAGATGCGAAGAGAGAGAAGAAATTGCCAAACAGCATGAAGAACGGTGCACCGGGGGGGTGACCAACTTCCAACTTGGCAGCAGTAGTTATGAACTCCGGACAGTCCCAAAAACTCGCTGTCGGTTCTACCGTAGAGCAGTAGGTGAATGCTGCAATGGCAAACACTACCCACCCTAACACATTGTTTATTATATTATATTGCTTCATCACAACCTTTTAGTTTTTAGTTGAATCTTCTATTCCATGCAGTTCAACGGTGAAGATGAGGGCAGAATAGGGCTTGATGTCCGAGCCCGTAGCGCGGTCGCCGTATGCCAACTGGTAAGGGATGTAGATTTCCCACTTTGAGCCGACTGGCATCAACTGCAACGCCTCTGTCCAACCTTTGATAACCTGATTTACTTGGAATGTGGTGGGCTGACCACGCTTGTAACTTGAGTCAAACACCGTGCCGTCGATGAGGCGACCTTCGTAATCCACATTCACCTTCTGCCTTTCAGTCGGCTTTTCGCCCGTTCCCATCGTGATGACCTTATATTGCAGACCGCTCTCAGTCACCTGCACACCTTCTTTTGTCTTGTTCTCTTCGAGGAACTTCTCACCTGCTATGCGGTTAGGGCCATACAGAGCCTCCTTGTTGGCAGCCTGCTGTGCAGCCAGTTTCTGTTGGAACATCATGCTTGCGCTATCCACAGGAATTTCGTTTGTGCCGAGCAAACCTGCCACAATACCTGCGGCTACAATGTTAGGGCTTACGCTCTTGCTTTCGTCTGCGGCATAATATTCCTTGCCCATTTGCTGTGCCATTTGTATAACTTGACTACCTATCTGACCACCTGCGTTGTATGCCGCCAATTCTTTGTCGTTAGGGTCGGTGCCGGCACGATCGATGATGCCTTCGGCAAACTTATTCAAATGATTGGCATCCACGCCCAGTTGGGTAGCGGCATACTGCTGCAAACCGTTTGACTGGGCTATACCGAAAATGTATGCCAATGAATCCTCTTCATTGACAAGGTTTGGCTTTTCCGCATTGAAGTCAGTGGCTTGCTTTCCATTCTTTTGTGACTGGATGAATGCCGCCAAATCAGCCTTCTGCTTTTCCTTGAAAGCCTTCAAGTCAGCAGCATCCTGCACCTTCTTTGCCTTTGCTGCTTGCTTTGCCGCCCACACAGAATCCTTTGCCTCTGTTTGTGCGAAAGCAGCGCTTGCAATGGCAAACGCTGCTATAGTCAATACAAATGTCTTCTTCATATACAATTTGTAAGTGTGTGAAATATATCAATCTCCAAAATTATTTCAGAACCTCCACGGTGAAGATGAGCGTAGAGAATGGCTTAATTTGCCCCATGTCGCGAGTGCCGTATGCAAGGTCGTAAGGGATTGTGATTTCCCATTTAGAACCTGCTGGCATGAGTTTGAGAGCCTCAATCCAACCTGCGATGACAGACGGATACTGCATGTTGACTGAGAAAGGCTGATTGCGTTCATAGCTTGAGTCAAACACTGTGCCGTCGATGAGGCGACCCTCATAGTTTACCTGCACTGTGGAAGTGTCCGTTGGGAGTTCGCCGTCACCTTCTACAAGCACCTTGTATTGCAAACCGCTTTCAGTTACTTTTACGCCCTCTTTATTCTTGTTTGCAGCCAGATACTTCTCTCCTGCCTTCTTGTTGTCGCCATATTTCTTCTCGAGGTTAGCCTGCTGAATAGGCTCAATCTTGGCTTGGAAGTCAGCAAAAGCCTCCTCTGGAGTCATGTTTGCCTTCTCTTTCAAACCGTCGATAACACCTGCCAAGAGTGTCTTGACATTGATAGACTGAGTAGAGTCACCACTGAACACCTCGTTGCTCAGACCCTTAGCCATTTGCTGAATTTGCTGACCGATCTTGCGTCCATTCATGTATGCATCTTTCTTAGGGTCTTCATTAACCGCACCTTCCTTCATACCTTTGATGAACTCCTCCATATAGATTGTATCTACACCGAGTTGCATAGCCATGTACTGCTTCAGACCCTGTGACTGAGCCACACCATAGTCGTAAGCGAGAGAGTCAACACTGTCTTTGAGGTTTGAAGAACCTGCGCTATTGCAAGAAACCATTGTTATGGCAGCCGTTGCAACAGTCGCTGCCAAGAAAAGAATTTTTTTCATCTTTGATTTAATGTTTTTTATTTTAATTATTTTTATTCTAATTCATTGCTCAAACATCTTTCCCACACATCCGCACCCACATAAGAGTTTACAAAGTTAGCGTTTATTTTACTCATTGTTTATTCTTTTGCGAAAAATATCACATTTTTTGATATTTTTTAATACAAAGGAATAGCATTTGCCACTCTCCGCCCCTCTCTATTGCTCTTCTTCACCCTTTATATTAGGCGTAACATATACGAGTTAGGGCTTGATTATAACAGCCTTAATAACCCGATTTTAATCAATGCCTTTCTTAAAATATAAGTTATGTTTTATAAAATATAACTTGTATTTTATTAAATTTAACCTATATTTTATAAAACATAACTTATATTTTAACAATGCTGCTGGCTTGGATGGGATAATGTCAAGCGTATGGCATTGATATGATGCATTAGCAAATGGGGATGTGGAAGTTGGTTTGCATGGATATAAAACAGCCTTTCCTGCCGCATGTGCTATCGGGTTGCGGCAGGAAAGGCTTGTTGTTTGGTTGCGTCTGTACAGCATTCGTTGGTGCTGACGGTGCAACTTGTGTTTATAGATTTATCTGTGTGGCAGGATGAGGAAATCTGTGTGGCAGATGAGGGAAGACCGAAATAGGGCAGTGGGCAATTATTCCCAGTAGAGAATTTCCCTGTTGATGTCCCATTTGTGGTCTTTCGGGAAGTCGTCACCCTCCCATGCCTTCTTGCTTGTCCACTTCTCGGCAGGGTCAGTCCAGAAAGGGTCGTCGGCAGGCAGACCGAGAGGCATGAAAGCCAATGAGGTCATGTAGAGCGAGCCGTTGTTAGTGTACCAGTCTGCCACGTTGGGGTGAGACCCGACGAAGCCTATTGTGAGGAAGCCTCCCTCGTTGTAGTTGTGGCTTTTCTGCTTGTCGTTGACCAATGGGTTTTCCACCTGCCCATAGAACATGCGGTTTGCTACGGCGGTTATGGCTGAACGCACTTGCCCGTTGTGCAGTTCCTCTGGCAGTTGCTTGCGCCAAGCCAGTTGGGCGAGGGGTTGCAGCACTGCCATGCGATAGGGGATGCTTCTTCCTACCACAGGGAATGTGCCTTCGGGTGATATGAAACGCTCGAGTATCACAGCCCACTTCTGCATGCGTTTTCTGACCTCTTTCACACGGTTGTTTGCCGTGTTTCGCTTGCCGTCCGTGGCACGTATGAGGTAACTGTTGCCCCCTTGGCGTGCGCTTATCATTTCAAGGCATTCGAGGTACATCGGCTGAATGACAAACGAGTTGTAGTAGTCGAAAGCGAAGGAAGGACCGTCGCTGTATATACCGTCTCCGATGTACCATTCCTCAACCTTGCTCATGGCTGTCTTGATGCGGAATGCGTCGTAGTCAGCGCCGACGTACATGAGGAAACTCTCTTCCATGCCGACGAAAAGGAACCAGTTTGTGTATGGCGGGTCGTAACGGCGCAGCCCCTTGATTTCCTTGATGTAGAGGTCTTTGGTCTCCTGTGGCAGAGGCACCCAGAGAGAGTCGTAGCCGCGGTAGAGTCCTTCCACTACGTATGCTCCGTCAACCAGCGTCTGTCCGCCACTCTCCCAGCCGAGGCGGTCGGGCGAGTTGGGGTCGACGGCATTGATGATAGCCTTTCGTGTCCACTCTCTCAGTTGTTTGCGCTTGGCGCTTTCAGCCGTGTCGTCGTCGGGCAGGTTGAGCCATGGCGCCAACCCTGCCAAGAGGCGGCCGAAAGCCTCCATGTATGCCACACGCTTGTTGCGGTTGTCCCATGTGGGCGAAAGTTCAAGGTTCTTGCTGCCTCCTGCGGTGTCCATAACCTGCTGAAGCTTGCCCTCAGCCATATTCTTCATCACAGGCTCAGCCATTTGATACATAATGTCCACCCACACCTCGCGGTCGGTTTTCTGTTTGTTTTTTGGAGCGGCACACACGCAAATGGCGGTGCATAGCAGGGCAAATGTCAAAAATTGTTTCTTCATGCTATTCGTATGATTTAGGTTAGTAATGTATGTGTTAAAAGGTTAGAGGTTAGGAGGTGAGAGGTTATGTGTTAGAGATTGGAGATTAGTGGTTAGAAGTTACTAAGTCGCCTCTCTCCTCTCGCCTGTAACCTAATTATATCTTTCAAACTCAGTCATCATGTTTCCGTTTATCAGCACAAGGCTGTCGGGGGTCAGTCGCATAATCTCAAATGTGTCGACAGCGGCAGGCTTCTCCTCTCCGGGCTTCATGGGTGAACGCAACAGAAGAAGACCGTCCTTCACTTCCCATGAGTCATATTCTATCGTCATGTCGTATGTTGTAGCCCTTCCCTTGCTGTCCAGTTCCAGACTTTGCCTTTTGCCGTCGTTGCCACGCTGTGTCCACAGGTGTTGCAGAGCCGTCATGTTGACAGCCACAGATGCCACATTTTCGTCCTTGCTCACATTGTATATGATGTCGATTTCATCCCCAACGGTCACTCCTCCCATTATCGCCTGTGCGTTTATGTTGATGTAGATAGTGTCGCCATCATCGTTGATGCACTCCATCACATTCATGCTCGTCCCGTCGCCGATAGTTCCGTGCATTTCATAGATACCCGGTATTTCATCCAGCGGTCTGATTTCCACGACAGGCTCTGCCTCCTTCGGCTTCTTGCCGTCGCAGGAGAACAGTAGGGCAGTCAGCAACGCCAATATGACATAGTTTGTTTTTCTCATACAATCAATACTCCTCCTCGTCCCAAAGGAAATCCTCTTTTGAGGGATAGTCGGGCCAAATCTCTTCGATAGATTCGTAGATATCACCCTCATCCTCTATTTCTTCGAGGTTCTCTATCACTTCAAGTGGTGCGCCAGAGCGTGTGGCGTAGTCGATGAGTTCTTCTTTGGTTGCTGGCCATGGCGCATCTTCTAGTTTCGATGCTAATTCAAGTGTCCAATACATGATATTCAGTAATTTAAGTGTTCTTAATGTTGTGTTTTTCGGGGTATGTATAGCCCCTATCTCTAATGACGGCACAAAAGTACAATTTATTTCTGCTTTCTCCAAATAATTTCGGGATGATTTTCGTCGAGGTTGAGTTTTCTTGCCAAGACGAAGAGGTAGTCGCTAAGGCGGTTGATGTAGGCTATTAGGTTGGAATGAACTGAGTTTTCTTGTTCGTTGAGACAGATAATGCGACGCTCGGCACGTCGGCATACAGTGCGGCATACATGGCTGACGGCTGATGCACGGCAACCGCCGGGAAGGATGAAACTTTTGAGCGGAGGCAGGGTGGTGCAGATAGCGTCAATCTCTTGCTCTAAATGAAGTATGGTGTCAGTGGCAACGGAGCAGTCAGTCTCGCTGTCGGAAGCATCGGTGGCGAGTATTCCTCCAATGACAAAGAGAGTTTCCTGCACCTCGGTCAGTACGGCTATGTCGTGAGGAGCGTTGCAATAGGTGATGAGCAGACCAATTTGTGAGTTGAGTTCATCCACTGTGCCGTATGCTTCGATGCGTGTACAGGTTTTGCTTACTCGCTGATTGCTGGCGAGCGATGTCTGGCCACAGTCTCCTGTCTTTGTGTAGGGTTTCATTGGGGGATAGATTTTATAGATGACATAGAGTTATATAGAGATTATAGTAGGTAGTTCTGTTTGATGCGTTTGGTGTCGAAAGTGACCATGCCTCGATGTCTCATGTCGAAAGTGATAATGGCACGAGGGTCTTTGACTATGGCATTCCACAATTTAGCGTTTTCGTTGTTGATGTTCTCTATTATAAGTATTGTGTCGGTTGTGATGTGCCGCAGTGCTTGCTCATACCGTTCTGCTGCCACCTGTGCCTTGTCGTCAATGATGATGAGTGGGTGATTGCGGTAGTGGTTCTTGATGCGGAACAACTGCTGCTGTCGGCGAGAGGTAAGGTGCTGTTCCTCGTATGCGTAGTATTGCAGAGGCTCAAACAGTACGTCACGCACCAACTCGTATGCCCATGGCGACTGCACACCAAATCCGCGTCTATGGATAGCACGGGGCAAGGCAGTCAGAATAAGATGTGCAGTACGTCGCAGGTTCATGGTGTTCTCTTGACTTGCAAATATAGAAAATAGTTTGCTAAAACAGTGGGGAAATGGTCTTTTTTCTTGGGTAAACGTCAAAAGAACGGCAATGAAGGTTAGTTTTTCTTCTTTTTTCCTTAATTTTGCAACAAAAAAGAGGAGAATGGAGAGTGTATCACGCATAAATCTTCCTGTGGTTGACTCGACTAATAACTTTGTCCGTGAAATGCTGGCAGAGGAGGGAACGGGCAATGTGGTGTCTGCCCAATCATTGCCCGGCTTCACTCTTGTTGTGGCTGATGACCAAACGAGGGGTCGTGGACAGCAGGGCAACTCGTGGGAGACGGAGAAGGGAAAAAACTTGACGTTCTCTTTGCTGTGTCACCCTGATTTCATCTGTGCCACTCGTCAGTTTGTGCTGTCGCAATGCATGGCTGTGGCTGTGCAGGAGGCTTTGTCGAGGTATGTGAAAGAGGTGAAGATAAAGTGGCCTAATGATATATATGTGGGCGATGAGAAGATAAGCGGCACGTTGATAGAGTGTGATTTGCAGGGCAAAAGCATTTCCAACTGTATCATTGGTGTGGGGATAAACGTAAATCAGACGGAATTTCGTAGTGATGCCCTTAACCCTACATCGCTCAAGAGGTTGACAGGGAAAAACTATGACTGTGAGGAAATTCTTGCCGCCATTGTCTGCAATTTTCAGAAGTATTATGAGAGATTGCGTGAGGGTGGAGAGGATGAAATTCGGCAAAAATATATGGAGAATTTGTATCGCCGTACAGGTTTTCATCGCTACCGTGATGTGCGTGGCGAGTTTATGGCAGAGGTTGCAGATATTGAGCCAACTGGACATCTGCACCTGAGGTTCAGCGATGACAACGTGGTGCGATATGAGTTTAAGGAAGTAAGTTTTATCATTAAATGAACAAAGAAAGATGCAGCGTGACAACGGATTAAATCCCAAGCACATACATATAGCGGACTACAATTATCCGCTACCTGACGAGCGTATAGCCAAGTTTCCTTTGGCAGAGAGGGATGCAAGCAAACTGCTCATATACAAACATGGAACAGTGAGTGAGGATGTGTTCACGTCGTTGCCAACGTATCTTCCAAAGGGTGCATTGATGGTGTTCAACAACACCAAAGTGATTCAGGCGCGGCTGCATTTCAGAAAGACGCCTACCGACGGTGTGCAGGGGGCTTTGATAGAGGTGTTCTGTCTTGAACCTGCCGTGCCAAACGACTATCAGTTGAATTTCTCTCAACGTGGACAAGTGAGTTGGTATTGCTTGGTGGGTAACCTAAAGAAATGGAAGGAGGGCAAACTGTATCGTGAGATAGAAATGTCTGACGGAGAGAGCGTTATGCTGGCTTGTGAACGCAAAGGCCTTCACGGCACATCTCACATTGTGGAGTTCACATGGAATGGTAACTACACATGGGCGGAACTGCTTGATGCCGTCGGTGAACTCCCCATTCCGCCATACCTTAACAGAAATACAGAGGAGTCGGACAAGACGACGTATCAGACTGTATATTCGAAGATTAAAGGTTCTGTGGCAGCCCCTACCGCAGGTCTGCATTTCACGGAGCGTGTGTTGGAGGCGATAGACCGTGTAGGAATCGATCGTGAGGAACTGACCCTACATGTTGGGGCAGGTACGTTCAAACCGGTCAAGAGTGAGGAGATTGGAGGGCATGACATGCACACCGAACATATCGCAGTCCGTCAGCAGACAATAGAGAAACTCATTGCTCATGGGGGAGAGGCAATAGCCGTGGGAACTACCAGTGTCCGTACCCTCGAAAGTCTTTACTATATGGGTGTTTTGAGCGATAGATTAAAGATGGAGAGGAAGGAGTGTGGCTGCCTTGGTGAGGAACTGCATGTGTCGCAGTGGATGCCATACGAATATGACGGCGGAATGACTACTGTTGAGGCGTTGCAATCTTTGCTCGGCTATATGAAAAGCAATCAAATGGATGTGCTGCATTCGTCTACCCAGATAATGATTGCGCCGGGGTATAAGTATCACATTGTGAAGCAGATGATAACTAACTTTCATCAGCCACAATCAACCTTGCTGTTGCTCGTTTCGGCATTCCTCAATGGTGACTGGCGGAAGGTCTATGATTACGCTCTGTCGCACGATTTCCGCTTCCTTAGTTATGGCGATTCATCACTCTTAATACCTTAAAAACATGTACATGATGAAAGACAATAATGAAGAAATGTTCCCGATAGTGGATGAAGACGGCAACATCGTGAGTGCCGCCACACGAGGCGAATGTCACAGTGGGACGAAACTGCTGCATCCTGTGGTGCATCTACATGTCTTTAATAGGAAAGGCGAACTGTACCTGCAACGTCGGCCCGAATGGAAGGATATTCAGCCGGGCAAATGGGATACGGCTGTGGGCGGTCATGTTGACTTGGGAGAGTGTATAGAAGATGCCCTTAGGCGTGAGGTTCGGGAGGAATTGGGCATAATGGACTTTACCCCTGAACGCATCACGCAGTATGTCTTCGAGAGTGACCGAGAAAAGGAACTTGTCTTTGTGCATAAGACGGTGTATGACGGAGAAATCACACCCTCTGCAGAACTTGACGGAGGACGGTTCTGGAGCATCGACGAAATCCGTGAAAGCATGGGAAAGGGCATTTTTACCCCTAACTTTGAGCATGAACTAAAAACCGTAAACCTAATAAACCTATAAAATGAAACGATTAGCAACATTTTCATTCCTTGCCTTTGTGGCGTTCCTCTGCTCACTGAGTGTGTCGGCGCAAGGCGACATCTGGCTCGACATCAACGGAGTGCGTGACCTTACGGCAGACTCTATCGAAGTGGCAAATCAGGCACGGCCAGTGCCGGGAAGCAGTCGTCGTGGTGACAACCCTGTCCTGTTCCTTGTGGGCAACAGCACTATGCGAACAGGCACGCTCGGTAATGGTAACAACGGTCAGTGGGGATGGGGATTTTATGCCCACGAGTATTATGATGAGAATAAGATAACGGTTGAAAACCATGCACTTGGCGGCACATCGCCTCGCACGTTCTACAATCAGTTGTGGAAGCCTGTGCTGGATGCCGTGCGGAAAGGCGATTACGTATTTCTGGAACTTGGGCATAATGACAATGGGCCAATCGATTCTATCCGCGCACGTTCCAGTTATCGCCCAAACGGCAAGCTCAAGGTGGCTGAGGATTCCACATATATATATAATAAGGTATCTAAGCAAAATGAAATGGTATACACTTTTGGTGGCTATATCCGTCGTTTCATTAACGATGTGCGTGCCAAAGGTGCTACTCCTGTCCTCTTCACTCTCACTCCTCGCAATGCTTATGAGGAGAACGACCCGAAGAAAATTCAACGCAAACTGTCGGACTTCACTCCTGCTATCTTTGCCATAGGCAAGGAGACAGGCACGCCAGTCATTGACCTCAACGATATTTCCGCTGCCAAGTTGGAGAAATATGGACCGTGGAAAACAGACTATCATTTCTTCCTCGACAAAATACATTCCTCTGCCTACGGAGCGAGAATGAATGCTCGGAGTGCAGCCGAAGGCATCAAGGAAAGCACCGATCCGCAATTAGCGTTCCTGCGTAATTGCCTTAGCGATAGGGTAAACCCTCGCCGTTGTGACCAAAATCGCAAGAAAGGGATGCCAATGGTGTTCCTCTGTGGAGACTCCACAGGCAAGAACGAGGATAAAAATCCCGACGGAATGTGGGGGTGGGGCAGTCAAGGCTACACAGTGTTTGACTCCACCAAATGCGTATTCCAGAACCAAGCAAAGGCAGGTCGCAGCACACGCACATTCATTGACGAAGAACGGTGGGAAGAGGTGTACAACTCCCTCGAACCCGGTGACTTCGTGCTTATCCAGTTTGGACACAACGATATCGGAGGCATTGACCGTGACAAGGAGCGTGGTGTCATAGCCACATCCGATGACTCCTGCAAGGTGTTCAAGTTGGCAAGCAACGGGCAATACCGTGTGATATATTCCTATGGATGGTATCTAAAGAAAATGATACGCGATGCGCAGGAAAAGGGTGCTATTCCAATCCTCCTTTCCCTCACTCCACGTAACGAATGGCACGAAGGCAATGGCACTTCTCGTGGGTTAATCTATCCAGTGAAAGAGAAGAAAAACAAAATGTACATAGAGCGTCGTAACGAGACTTACGGCAAATGGTGTCGTGATGTGGCGGAGGAGACAGGGGCAGAGTTCGTCGATGTTCACAACATTACAGCCAATGCACTCGACAAAATCGGTCAGAAAAAGTCTGCTGCATATTTCAATCACGACCACACCCATACTTCCCTCCTCGGAGCGAAACTCAATGCTAAAAGCGTTGCCAAGGGATTGAAAGAGATAGGCAGTCCTGCGGCTGCACTGCTGAGATAAGCATACTTGTGCCAGTAACTTATGGCGATACGGTCAATCCCACAGTTATGCTGCTGAATTTAGGTGCATAGTCAGTATCAAGTACGGGGAAAGGGTTGTATTTACAGTAGACGCCTATGTCGCCATTTATTAGGCATTCTGCTTGAAGTCCTACGGTTACTTTGTTGAAATGCAGGTTGTTGTCTTTGAGTTTCTGCTTTCTGTCCAAGATATACCGGGTTTTCAGACTGGCATGAGGGGTATAGTACAGTTCAGGACCTATGCTAAATCTATGAGAGCCTGCTCGTTTGTTAGTAAGTTTGCCCAAACGAAAAGAAAATTTTATCGGAACAACAAATCCCCAAGTGTGGATGCGGCTGAATTTAGGGTTGGCGCCAGCGGGATAAGGCTCGATAGTGATGCTTCCGTCGTCGTGCTTAGCAAACATCTTTTGATTGGTCATACGGTGGTTTCTCCATCCCATACCGAGACCAATGGATAGCATAACACCTTTGGAGAGGTGGCTTTCAGCACTGAGTATGTTGTCTATTCCCAACTCGTATGATTGCCCCATATTGATGCTGACGTCATCTGCTTGATTTGCTCCTCCGATGAAACCGAAATAAAAAGACGTTAAGGAAGGTGTCCATTTGTTGTCGCAATTGTTATTGTTTTGTAGCAGGTTCGTGGAAAGGATATTAAAATTCCAACCTCCCGGTGTTTTGTCTGTGCTGGGTACTTCAAAATCTTGTGATTTGTCAGTGTCGGAAATTACCAAGATTTGTGCTTTGCCGATTATTGCAATGCTTATGGCAAACAGAATGAGTGAAAAGCGTTTCATTTTTATTGTGTTTAATTCTTAAAAATCTTTTTTAGTTGTTTGAGGTCACAATATCCTTCTATATATACTAATGTGATATTATATTTATTAGGAACAGTTGTTGCACTGCATTGGTAACTTATGTGTTTCCGTTCAGCATACGAGTGTGAATCAACCTCTGCAATGGCATAAAACAGATGTCCATTTCTCATTTCCATTTCGCAGTTTTGCTTGTTGCTGAAGTTTTTGGTATTGTTTTCCATATCCAATTGGAACTTCTTTTCAACAACATCACGTTGCTGCTCTGTAGCAGTGAATTTGACGCTGTGAAAGACTGTCAGATGGTACTGTGCTAATTGCTCGCCTTTGATGAGCGTTTCAACCATTTCTTTTTTGTTGATGTCCTTTCCTTCAAAGACATCATTGATGTATAATCCGCTTTGTGAATAAGCGTTTGTAAGGGATATAAAGCATAAAAACAGTAAGATAATGCGTCTCATATCGGTTATTCTGGGTTAAAAAGTTCATAGAGTTTTTCGTCGGTGGTGCTGGATGAAAGCATTTCGTTCATGGTATTTTCCATTATTGACATGACGAGTTCTTCGTCGGTTGTTTCTTTTCCGTAAACGTATGCTACCGCAAGGTCGTCAGTTAGCACTGTGTTGCTCCACAGTCCGATTGTGCCGATAGTGACTACAAGGGCAACGGATGCGGCTATTCCGATGTATTTCCACCAAATGCGGCGCTTCCTGCGGTTGACGATGCGGTCGTATTCTTCCTCCATGTCAGATGTGAAAATGCCGTCATCTTTAGATTGGATGGTTTCTATAGATGTTTTAGTATAGGATAACATCATTCTGACAGTACGCTCCTCTTTCGTCAGTGAGTCAGTAGGCATTGTTTGTAGCAGATGCAGCAGTTCTCTCTCCTCTGCCAAAGAAGTCTCGCCATTCAAGTATTTATCAATCAGTGTTTCTTTCATTGCTTCAATAGTTTTAATAGGTTACGTCTTGCTGACGAAAGTATTGTGCGTACGGAACGAACAGGTATACCAGTCACGGCTGCTATTTCATCTGACGAAAGGTCGGTCTTCTGTTTCATCCTCAATATTCGCTGTTCAGAGCGTGGAAGTCGGCAGATTGCATTGTCAATAATTATCCTTTCCTCCTCCGCCAGCAGTGCTGTGTCCGCCATTTCGTTGCCGATGTGGCAAAGGTCATCGTCTATCATCTCTGCCTGTCGCAGTTTTTGCTTTCTCCAATTACTGACACACTGGTTTTTCGTTGCTTTGATCGCCATAGCCACCAAGTCCTCTTCACCCAATCCTCTTTGTTTCGTTCTCATCCACAGCCTCATCATCACCTCTTGCACAACATCCTCCGCTTCCTCCGTCTGACGGAAGAACTCCCATGCTACCCGCATCATCTGTGGTCTCAACATTCGGGCGATATGTTCAAACTCCTGTGCTGTCATCTACTCTATAAACGCATAACTTTTGAAAAGTCAAGTAAAGATACCGATTATTTTTCAAAAAAAGCAAATAGAAAATAAATCAAGGCGGATGTAAATGTACATCCGCCTTGATTGTTGACGTCCCCCACAATGATATGTTGTGGGGGTGTTCTGTATTGTGTTATTTCTCTTCGCCAATAACTTTCCAGATACCTGCAGCAATGGCTGCACCTAAGAATGGAGCAACGATAAAGACCCAAAGATCTGTGAGTGCCTGTCCACCTTCGAAAAGTGCAGGGCCGATAGAACGTGCAGGGTTTACTGATGTTCCTGTGTAGTGTATGCCCACGAGGTGAATGAGTATGAGGCTAAGACCGATAGCAAGACCTGCGAAAGCCCCTGCGCCTTTCTTGGCGTCGGTAGAGCCGAGAACAACGAGAACGAAAATGGCGGTGAGTACAGTCTCAACGATGAAGCCTGTCGCAATGCCGTGGTTGCCGCAACTGTTAGCACCTGTTGTTGTGCCACCTGCAAGGGCAAGGTCGTTGCTTACAAAAGCAAAAAGGATTGCCGCACCAATGATTGCGCCGATAATTTGGAAGATGATGTACATAATTGCATCTTTTCCACTAATGCGCTTAGTCAGCAGGCATCCCAAAGTAATGGCTGGGTTGATATGGCAGCCCGACACGCCGCCAATAGTGTACGCCATAGCCACAACGGCAAGACCGAATGCTATAGCCGTGCCAACAACTGATGCAGTATCTGCACCACAATTCAAAGAAACGGCAGTGCCGCAACCAAGAAGTGTAAGAACCATTGTTCCTACCATTTCTGCTAAATACTTTTTCATAAAAATGCTTTAATTTTTTGTTTGTTAAACATATAATAGGTAATAGGTTTTTGTTCCAAAGTGTCTGTCTTTTGCTGATAAATCGCATTATCGATGCCAAAGGTACTAAAAATTGTACAAAAACCAAAATAAAAGACTATTTTATATGAAGAATAATAAGATTTTCTCATAAAAGCCATTCATGATTTCATAGAAACATCCTTTTTTCTGCTATTTCCTTTTACCCTTTCCGCATTTTTATTTACCTTTGTAACCTAAAACAATACACATATATTTATTATATAATGGGAAAAGTCATTATCATCGGTGCAGGAGGCGTTGCCTCGGTTGCTGCACACAAGGTTGCTCAGAACAGTGACGTGTTTACTGACATCATGATTGCCAGTCGCACAGAGTCAAAGTGCAAGGCATTGGCAAAGGCTATTGAGGACAAGGGGCTTGTGCCTGTTGGAAGCATAAAGACAGCCCATGTGGATGCTGACAATGTGGAGGAACTGGTGGCTCTGTTCAACAGTTACAAGCCAGACATCGTGATGAACCTCGCTCTGCCTTATCAGGACTTAACTATCATGGAGGCGTGTCTGCAAAGCGGAGTGAACTACCTTGACACAGCCAACTACGAGCCTAAGGACGAGGCACACTTTGAGTACTCATGGCAATGGGCATACAAAGAGCGTTTTGAACAGGCAGGGCTGACGGCAATCCTCGGTTGCGGCTTCGACCCCGGAGTGACATCCATCTACACCGCATACGCAGCCAAGCATCACTTTGACGAAATACAATATCTCGACATCGTGGACTGCAACGCTGGCGACCACCACAAGGCATTTGCGACGAATTTCAATCCCGAGATAAACATCCGTGAGATAACTCAGAAGGGTCTCTACTGGGAAAACGGCAAGTGGGTAGAGACTGAGCCGCTCGAGATACACCAGCCGCTCACCTACCCAGAGATTGGACCAAGGGAGTCTTATCTGCTTCATCATGAGGAGATAGAGTCACTGGTCAAGAACTACCCGACTATCAAGCGCGCTCGTTTTTGGATGACCTTTGGCGAGCAGTATCTGAAACATCTTGACGTTATTCAGAACATAGGCATGTCACGCATCGACGAGATAGAATACACGGCAGAAGCGGCAGACGGCAGCGGCCCTGTGAAAGTGAAGATTGTGCCTTTGCAGTTCTTGAAAGCCGTATTGCCTAATCCGCAGGAACTGGGCGAAAACTACGAGGGTCAGACCTCCATCGGCTGCCGAATCAGAGGATTGAAAGATGGTAAGGAACACACATATTATGTGTATAACAACTGCTCACATCGTGCGGCATACGAGGAGACGGGCATGCAAGGAGTTAGTTACACCACAGGCGTACCTGCCATGATTGGCGCAAAACTCTTCCTTCAGGGTATTTGGAAACGTCCGGGTGTGTGGAACGTTGAGGAGTTCGACCCCGACCCATTCATGGCTGAACTGAACGAGCAAGGTCTGCCTTGGCATGAGATACACGATGGCGACCTCGAATTGTAACCGCTAACAAACTTACTAAACACTAAACATATATGGCAAAAGATAAGAAAGAGGAGGCAAATTTGACCCCTCAACAGCAGAAGATGAAAGCCCTGCAATCGGCAATGGAGAAGATTGAGAAGAGTTTTGGCAAGGGGGCAATTATGAAGATGGGCGACGAGAACATCGAGCATGTCGATGTCATTCCGTCGGGTTCTATAGGGTTGAACGCAGCCCTCGGCGTAGGTGGATACCCCAAAGGGCGTATCATCGAGATTTTCGGTCCCGAGTCATCAGGTAAGACAACCTTAGCAATTCACGCAATCGCCGAGTGCCAAAAGACTGGCGGCGTGGCTGCTTTCATTGATGCTGAGCATGCTTTCGACCGTTTCTACGCCGAGAAACTGGGCGTAGATATTGATAACCTGCTCATCAGCCAGCCCGACAATGGCGAACAGGCACTTGAGATTGCTGACCAACTCATCCGTTCAAGCGCTGTGGACATCATCGTCATCGACTCAGTCGCTGCACTCACTCCGAAAGCAGAGATTGAGGGCGACATGGGCGACAGCAAAGTGGGTCTGCACGCACGCCTCATGAGTCAAGCACTGCGAAAACTCACTGGCACAATCAGCAAGACAAACACCACCTGCATTTTCATCAACCAGTTGCGTGAGAAGATAGGCGTGATGTTTGGAAATCCCGAAACGACCACGGGCGGCAACGCCCTGAAGTTCTACGCCAGCGTGCGTATAGATGTCCGCAAAAGCACTCCTATCAAAAATGGCGACGAAATTCTCGGCAACCTCACAAAGATAAAAATTGTAAAGAACAAGGTAGCCCCCCCTTTCCGTCGTTGCGAGTTCGACATCATGTATGGCGAAGGCATCAGCAAGAGCGGCGAGATTGTAGACCTCGGAGTGGACGCTGGCATCATACAGAAGAGCGGCAGTTGGTTCAGTTATGAGGGTACACGCTTGGCGCAAGGACGCGATGCCACAAAGCAATTGATGCAGGACAACCCCGAACTGTGCGAGGAGATAGAAAAAAAGATTATGGCCGCTATCACAGGCAATGAATATGTGCCGTCGGCAACAGAGGACAAAGACGGCGAGGAATAAATCTTGACGGCAAACCAACGTGAATAAGACGCTCCGCAAAATCTAATAAGATGTATGCGGAGCGTCTTATTTTATCCCTTATTTTTATTGTTTCGAGGATGATGCACCAAGATTTCCTCACGCAGGTGCGTTGTGTCTATGTGAGTGTAGATTTGTGTCGTTGCGATAGACTCGTGTCCGAGCATAGCCTGTATGGCTCGCAGGTTTGCTCCGCCCTCAAGCAGCGAAGTGGCAAACGAATGGCGGAATGTGTGCGGAGAAACAGTCTTTTTTATTCCTGCTTTCGCCACAAGTTCTTTAATCATCAGAAAAACCATTACTCGTGTCAGCGGCTTTTTCCTGCGGCGGCTGATGAACACGTAGTCTTCATATTCTATCGGCACCGACAGCATGTTGCGGTCGAGAAAATACATCTTCAATTCTCGTACAGCCTTTGCCGATATAGGCACTAAACGTTGCTTTGACCCCTTGCCCTCAACCTTTATGAACTCATCTTCGAGGAAGAGGTTGCTGAGTTTCAGGCTGATAATCTCGCTGACACGCAGTCCGCAACTGAACATCGTCTCGATAATAGTCTTGTTGCGCTGTCCTTCGGGGTCGCTGAGGTCTATGACAGCCTCAATGGCGTCTATCTCCTCCACTGTCAGCACGTCGGGCAGATGTTTTGACTTTTTAGGGAACTCCAACAGTTCGGTTGGGTTTATCTCGATGATGTCACTCAGCACGAGAAAATGGTAGAAACTCCTCACGCCTGAAAGTATGCGTGACAGCGAGCGAGGACTGATGCCTATGTCGCACATTAGGGATGAGAAGTTGTGCAGGTCTTCCAGTTTCACCTCATCTATGCTTTTGCCCTCATCTTTCGCAAAACGCAGAAACTTGTCAAGGTCACGCATATACGCATCCAGCGTATTGTCCGAACTCGCCTTCTCCAATTTCAGATATTGATAGTACCGCCTAACTATTTGCTGCTGTTTTTTTGTTTCCATGTCTGCGTTATATTGCTGAAAAATGTGTCATAACTGTTCCATTGTGACTGCGTCCACCCTCTCCCCGACAGTTGTGTCTGCTTCTCGTGGGAAATAGATAGGTGCATTCTCTTGCATAGGGAGTATGCGTAGTTCCAGTTGTTCTACATCGCTCGGCAGTCGCCATAGCCCATAGAGGAAGGGGCGACCGTTGTAGAAGTTGTCATCTATGAGGCGACCATTGGCGTATAGGCGTGCGCAGTCGCCTTGATAGTTGATTTTCAGCAGTTTGTCATCACGCTCAGCGGGAAGGGTGATAGTATATGTGGCGGCATTGTCGAAATCCGCATCGGTTGGTTCTTCCGCCACCTTGTTCACTCCTATGGTTATCTGCCGTGTGCCGTGTGCCTCTTTCGTTTTCTGGAAGTGCAGAGGAACAGGGTTAGCGTTCCCTGTTGCAGGCTCGGCGAGGAATAGATGCGCTGCATCGTGGCTGTTGAGCAGATATATATTCTTATATACGGGCTTGCTTAATCCCTTGGCTTTCACGTTCTTCAGCACTTTGCCGTCTATGGCGATGTCAGTAGGTATGCCGGGGATTTGCTCCATATAGATGTTGCCGTTTCGGCGTGCTATGAGTTGTGCTGTAGCATATCGTATGTTTGCCACGTTGATAGGGAAGATGCACATCGTTCCTGCCGGAATGGTCAGTTTGGGCAGTTGCACGCCGCATACGTCGAACTGCACCTTCTTTGCTGTGAGGTTTTGCAGACGCTCATAGTTGTTGATGAAGATGAAAGCAGAGTTGCCGCCGTCGCTGCGATATGCCCACCGCAGATATGAATCATCGCCTTTCTTCGCAGGCTTGTCGGCATTTGGGAAAGTCGCCTCCATAGGTGCGAGTTCTTCTGCAAAGTCGTGCATGAAGAGGTGGAGTTTCCTCAGAGTGTAATAATGAGGATTTTTCTGTCCAAACTCTCCGAGTGGGGCTTGGAAGTCGTATGTCTTTACTGGCAGGTCGTTGTAGTTAGTGACCTTTGTACGTTGGTTCTCATTCAGATAGGTCAGTTTGCCGTCGGGGTTTGTACCGCCGTGATACATGTAATATCCCAACAGATTAGAACCGCTGCCCAACTTCACTATGGCGAGCGAATATGCGTCCTCGGGATAGAGGTACACTCGGCGATGATAACTGGTCATCATGCCTCCTCCCAGTTCGCAAGTGAAATAAGGATATTCCTCTGTCTGCGCATTCGACGGATTGTCGCCAGAGTAGTCTATCTGCTCGCTTGCGATAGCGGTTGACGAGCGGAAAGCCTTGAAGTTGAAAGCCTGCCAATAGTTGCCAGCCGTCTCTTCGAGGCTACGCTCCCAAAATCCGTCGGCATAGTCGCCATAGAGCGGTATCATTTCGCCAAAAGGCACAGGCTTGCTGAGTTCTGGCCACCCTGTGCGAGTGTAGAAAGGCAGGTCGAAACCTATGCCGAGGGCAATGCGTTTCAGTGCCATGAGATAAGAGCCAGAACCACGGTATTCATTGTCGAATTGGCAAGCGATGACAGGCCCTCCGTCCTTCCACTGCAAGCCCTGCACCTGCGTGAAAATCTGCCTGTAAAGCACTTCCGTATAATGAAGAAATTGAGGGTCTTCCGACCTCAGTTTCATGCCCTTATCCACCACCCAGTCGGGTATGCCGCCATTGCGTGCCTCGCCATGACAGAAAGGCCCGATGCGCAGAACTACTGGCAGTTCCTCACTTTTGCAGCACTCCAAAAACTCCCTCAGCGACCGCTGCCCGCTCCAGTCGAATATGCCCTCTTCTTCCTCAACGTGATTCCAAAAGACATAGTTGGCAACGAGCGTCACTCCGCCCTCCTTCATCTTGTGAAGTTCGGTCGCCCACTCCTCCTTCGGAAGTCGTGAATAGTGTATCTCGCCCATTACAGGAGCCACCCTTTTGCCGTTTATGATAAGGCTTTTGGCATCCCACTTAACTTCGGGAACAGCCTGCGCCTGTGTTGCGATGCACATGCCAAAAAACATTGTTGTGGCAGTGAAAAATGATAGAATGGTTCTTTTCATACAATAAAAATTTCTTGGCAAATGTACACAAAACATCTGATATAAGCAATATCTTTCATTGTTTAATAGCCTCTTGCCTCTAAAAGTAATTTGCTGACAGTTCTTCACCCACTCACGATGCCGCTCCTTCCCCTCAAACGCTGACAGCGGCTGAGCGACCTAGTAGACAACAGCCGGCATAGATAATCTGCATTGGCTGACGATTATAATTTGTCACGGCTGACTAT
>JAFLUT010000016.1 GCA_022508665.1 Prevotellaceae bacterium | reverse complement strand
GTGAACGGCAGGGCGTTTCAGAGGTGCGCCGTTGTCGTTCTGAACAGTAAAAGGGTAGTTTGGGCAACGTTAAACTGTTTAACGTGGACTCGAAAACTTCTATGACCCATAAATATCTTTTCGTCGAACAGATGTTATTTTATAAATTCGCCTTGGATATATACATTGCTTTCGTCACACATCCAATAATGCTTGCAGGTGATTTGAATTTTCTTTATTGGAACGTGATTGTCATAGGTTCAGATACGTTTATTTTGCTGCCAATGTCTGTTAATTGTCGCAGTGTCTCCTTGGAACGTTTGTAGGTAGGCGATGTCTCGACCATGCTTATTACGTCAGCATTGTCGAGGTCTTCCTCCTTGAAAATGTAGCAGTAGAGGGGGCGACGAATTTTCTGACGGTTTTTCTCTGGGCCATAGATGCGCTCACGACGGCTGGCACGTTCAGCTTGAACTTCTGCTTCCTCGGCATCACGCTGTTGCTGTTCTTTGTCTCGAGCAACGAGGCGGTTGCCAAGTTCGTCGGAGTCAATATCTTCGACACCAAATCCAGTGGCAAGGATAGTGATTTTTATTTGGTCGGTAAGCGCAGGGTCGACTGAGAGTCCCCATTTTGTCTCGACATCCTCATTCATGATTTTGTTCATAAACTCGTTGACCTCGTTCATTTCCTCCATCATGAGGGCGCTGTTACCGTCGCCGTTTTCGTCGGGAACAGAGATACGGAGAAGGATTTTGTTGGCACGGTAGATGTCGTTGTTGTTGAGGAGTGGAGAATTGAGGGCATCATTGATACCTTTGGTTACACGTCCTTCGCCCGAGCCATATCCTGTACTCATTATCGCCACACCGCCATCTTTCAGCACGGTGCTTACGTCGTTGAAGTCGAGGTTTATAATTCCGTGCATCGTGATGATTTCAGCAATGGAGCGTGCAGCATTGCATAGCGTGTCGTCCGCCTTGGCAAAGGCTTTCATCACAGTGAAATCCTGATAAATTTCACGCAGACGCTCATTGTTGATAACGAGGAGGGCATCAACATTCTTGCTCATTTCCTCTACGCCGTCGAGCGCTTGGTCTATCTTTTTATTGCCTTCCCAACGGAATGGAATTGTAACGATGCCGACCGTAAGGATACCCATGTCCTTGGCTGTCTTAGCGATGAGAGGGGCGGCGCCTGTACCTGTACCTCCACCCATGCCGGCTGTTATAAATGCCATTTTAGTGCCGTCGGAAAGCATATTCTTTATTGCCTCGATAGACTCTTCTGTGGCATGGCGCGCACGTTCTGGACGGTTGCCTGCACCGAGACCTTCGCTACCGAGTTGTATCTTTTCTGGCACAGGAGAATCCTGCAAAGCCTTATTGTCTGTGTTGCAAACAACGAATGTGACATCGTGGATGCCCTCGTTATACATGTGGTTAACTGCGTTACTGCCACCGCCACCAACTCCGATAACTTTTATTATGCTTGTAGTGCCTTTCGTAAAGTTGAAAACACCAATATCTTCTGTTTCTGCCATATTAATTCAGTATTTGTCTTAGTTATTGTCTTCACTTACAATGTCATTGAGGGTGCGCTTAAAACGTCCCCACATGCTATTCTCACGGTTTGCCTTATTAACCATATCTGTTAACTCATCCACGGCATTTTTGAGCATTTCTGCCAAATCTGCGCCCTCTTTAAGGCTCTGCTTGAACTTGTCTTTGCCTTCAAGGGCTTTTACAGCATTTTCATACTTCTCTCCGATAGTCTCATCCAAAATGTTGATAGACATATCTTTGGCCCTCTGACGCACCTTCTTGTCTTGCCCGTATTTGTCGAGTTCAAACTTCTGCTTTTGTACTTTGTCAAATGCCGAGCGGATTTCTTTCTTTATGTCGTCGAATGCGATAGCGTCTTGTGCCTCTGCCTCTGCTGCCGCTTTGGCTTCTGCCATAGCCCTTTGGCGTTCCTCCTCTCTTGTCTGTTGCTCAAACATATTTGGATTTCCGTCGAATGCATCGCCGCCGCATGATTCTGTGCCAGCAAGAAGGAGTGAAACAATGGTATTAGTCTGTGAGTTGTCAAGCGTAATGCCTGAAGCGTTAGATGTCTTTACGATTGTTTGATTTACTTTGTTCGCAATACGCACCTTGTCAATTTTTGTAGTGTTGACAAACGCCTTTGTTATATTCTTCATGCGACAGCCGCCTCCCGTGAGAACGATGCCTGCAAGCAACATGTCGCTATAATTGGAGTTGATAATCTGCGAACTGACATTAGCGATAATTTCTCCCACACGTGCTTCTATGACGTTCTTTATCAATGATATATCCATTTGGCGACCATCGGAGGTAGTATAATACTGAGGTTCGATTTCGTCAGACATATCGGCATCTTGACATGCGTCGCCATACTTCAATTTCACATCCTCTGTTTCTGCCTCGTCTATCTGCAACGTAGAAAGGTCTTTGTTTATGTTGTTGCTACCCAGTGGGATAGTGACAAGGTAGCGGACGATGTTGTTCTTATATACAACAAGGGTTGTTGTGTCTGCACCTAAATCAACCAATGCACAACCAGAGCGCTTTTCAGCATCCGTCAGCACGTTGTTGGCAAGTTGCAAAGGCGATATAAATTTCTCTAATACATCAACATCTGTATGAGCAAACACCGTGTCGATGTTAGAACTAAGGTTCTGATTAGCAATAATATCCAAGAACTCTCCCTCGATATTAGTACCCATGACACCTACGGGGTCGGCTATGCTGCTTGAATCAACGATGAACTCCTGTGGGAAATTCTCCAAAACCTCATAGTCTCCAAATGGTATTTCATAACTCTCTTGACGTATAGAGTCTATAGCCTCATTCGTTATATAACTCTGCGTCAGCATATTACGCTTAATGATGCATCTGTAAGAGCGAACAGACTGTCCGCCAAGACCGACGTATGCACGAGTAATCTTAGTCTTCAGAGCAGCCTCCAACTTTGCTATTATACTATTGATGCTTTGGTAAGTCTTCTCTATATTATAGACCACACCACGCTTGATACATCCTGCCGTTTTCTCTTCTGCGTATGCCAGAATGTGCATGGTGCCGTCCTTCTTCTTACCAGCGATACCAGAAATTCTGGAAGAGCCTAACTCTATCGCTACAATGAAATCCTTGTCTGTAACTGCCATATATTGTGATTTTATTTTCTTTTATTGTTTGCTTTATCTTTGTGTCATCTTTTTTTACAGATGATTTGGTTGCCATATTCTAAACTTACTTTGGCGTATTTGTTCCACCCCACAGTAGTCATTGCTTTCTCATAAAAAGTTTTTAGTTTCCGCAATTTACGCTCGTAGTCATCTATTGTGCCGAGAGAAACGATGTGGTCACCCACTCGTGGAACGAGTTCTATGACGCTCTCTCCTTTTCTGTTTTTCTGTACATAAATCTGCTCTATCTGATTATCCCAAAACTCGTTATTGCAAAGGAACTGTCCGAACTCAGCGAGTTTGGTACTTGCGTATTTTTCGTCTATGGTGCCAGATGCAGTGATAAGGTTCTCTACATAATTCTTGTTGGGGATAATTTTTCCTTGTGCATCAATGAAATAGCCGTCCTGTCCGTCAGGAACAACATACATTATAGGTGTACGTAACTCTACCTTTACACATAGTTTGTTGTCTGCGGATTTATAGCATTCCACTTTCGACACATATTCATTCTTCTGTACCGCTTCTTCTATTCTCTTTGTATTGACATCCTTCATAAGCATTCCTTTCGGATATACGTGTGCATCTTTTAGCAGATTTTCTACATCCGATGCAATAAGAAACGGCGTCTCGGAATCTTGCTTGACAATCAGTTCCACATCAACGCATCGTGCATTTTCGTCTGGAGCAGACAAAAAGAGCATAGCATACATTATATATACTATAAGTCCTACCGAAAGCAGTGACAGCAGCGTTACTTTTATTATTTTGCTTAGTTTCATCTTTATTCGATTTCTAAAAGTGTTTTCGTTATTTGAGGTACAAAATCCTCTATATCTCCTGCTCCCAATGAAATTAGCACGTCAAAATCATGTTTCTTTGCCACGTCAAGCACATCTTCTTTGTGAATGAGGTGTTTTTCCATGCCATTACGAAGATTGTCATATATGAGTTTGCTTGTTACTCCTTCTATCGGCAACTCACGCGCAGGGTATATGTCGCACAGATATACCACATCGAGCAATGACAAAGCAGAGGCAAAGTCTTTGTAGAAATCACGAGTGCGAGTATACAGATGCGGTTGAAAAATAGCGGCAATCCTCTTGTCTTGATAGAGTTCGCGGATAGACTTTACACTCTGCTCTATCTCGTTTGGATGATGTGCATAGTCGCTAAGGAATACCATTTTGTTATTTTTGACCTTGAAGTCAAAGCGACGGTCAACGCCTGAGAAACTCTTCATGCCGTTACGTAGTTCTTCCTCTGTAACTCCATTCAACATTGCGAGTGCCATTGCGGCAATGCCGTTGTCGATATTGATGCTGACAGGCACTCCTAACTGTATGTCTTTCACAACGCCATCGGGATGAACGAAGTCGAAGAATATTTCTCCGCCACCGATGCGGATGTTTTCTGCATGGAAATCGCCCTCTGTGCGTGAATACTCATACACTTTCACTCCTTCCTGCACATCGGCTTGCATTTCCAGCTCTTTGTGGATAACGAGTGCGCCTTCTGGCTGAATGAGCGTGGTGTATTTGCGGAAACTTTCAAGATATGCCTCCTTAGTTCCGTAGATGTCCAAATGGTCGGGGTCGGTTGCTGTGATTGCCGTCATGTATGGATGCAACCAATGGAAAGAGCGGTCAAACTCATCTGCCTCTATTACAACATAGTCGCTGTTGGAAAGAATGTAGTTTGTTCCATAGTTTTTTGATATGCCACCGAGGAATGCGTTGCAACCCACATGGCTCTGATGCAGAAGATGGGCAAGCATTGTGGAGGTTGTGGTCTTTCCATGTGTACCTGCTACGCACAAACCTTTGTGTGACTGAGTGAGGAAGCCTAAAACTTGGGCGCGCTTCTGCACATCGAAGCCATTATTACTGAAATACACCAGTTCCTTGTGGTCGGAAGGGATGGCTGGGGTATATACCACCAATGTGCTTGCTTTGTCTTTGAAACATTCGTCTATCGCTTCAACATCCTCAATGTAGTGTATTCTCGCCCCTTCTTCTATGAGTTTGTTGGTCAATTCGCTTGGTGTCTTGTCGTAGCCACCCACATTATATCCTTTGGCAAGGAAATACCTTACCAAGGCGCTCATGCCAATGCCTCCTGCACCGATGAAATATACTGATTTTATATCTTTTGTCTGTATCACGCTTTCTTCTTTTTGTATTCAACTGCAAGTTTATAAACCTCTTCTGCTATCACATCTGCGGAATTATGAAATGCCTGCTTCTTCACATTCTCGCTTAGCGATGATAACTTCTTATCATCTGCAATCGTTGCGAGGGTAATGCCTATCAGCGTATCTTTTGCATCCTTGTCTGCAACGAAGATTGCTGCGTCTTTCGATGACAAAGCACGGGCATTCTTTGCCTGATGGTCTTCCGCCACATTGGGCGATGGCACTAACACACAAGGTTTGCCAAGCAGACAGAGTTCGGATATGGAACTTGCTCCTGCACGACTGACAACAATGTCTGCCGCTGCGTATGCGTTGTCCATATTGCTAATGAAATCCAAGACTTTCAGATTGCTTACAGCATCAGTTTTGCTCAACGCCTCATCTATGCTTTCTTTATAGAACTTTCCTGTCTGCCAAATGAACTGTGCATCACTGTTGCGTATGTCGTCCAGATGGGTCAGAACGCTCTCGTTGACAGTCCTTGCTCCAAGGCTTCCACCGATAATCAGCACTGTCTTCTTGTCTGGCTGCAATCCAAAACTTTGGCGTGCTTCTTCTTTCGTGACTTTCGCATCAAGCAAATTCTGACGTACAGGATTGCCAGTCATTATTATCTTGTCTGCAGGGAAAAAGCGTTCCATTCCACTATATGCTACACATACTTTCTGAGCCTTCTTTGCTAATGATTTGTTTGTTACTCCGGCGTATGAATTCTGCTCTTGGATTAAGCAAGGGATGCCCATTGCATAGGCAGCGTTAAGCGTTGGGGCAGACGCATATCCTCCCACTCCCACAGCAACATCGGGTTGAAAATCTTTTAGAATCTTCTTTACCTGTTTCTTGCTTTTCAAGAAATCGAGCATTACGCCGATATTCTTGGGACTCCACAGAGGGCGGATAAGTCCACGCACAGGCAGGCCAACAATCTTATAGCCAGCAGACGGTACACGCTGCATTTCCATGCGCCCCAGAGCGCCGACAAACAAAATCTCCGCTTCAGGATGCTGTGCTTTTATTGCATTAGCAATCGAAACAGCCGGGAATATATGTCCCCCTGTTCCACCGCCACTCACGATGACCCTTAAAGTTTTGTTTACCTCCGTTTTCAAATCTGCTCCCCTCCGTAAAGTTTGTTTTAATTGACAAAAATACAAATAATTTATGAATTATAAATCATAAATGCCAATAAATCACTAATTTACTCTCTAAAAAAGCATAGAAACCACACTTTTGACCTTATGACATCGCACCGTCTGTGTAATACTCGCTCGTTTCTCCATTTGGTATAGCCTCAACCAATGGAGCATTTTGTTCTTTCTTTTCGGCATATCGGCTTACGCTCAGTATCACTCCGATATAAAAACTTGTAATGAGAATGGATGTTCCTCCCTTACTGATAAGAGGCAAAGTTTGCCCAGTCACAGGAAGCAGTCCGACTGCTACTCCCATATTGACAAATGCTTGAAGCACCATCATTATGCCGAACCCTAAGATTAGATATGCCGTGAAGAAATTAGGACATCGCTGTGCTATTCTACCCACACGGATGAGTAGCACGAGATAGAGGAATGCCACGAATAGCGCCCCCACAATGCCTAATTCTTCCACGATGATGGCATAGATGAAGTCAGACTCAGCATGTTGCAGAAAATCTCGTTGTATGGAGTTGCCGGGACCTCTGCCAATCACGTTAGAGTTTGCCACGGCAATAAAGGCGTATGTCGTCTGAGAGTGTTTGTCGTCAAGCAAGATTTGTGTTTCCGTTTTATACTCATTCTGCTTGGCTGTGGCATCTTCTTTTCCGAACATTCGTTCCAAACGATGCTTTACAGTTACCAATCGCTTGCACATTGGCACTTCCACGAGAACGTCCTCGGGTACGGTGTAGGCGACTAATGCGAGCAATGCTCCTGCACAAAAAATCCCGAATAGACCCTTGAACATCAAATCGCGAGGAACATGACCGATAAACATCATTATCACTACCACAAAGAAGAGCATCATTGCTGTTGACATATTGTCCATCATAATCAAGCCACACACAATAATGGCGGCTCCACCAATAATGGCGAAAGCAAGGTATCGTTTTCCCTTGATAGCTCCAACAATCTTACGCTTTTTGCCTCTCACAATCTCCTCCTTTTCCGTTTGAGTTTTAGCCAAGACCATGGCTGTTGTCATCAGCAATGCCGCCTTGGCTATTTCGGAAGGCTGGAAACTTATTGAGCCTATGACAATCCAGCGGTGCGTGTCATTTATCTCGCTTCCTCCACCAAAAACAGCGGTGTAAAATAGCAGTAATATAGCCGCAGGCAGCAGAACAAACGGGAACAGCATGAACCACTTGCATGGTATGCGATGTACAAATAAAATTATTATAAATCCAAACAGCAGAAATCCTGCCTGACTTACCATTGGTCCCCAATGATGTCCGCCATCAAACGTCAATCGGCTTGATGCGCTATACACTTCCACAAGAGAAATCATGCACAGGAAGAAATATATCATCCATACTCCCTTGTCGCCTTTGAAAAGGTTCCCCTTGAATAATTTACCGACAAATGCTCCCATATTTCAATTCAATTCTTTATATATTTTTACTACTTTTTCTCTGTGTTGTATATTACACAAACGACCTCCCAAGTTGAACACGGTGTATCGCATTTTCGATAAACGGTTTACCGCAAATTCGATAAACGGTGTGTCGATATGGCGACATACGGTGTTTACTTACGGGAATATATCACAATCGTTTGACGCACTCCTTAAATTGCTCTCCTCTGTCCTCCATATTCTTGAATAAATCGAAGCTGGCACAGCAGGGGCTCAACAGAACAGTACTGCCGGGTTTTGCCATCTTGAAGCACTCGTCCACACAATCCTTCATGCTTTTCACATCTGCCACAGGAATGCCGAAATCATCGAATGCCGCATGCAGTTTCGTGTTGTCTACACCTAAAAATACAAGACCGATACACTTCTCCCTCACGAGGTCGAAAATCTCTGAATAGTCGTTGCCTTTGTCCTTGCCTCCTAAAATAAGCACTGTTGGGGTACGCATGCTGTCAAGGGCATACCAACAGGCATTTACATTGGTGGCTTTGGAATCGTTAATGAACTCAACCCCACGTACTCTGCCAACTTTCTCCAAACGATGTTCCACACCCTCGAATGTTTTTAGTCCATCGCGAATTTTCTCATTGCTGACACCTGCAATGTCGGCAGCAATACCTGCGGCAAGAGAATTGTAAAGGTTATGCTTTCCTCTCAATGCCAGTTCTTCCTGCTCCATGTTGAAAGGTGTCGGACTTTCAATAACATACTCATCCTCATCCACATATCCAATGACGCTATCGCTTTTGAACTCGCTGAACGGACATAGTTTAGCCTTTATGTTATATTTCTTCAGTTCCGCTGATACGATTGGGTCATCATTCCAAAAGACGAAAGCATCATCTTCCGTCTGGTTCTGAATGATACGCATCTTAGAATCTACGTAGTTCTGCATCTTGAAATTGTAGCGGTCAAGATGGTCGGGCGTGATGTTCATCAGCACAGCAATGTCAGCCTTGAACTCATACATATTGTCGAGTTGGAAACTGCTCAACTCTATGACATAATAGTCATAATCTTTCTCTGCCACCTGCAATGCGAGACTGCTTCCGATATTACCTGCCAAACCTACATTATAGCCAGCATTTTTCAAGATATGATAAATCAGAGACGTTGTCGTTGTCTTACCGTTACTTCCTGTAATGCAAATCATGCGTGCGTCGGTGTATCGACCAGCAAACTCAATCTCAGAGATTATCGGTATGTTCTTCTCTTTGAGTTTCACAATCATAGGAGCAGTATCAGGTATCCCCGGACTCTTTATGACCTCGTCAGCATTGAGTATAAGAGTTTCCGTGTGCTGTCCTTCTTCCCAGACGATTTCTTTCTCATTAAGGAGTTTTTTATATTTATCCTTAATGTTCGACATGTCGCTAACGAACACATCAAAGTCTTCTTTCTTTGCCAATACCGCTGCTCCTACACCGCTTTCCGCAGCGCCAAGTACAACTATCCTTTTCATCTTATATCCTATCTTATTTTTAACGTTATTATAGTGATTGCAGCGAGCAGAATCGTGACAATCCAAAATCTTGTAGTAATCATCGATTCAAACAGCAGTCCTTTGGGTCTCTTTATCAGATACTTCACGCCGTCTTCCATTTTGTGACGATAGTGGTCGTGGAATGGCGCTCGCTTAAAGACTCTCCATTTCTGCCCTTTAGCATTTCCTTTCTTTGCGTATGCCACTTGCAACATCACAGAAACACTCTCCATAAGGAAGATGCCACAAAGAATAGGCAGCAGCAATTCCTTATGTATGATTATGGCAGTAACTGCGATAACTCCTCCAATCGCCAAACTTCCTGTGTCGCCCATAAACACCTTCGCAGGATACGCATTGTACCACAGAAAACCGACCAATGCCCCAACAAAAGCACACAGAAAGACAAGTATTTCTTCTGACCCCGGAATGTACATCACATTCAGATAACTGGCAAACTGAATATGACCGCTCACGTATGCTAATATACCTAACGTCACACCTATAATAGCGGAATTACCTGCACACATGCCATCCATGCCGTCGTTGAGATTTGCCCCGTTGCTTACAGCGGCTATTACGAAAGTCGTCACAAGCACAAAAAGCACCCAGCCGCACGCACGCTTTGTCTTTCCGTCTTTGATAAATCCGAACACTTCGTAATAGTCAAAGTTGTTATTTTTGAAGAATGGCACAGTCGTGACCGTACTTTTCCTCGCTTCACTCTTATGGTACACAACGGTTTTATTTCCAATCTCCCTCTCTACATTTTCCCGAACCACTGCCGATGGACTTTGCCATAGCACCATACCTATAATTATGCCAAACAGCAATTGACCCAGCATTTTCCAACGTGGTGAAAGCCCGTCTTTGTTGCCAGCCAATTTCTTTTTGTCGTCCAAAAACCCAAGAAAACCAAAGAAAGAGATTGTACATATCAGCAAAATCATATACACATTTTCCAACCGCCCAAGTAAAAGAGCAGGCACAAGCACTGCTGTAAGTATCACGACACCTCCCATAGACGGCACGCCCTTCTTCTGCACTCCGTATGGGTCTATGGATGCGTCACGAGCCGCCTCTATATGCTTTCTTTTACGCATATATTTTATGAAGTATTCCCCTGCTACCATTGATATTATAAGAGACAAAATCAATGATGCCAACGCTCTAAATGACACATAACTGAACATTCCTGCTCCCGGGATGTTTAGATTATCAAGATACTTGAACAAATTATATAACACGGCTCTACTATTTATCGTTAACTATTCCTTTTTATCTTCTCAGAAACAGGCTTTTACCTCTTCCTTATCATCGAAGTGATACTTCACTCCCTTTATATCCTGATAGTCTTCATGCCCCTTGCCTGCTATGAGGATTACGTCTCCTTGTTGAGCAATCAGACACGCTGTTTTGATTGCTTGTCTGCGGTCGGCAATGGCAATGACCTTCTTCATCTGCTCGTCATCAAGACCTGCAAGCATATCATTGATAATGTCTTGTGGTTCTTCAAAACGCGGATTGTCGCTTGTGATAATTACCTTATCACTCTGTTTCACTGCCTCACGAGCCATTAGCGGACGCTTGCCTTTGTCTCTGTTTCCTCCTGCACCGCACACTGTAATCACCTGACCCTTCCCATTCAACACTCCGTGAATGGCATTCAGCACATTTTCGAGTGCGTCTGGAGTATGGGCATAGTCGACAATAGCAGTATATCCCGACGGTGAGCGGAGTGCCTCAAAGCGCCCATTCACAGGTTTCATTGCGCTCAATGCCACCAACACTTCATGCTCATCCTTGCCAAGCATTATAGCCGCTCCATACACAGCCAAAAGATTGCTGACATTGAATTTGCCAATAAACTGTACACCGACTTCTTTACCATTGATTTCCAAATACATACCCTCAAAATGGCACTCCACAATCTTTGCTCTGAAATCAGCAGGGCTATGCACCGAGTAAGTCTTTACCTGCGCCTTAGTATTCTGCATCATCACCATGCCATTTTTGTCATCTATATTAGTGACGGCGAAAGCCTCAACAGGCAGATTATCAAAGAACTGCTTCTTTGCTTTTATGTAGTTGTCAAATGTCTTATGGTAGTCAAGATGGTCGCGTGTTATGTTCGTGAACAATCCGCCTGCAAACTTCAGTCCTCCGATGCGATTCTGCACAACACTATGGCTGCTCACCTCCATAAAGGCATATTCACAGCCAGCCTCAACCATGCGTGCCAACAAAGCATTGAGTGTGATAGGGTCGGGCGTTGTATGTTCAGTAGGTATTGCTTCGCCGTCTATGTAGTTCACAACAGTAGACAACAACCCTGCTTTATGCCCCATTCTGCGGAACATTTCGTACAGCACGGTAGCAATAGTGGTCTTTCCATTAGTGCCTGTAACGCCAACCAATTTCAGTTTTTCTGTCGGATTACCATAGAATGTTGTTGCAACCTGACCTACCATCTGCTCTGTGTTCTCTACCTTTATATATGTGATATCCTCCGCAATATCCGCAGGGATAACCTCACACAGCACAGCCACAGCCCCATTTTCTATTGCCTTGCTTATATAATTATGGCCATTTGCCACTGTACCAGTCACAGCAATGAAAAGGTCATCATCTGTTATGCGGCGTGAGTCTATCTGTACACCGCCAATCTCACGCTGCAAGTCGCCTTTCACTTCGAGGACATCAAGCCCTTTCACAAGATTTTCTAATTTCATCTTATCCGATTTACTGTTATCATTTCTCAATTCATTTCTATCAGCACCGTCTGTCCCTTTACCACTCTACTTCCACCTGCGATGCTCTGATGCACCACCTTCCCACGCCCTTTCATTCTCACTTTCAATCCTCTGCTTCCCAATGCGTATGCGGCATCCCTTGCTCCCATGCCCATGACATTGGGTACTGTCTGGTCGCTCGTCTGCAAAGGGTGAAAATTCACGCTATCCCCATTTATCGACGCAGTTCCCCACTCATAGCCACCGCCTTTTGACTTCAATCCCAACTCATCAAGCACATAGCGTGCAGCCATTACATTACCTGTCTTTACTGACGGAACAGGCACAGCCATAGAGTCTTTTGCCAAATTAAGGTCTGTCGTCACGTTTTTGGAGTATATTCTCTGTGCAATCTTCGAAAATACAGGACCAGCCTGACCGCCACCACTCGCCACATAATACGAATGTCGGATAGCGACGATGCACGAATACTTCGGTTCTTCCGACGGATAATATCCACAGAAACTCACCAAGTGTTCATTCTGACCGCCCTTATATCCTCCCTTGCCAGCCACCTGCGCCGTGCCAGTCTTTCCGCTCACGTGGAAATATGGGTTTCCTGCTCGCTTTCCAAGACCTTCCTTGTCATTCACCACTCGGTACAGGATGTTCTGTATATCTTCCAATGTCGACTGCTTGCAAATGCTTGACTTTATCACCTCCACAGGAAACTCATCCACCATTTCTCCATTCTTCTCTATACCCTTCACAAAGCGAGGTCGCACCATTTTGCCTCCGTTGGCAATGGCGTTGTAGAAAGCCACCGTGCTGATAGGCGGTATCTGCGTTTCGTAACCGATTGACATCCACGCCAACGCAGTGTTAGACCAGTTGCTCTTATCCTCCTTCGGCATACGGATGACTGGGTCTGCCGCACCGTTGAATGGAAGTCCGAGAGGTGTGCCAATGCCAACACGCCTAAGCCCCTCTACAAACTTATGAGGCTGATGATGATAGTGCTTGTCTATCAACTTGCTTACACCCACATTGCTTGAATACATCAGCGTATGCGGCACATCTATTGGACCATATCCGCCTCGTGTTGCCCAGTTGTGGTCTTTCATCTTCGCCCCATACATATTGCATATACCATTGCCTGTATCTACCCAGTCATTCACGGTGATATATCCATCGTCAAGTGCCACCATAATAGATGCAGTCTTGAATGTAGACCCCGGCTCCATAAGTGCGGCAAGGGCAAAATTCTGTGCCTCATAATAGTTGCCGTCATCATATCGCACGAGGTTCACTATCGCCTTGACATCGCCAGTCTTCACTTCCATCAGCACAACAACACCCATTGAGGCTTCAAGTTCATGCAGTTTCTCTCTCAATGCGCTCTCGCAAATGTCCTGCATGCTCACATCAATAGTGCTGACGAGGTCATAACCGTCCACAGGCTCTTTGTCAATGATTGACAGATATTTTGACAGCACTTTTTTTCTATGTTTTTTCCCGGGTTCTCCACGTAGCAGCGAGTCATACGCCAACTCCAAGCCAGAACGTGCAGAGTCCTTAGCACCGTACATTTCGCCGAGAGTACGCTTTGCCAGCGACCCAAAAGGCTTGTTGCGGTTGTTGCGAAGTTCCACCACCATTCCACTGCGGTTGCGGTTCTTCATATTGAATATAGGCAACTTTATCAACTCATTGTATTGTATAAAGTTAAGGACTACATGAGGGCATACCTCCCAATAACGTTTTCTTTCTGCAAGTCCTTTTAGTAGTTGCTCCTTGTATTCCTTGGACGTATATCGAGGACATATCTTCTCTAATCCAATACTGATGCTGTCGATATTATCCCACCACATCGTATCTTTTTTCGCCAACTGCTCTGAATTATAAACTTTGATTTTCTCCTTATTTTGTCCGATAGAATCGATGCTTTCTATTCCTGCCAAAAAATCTACATACACCTTATAATCAGGCAGACTGCTTGCCATCAGCTGACCGTCAGCACTCAGTATGTTTCCACGGTTTGGCTTCAACTCCATTGTATCGCTCACACTCACCGCACCTAACTTCTTCCACTTTTCATTCTGTGCTGTTGCCGTGATGACCGCACGAGTAACTATTGCGACCATTAGCAGAGCCGCAATTACCACTATCACCGTGATGCGAGTATTTATGTATTTCTTGTCAAATTTCATTCTTCTTACTTCTATTTGTATCTTGTTTAACCGAGTCTACCATAACCTCTTTTGGCTGCCCGCCCTCTGTCAACCGCCGTTTGCCGTCTGCCTTTATGAGATAAGGCGGAGTGATAGAGTTGTGCAGTGTGCTGTCGCCCGTAACCCTTAGCATTCGCTCCACATTCGACTGCCTTGTGAGGTTCATCAATTCGCTTGATTGCGTCAGCACATTATACTTCACCTCCTGCAACCGCACCCTAAGGCTGTCTATCAATATCGCATCCTGCTGACTGTCATAACGATTGCCAGTATACAATATCATCAGCACCACACAAAACATCACAAATACCACCTGCTTCATCATAAACTTGCTCATCAGAAAATCGCCGCCTAAAATAGACTTTGCGGAAAAATCCACGTCGTCGTCATCGTCGTCGTCATTGGTGAATTTCCGCATCGCCTCTACGGCCTCTTTGTCTTCCGATTTTAGTTCGAGTTCATCCCCAACATCCTCTGGAAGAACCTGCTCCAGTTCTTCCTGTTCGCTTTTTTCATTCTTTTTCTTTTTCCACATAATTCTCTTCTTTTCTTGCGGCTATTCGTCAGCCATGCTCCTTTAATAAATGTATGTATCTCTCACTTCATCGCCTTTCATTCAGGCGTGGACATTATCTTCAAATCTTCTCCGCAATCCTTAGTTTTGCACTGCGGCTGCGCGGATTTTTTGCCATTTCATCGGGGGAAGGCACTATTACTTGACGATTAACCAATCTGAACGGAGTGTTTACACGACCAAAGAAATCCTTGTCTTCCTTGCCGTCCACATTGCCTGTTTTCATCAAGTTCTTCACAATCCTGTCTTCCAACGAATGGTAGGAAATCACTACCAACCGCCCCCCCGGCTTCAGCATTTCCGTTGCTCCCCTCAGCATGTCTCGCAATGCATCCATTTCATGGTTCACTTCTATTCGCAGTGCTTGGAACACTTTCGCCATGTCTTTTTTCTCTCGCTCACTGCGGAAAAAAGGGCTGATTATCCCGATGAAATCGTCGGTTTTATCTATTTTCTTCTCCTGCCGCGCCTTCACGATAGCCGCTGCTATGCGTCGGCTCTGTTTCAGTTCTCCATACAGATACAGGATGTCTGCCAAACGCTTCTCGTCGTATGTATTCACTACATCTGCCGCAGTCTTTCCGCCCCTTTGGTTCATCCTCATGTCAAGAATACCGTCGAAACGGAAGGAGAAGCCTCTGCCCGAGTCGTCAAAGTGGTGCGAACTCACCCCAAGGTCTGCCAGCAGTCCGTCAATTTGCTCGATTCCATGGTACTTCATGAAACTTTTCAGAAAACGGAAATTGCTCCTTACAAACGTGAATTTCTCCCTGTCAAATCCATCGGCATTACGTTCCGCATCTGCATCTTGGTCAAAACTGTAAAGATGTCCGCTGGCATCTAACCTCGACAGGATTTCACGGCTATGCCCTCCGCCTCCAAACGTCACATCCACATAGCAGCCACCCTTGCCAATGTTCAGCCCGTCAACGCTCTCTTTCAAAAGCACCGGAACGTGATATGTGACCTCCTGCTCTGCCATTATTGCCGTCTGTTCTATATTGTCCTCATTCCACTTGCACCCGTCTGTCCCAGCAGCGCCTCCAGTTCGTCTCCAAGACTGGCGGCATTTTTCTCTATCTCCTCCAATGCCTGCTTGCTCCAGATTTCAATGCGGTCGTCAATCGCCAGAAAACGCACCTCATTCTCTATGCCAGCGTCTTGCAGTTTCTTCTTGGAAATCAGCAACCTGCCTTGTGCGTCAAGTTCAATTTCGTCAGCGCCAAGCACAAACTCCCTCAAAATGTTCTGTTGCTGCCTGTTCCACTTATTGAGACTGCCCTTCAACTCCTCCAAATCTGCCTCCCATACGGATTTAGGGTATAGCACAAGACACTTCTGAAACATGTCTTGACGCAACACAAGCCCTTGCTCGCCCATTGCTTCAAGCGTCTTCCTAAATGCCGCAGGAAGAAAAACCCTTCCCTTCGCATCGGTCTTTGCTGGATAATCCCCTATAAATCTCATTTATTGATATTTTCCGCTCAATTTATCATGCTTTGCCCCTGCTCATCTGCCCCTCATTTTTCAAATGATGTGCAAATATAAGCATTTCCCCCACAATTCCCCACATTTTATTCAAAAAAAATCCAAAAACTTATTAACAGGGGTGTTTATAACTTCATAATGTGCTGATTTACACCTGCATTTACAATAGGCTTAAATGGTGGGGGATAGTTGTTTTGCAAAGTCCGGGATTGCAAATTCCATTAAACATAAATCTGCCAAATGTGACATCAATTATACGGGATAGTAACCGCTCGAAAGAACCGTATCGGAGGAATAACCAAGAACGGACTTAATCGTTCATATCCATGGTATTTATTTATCGGCGATGTCCATGTCAATAGTGTGCCGATGCCCAGACCAGCAGTCTGCTGATGCCCATTTATGCCATGCGGATTATTAAAACATAAGTTATGTTTTATAAAATATAGGTTAGATTTTATAAAATTAAACTTATATTTTATAAAATTTAAGTTTAATTTTAAGGATGCGCACGGCTGAGCATGAGGAAAGGGGGTGGTTGGATATTATGAAAGGAGGTCAGTCCGCAGGGTATATAGAAGCGGTTTGTGGGGTGGTTGAGAAACTCTTTATAGGGAAAATGAAAAACGCTTTGCAACTACCTTGCAAAGCGTTTTAGAGTGATGTTGGGAGATGATTATTGTCAGATTTGTAGAATGATTATTGTTAAAATCTTAGAATAATTATCGCCAAGTTTTACCAGTTGTTTTATCAGAATTTTATCAGTTTATTGTGTCAGAATCTTATCAGTTACGGTGTCAGAATTTAATCTTGATTGATGAGCAGGAGTAAGGCTCGGCGGTGAAGGTCATTTGCTTAGCGACTTTCACGCTGCTGGTCTTTGGTGCGATAGGTTGAGCATCATAGTTGTTTTCCTGCTCTGGCTCGCCGCTGATAGTGATAACCTCGGCTGTCTTGGGGAGTTTCTTGAAACGGGCGAGGTCTATGTTGGCAGTCTTTGGCTGGTCGCTTGCGTTCACGACTTTAATGTAGAGTTCGCCTTTTTCGGTGTTGAGAACGCAGGATGTGCCTTGGTATTTGTCGCCGTCGGAGAATGTTGCCACATCGCCATAGTAGTAGTTGCCCGACGTCGTTCCGAACATCTGCTGAACGTAGTAACTGCATGTGAGATATACTCGGCTGTTGTCGAAGTAGATGAGGTCGGGGTTCCAACTCTCGTGGTGCTTCTTGGCGAAGAGAGGTGCGTAACTCGTCATGGTAACGATGTCGCCGTTTCTTTCGATGCCTAAGAGGTAGAGGGCTTCGTAGAGCGCATCAAGCATCTTTTTGTCCTTTGCCGCATATTCGCCAAGATAGACTTTTGTCTTGCGGTCACGTGGGTAGTTGTCGTAGTTCTGCTGATTGTTGAGGAAGTAGTCGCGTGGCTCGTAGTAGTGTTCGTCGAGGATTGGAAGGTCTATTTCCTCGGCAAGACGCCAGCCGTTGTCGAAGTCGGGGTTACCTTTGTGTGAGCCGGGACCCGCCGTGCCGACGATGATGATGTTGGGGTATTTCTCCAATACCTTATTATACATATATTTGAAGCGTTCTTCAAATTCGGGGGTAATCTTTTCTTCGTTGCCGATGCCGAGGTATTTGAGGTTGAATGGCTCGGGGTGACCTGCTTCGGCACGTTTCTTTCCCCATGTGGTTGTGGCATCGCCATTAGCCCACTCGATGAGGTCGAGAGCATCCTGCACCCACTCGTCCATTTCGCTCATAGGCACAACGTCCTGAGCCTGTCCTTTCATGCCCCAACCGCCGTTAGTGCCTTGGCAACTTACGCCGCATGGCAAGATTGGGAGAGGTTCCATGCCCATGTCTTCGCAGAGTTGGAAATACTCGAAATAGCCTAATCCCATTGACTGGTGATAGCCCCATGTGTTCTTCAAGCCACGGCGCTGTTCTTTCGGACCGATAGTGGTTTTCCAGCGGTAGGTGTTCCAGAAGCCGTCGCCACCGCCATGCACTACGCATCCGCCGGGGAAACGCATGAACTTGGGCTTAAGTCCTTCTAATGCCTCTACCATGTCACGACGCAGACCATGACCTTTGTAGGTGTCTTCGGGCATGAGTGAAACCATATCTACGTCTATCACACCAGTAGTGAGGCAGAGCAACTGCAGGTTTGCCTTTTCGCAGTCGGCAGAGGCGGTGAGAGTTGCCTGATACTTCTTCCAGTCGCTGCCCTCGGTGGTGATAGTCACTTCTGCCAAAACGGTAGGAGTGGTGTGGCGCTGCCCTTCTTCGCGCTTCTCTTCCACCAAGACGATGCGCACCTCCTTGCTCTTGCTGTCTGCGTTGCGGAGGAACACGGAGAAGTCGTATTTTTCGCCAGCCTTCACAGCGATGCCGTCAAAGCCGTCGTTGCGGATGCCGAAGCCTGTCCAGCCGTCGTAGTCGTAATAGTGGCCCACACGCTCTATTGTCAACTGCATGTAGGTAGGATTGTTCGGATGAATAGGATTCTCCATTTGAGGCATCATCATACCCAATGAATGCCCGGGGCGTATCATTCTCCATGCTGTGCCAGCCCCCCAGCCGTCACGCTCTGTGGGGTTGTACTCGAATGAGCCGTTCTGCACCAACTCGGCATACAGTCCTCCGTCTGCCGAGTAACTGATGTCCTCAAAGAATATGCCTATGAGTTCGTTACTGATTTGCTTGCCTCCTTCTGGAGCCTTCACTTTCTGAGCCGATGCCGTCAGCGATGCTCCAAGAGCAGTCGCTATCGTCAATGTCTGCAAGGTTGTTTTCAATGTCATAATTGGCTTTGTTGTTTTAGTTCAGTAAAAATTGCGTTGCAAAGATAATAAAAAAACCTGTATTGACATGCAACACAGGTTTCAAATCATATCGGGAATGTAACATTACCGTCATTTGCTCCAATGAGAAATGAGTTTTTTCAGTTCTGCCTTAGTGACCTGCACCACCGCTCCGTGTTTCTGTTCGGAGAAATTAGTGCGTTTCATCGGGCAGTTAGGGTCGTCGAAGTAGCCAAGAGGGGTGAATGTTTTGAAGTCGGTAGTCTCGAGGAAACCGAAGTTGTGCGGCTGACGAGAGTAGTTGTCGAACATCAAAATCCATTTGTTTTGCCCGATGAGTTTCCACACGTTGGGCGCTTCGTGTGCCTTTGTCTCTCCGTCTTTATATGAGGGGTCTATGACGTATGACCCTGTGATGCAGTCGCTTGTTGCGTGCTTGGGCATTCCGTTCTCAACGGCAAACAGATGATAGGTGTCGCCAATCTTGGTGATGTCAGAGTCTATCATGTTGGACTTGAAGTTGCCGTTCTCGTCTTTTGCCGCTCCAAAGAGGAACTTGGGTTCGGTGGTCATGGCGTTGAAGTCGTCGTTCATATATGCGTAGTAGATTTGGTTTCTGCCACGCATGAAGCGAGTGGTGAAGTGCATCATTATGCGTCCGTCGCGGTCGTCAATGGTCATTTCTGGCGCCCACACGCAGCCGACATCTTTCCATGAGATAGGCGAGCCGTCGGGATTGTATGCACCTGTGGGGCTGGTGAGTTTTGTGAAGTCGAGGTTGGTGCGTGTCCAGTTGATTAGGTCAAAAGATTTCATCAGCACAAGCCCTCGGTTGTTGCCCCAGTCGTATTTTTTGCCGTCACGCTCCCACTCTGTGGTGCGGTAGCCTTCGCGTTGGGCATAAATGTGCAGGTCGGTCATTGCCACGCAGAAACCTCCGTCGGGACCTCTGAAAATGAATGGGTCACGGATGCCTTTCTGTTCGGCGATAGTGTCTCCTGCAATGATTGGGCGGTCGTCGTTCAGCGCAGTCCATGTGTAGCCGTCCCAACTGTATGCCATGTGCAACCCGTGGTCAGCATCCTTGTGATACACCATTACATAGCCTGCCATTTTCTTTTCCGAGGGAATTTTATGCTTAGGTTTGGCGGCAGATAGCAGGGGCAACAGTGCCACAAGCATCAGTAAAATCTTTTTCATAGGTTTTGGTTTTTTGTATATTGGTGTGGCAAAGATACATATTTTTGAGTGGGTGTGCAAGAAAAGGCGTGTTTTTGTGTTATGCACAATGGATAATGGCGGCATAAAAAGATGTTGTGAAATGTTCTATTTTCTTGCTTTTCTTGGCAGAAAGATAAAAAAAGTGTACTTTTGCATTATTATATCAAAAATATGGCAAACGAAGCAAAAACATCGCAGTTGTTCCGCAAGTTTCTGAAAGAAAAGGGATATTATGATGACAAGGAAATAGTTGTGGAGGAGCAGCAAACCGAGAACAAGAAGATAGGCAAGTTGTTGCAGCACGCTTCTAAGTCGGGCATGGGGAAAGGTTTCCCTGACTTTGTTATTACTTGCGGACGCTATCCGAACTTGGTGATTGTAGTTGAATGCAAGGCGGATATAAAGAAGCAGGAGTCGGAGACGCTTGACTCTTACCGTGACTATGCGATGGACGGGGCTTTGCTGTATGCGTCGTTTCTGTCGAAGGAGTTTGATGTAATAGCCATTGGATTTAGTGGTGAAAAGGACTCGTTGTATGAGTTGGGGCATTATATACAGCTTTGCGAGGAAAGGGAGTTTCATAAACTGTTCAGCGACGGAGAACTGCTCGACATGGACAGTTATCATCATGGACTGATTGAGAGCAACTATAAGTTTAACCAAGACTTTAATAAATTGATTGACTATACAAAGGAAATCAATGAGGAGTTGCAGGAGAAGAAAATAAAGGAAAGGCTGAGGGCTTTGCTGATTAGCGGTATTTTGATAGCGTTGAAGAATGAGCGGTTTAGGGCTGAATATAAAAATTATGAGAGTACGGAGAATTTGGTGAAAAACTTGTTCAGTGCTATCAAGGCGGAACTGGAAGGGAGCGATGTGCCTGTTGAAAACAAGAAATCTCTTGTTGCTGGATATGAATTTATCATAACGAACAACAGCGTTAACAACCCTACGCCAGAGGGGAAACTGTATCTGACCAATCTTATTGCAAATTGTGACGAGCGTATAAATGGCTTTATGGTTACTCATAAATATATTGATACCATTAGCCAGTTTTATGTGGAGTTTCTGCGTTATGCTAACAATGATAAAGGCTTGGGCATTGTGCTGACACCGCCGCATATCACGGAATTGTTCTGCGAGTTGGCGGAGGTGAACAAGGACAGCGTGGTGCTTGACAACTGTGCTGGAACGGGCGGCTTCCTTGTGAGTGCGATGAAGATGATGCTGCAGGATGCGCATGGCGACATCGCTACTGAAAACCATATTAAGAAGCATCAGTTGGTAGGCATTGAATATGACGATGAGATTTACACTTTGCTCATTTCTAATATGATAGTGCATCGCGATGGAAAAACAAACGTAACACATGGAGACTGTTTATCTATCGATACAGAAGCGTTAAGAAATAAATTCCACCCTACTGTGGGATTGCTCAATCCGCCCTATAAAAACAAAGGAAAGGGAACGGAAGAACTGGAATTTGTGCTAAATAACCTCTCGATGCTGGAGAAAGGAGGTAAGTGCGTAGCAATTATGCCTATCAGTTGTGTGAATGATGTGACAGGAAAATCTGCTGTTTTGAAGAAAAAAATCTTGGATAAACATTCTCTGGAAGCCGTGCTTTCTCTGCCTGAGGAACTGTTTTACAACTCAAAAGTGAATACCGTCACTTGTGCTGTTGTGCTGACAGCCCATGTTCCATACACAGAACATAAAAAAACATGGTTCGGATATTGTCGTAACGACGGATTTGTTAAACGGAAGAACAAAGGACGCATTGATGCTAACCAGCAATGGGAAGAGACAAAGAGGCAATGGGTAAGCGCCTATACCAATAGGGAGGTGATACCAGAGTTTAGTGTGATGCGGCATGTAACAGCGCATGACGAGTGGTGTGCCGAGGCTTATTTGGAGGCTCGATACGATAGGCTGACAGAGGAGGATTTCTTGGAAACAGTCAAAAACTTCTACCTGTTCAATATGAAAAGTATGGATGACCACAATGCTATTGAGGAGGAAGAAGGATGAGAACGTGTGCAGTGAAAGATTTGTTTGAGGTGCGGTATGGGGTTGATCTGGAATTAAATTCTATGGAGCAGACCCCTAAAGGCATTAATTTTGTTGCTCGTACATCTAAAAATAATGGTGTAACAGCAAGAGTTCTTCCTATTCCTTGGATTTCTCCCAATCCTGCAGGTTCTATTTCTGTGGCGGCAGGAGGCTCTGTTATGGAATCTTTTTTACAAAAAGAACCATATTATTCTGGGCGTGATTTATTCTGCTTGATTCCTCGTGTTGAAATGTCTGATGCCGTCAAACTATTTTACTGTATGTGCTTGCGTCATAATAAGTTCCGTTATAGTTATGGTCGTCAAGCAAACGAGACATTAAAAGATTTGCAGATACCTGTGCTTGAGGATATTCCTGAATATGTGAAAGTTTTCTCTATGCCACAATTCAAAGCACGTATGGTTAATTCTGTTGAAGTATCTGCTCTATCCGATAAATCTACAGTCACAGCAGCGAGGCAGGAACTGGTGCCGCTCAATACCCTTTTCCGTCTCGAAAATGGCATAGCATCTACCGATGTATTGCGTTCTCCTATCAAAGAAACCGTCAATTGGGTGCCGTATATACGTCCGAGTTACACTCAAAACACAAGTGTGGATGCGTATGTGAATAAAAATCTTGTACCTCAAAAAAAGGTATATCCTAAAGGTACATTATATGTATCTACAAATGGTCAAGGAAGTCATACATACAGTTATGTATCAGTGTCGGAATTTGTACCCAATTCTGATGTGACGGTTCTGTTGCCACTTCGTCCGATGACAATCAGAGAAAAATTGTTTTATTCCATGTGTATTTCCCATAATCGCTTCAAATTTTCCTATGGACGAAAACCGAAAGGCGAAAGATTGGCATCCATTATGTTGCCTAAAGCCATTGATGAGAAGTTGAACGATATGGATTTGCTTGGAGTCCTAAATAAATTATAGAAAACACACATATTATTATATTATAATGAAAAAACTTGTTGTATTGACTTTGGCGGCTGCCATATCCGCAGGAATGACTGCGCAGGACAAGAACGGTGGGTACAATATCACCCAAGTGCCATTTACGAAGGTGAAGGTGGCGCAGAATACTTTTTGGGGGCAGAGACTTCAGGCGAGTCAGGATGTGACTATACCTCTGGCTTTCTCGAAAAATGAAGAGACTGGACGTTACTCCAATTTCAGCAATGCGGCTGAACATCTGAAAGACCCGAGCAAGGTGTTTCAGATAAAGGAAGGCACTTTCTCTTTTGATGATACCGACCCATATAAGACTATTGAGGGTGCGAGTTATCTATTGCAGACTTATCCGAATGCTAAATTCAAAGGTGGCAGATTGGACAAATACGTGGATAGCGTGATTGCTGTCATCGCATCGGGACAAGAGCCTGACGGATACCTTTATACTTCACGCACACAAAATCCCGAACATCCTCATCCATGGGCTGGAAAGAAGCGTTGGGAGATGGTGGAAGATTTGAGTCATGAGTTCTACAACCTTGGTCATCTGTGCGAAGCAGCGGTGGCTCACTATTATGCTACAGGAAAAAGGAATTTGCTTGATATTGCTATCAAGTATGCTGACTGCGTATGCCGTGAGGTGGGCGACAATCCCGGGCAGGCAAGCGTTGTGCCTGGGCATCAGATTGCCGAAATGGGGTTGGCGAAACTCTACATTGCAACAGGCGACAAGAAGTATCTGGAGCAGGCAAAGTTCTTCCTCGACAAGCGTGGCAAGCGCGATGCTTCGTGGGGAGGAAATGAGAATGGGCAGTATGATGAAAAAGGATATTTCCACAGTCACGGACTGTATGATAAGGGCGGATATTTGCACAAACTGAACCAGTACAGCCAGAGCCACAAGCCAGTGGTGGAGCAGGATGAGGCAGTGGGTCACGCTGTTCGTGCAGGATATATGTATGCCGGCATGGCAGACATCGCAGCGCTGACTGGTGACCAGAGTTATATTGATGCTATTGACCGCATTTGGGAGAATATCGTAAGCAGGAAATTTTACATTACTGGTGGTGTTGGTGCTACGGCAAGTGGCGAGGCATTCGGAAGGAATTACGAACTTCCTAATATGACTGCCTATTGCGAGACTTGTGCAGCCATTGCTCAGGTGTATCTTAATTACCGACTGTTCCTATTGCATGGTGACTCGAAATATTATGATGCGTTGGAGCGTAACCTTTACAATGGTGTGATTTCGGGAATATCTATCGACGGAGGCAATTTCTTCTATCCCAATCCGTTGGAGAGCGCAGGTCAGCACCGCCGTCAGCCGTGGTTTGGATGTGCTTGCTGTCCGTCGAATGCAGCACGTTTCATCCCTTCATTGCCTCAGTACATATATGCCGTGAAGGACAATAGCCTTTACATCAACCTCTTCAATTCTAACACAGTGAACGTGCAGGTGGGAAAGAAGAAGGTGGAACTGGAGCAGCAGACGAACTATCCTTGGGATGGCGATGTTACGCTGAAAATTAATGGCGGAGCAGGGGAATATGCGCTCAACATCCGCATACCGGGATGGGTGAGAGGCGAAGTCGTGCCGAGCGACCTGTATGCTTTTGCCGATGGCAAGCAGTTGGGCTATACTGTGAAAGTGAATGGTCAGCCAGTAGAGGGCGAATTGCAGCAGGGCTACTTTGTCATCGACCGCAAATGGAAGAAGGGCGACAAGGTGGAGGTGCATTTCGACATGGAGCCTCGTGTGGTAAGGGCTAACGACAAGGTGGAGGCAGACAGAGGACGTGTGAGCGTGGAGCGTGGCCCTATCGTGTATTGCGCTGAGTGGTGTGACAATCAATTTGACATCTCGACTATGATTGTCAATCAGAAACCTCAGTTCCAGTTGGGCGACAAGGAGATTATGAGTACCAATGTAAAGACACTTACCACTGATGCCCAAAGTCTCTTACGTGATGAGCATGGCAAGTTGCAGACTGCTGACCAGCATCTCGTGCTGATACCTTACTATGCATGGGCGCATCGTGGAGCAGGCAAGATGTCTGTATGGTTACCGCAGTCTATCGTCACCCTCTCTGTGCAGGGCGGCAAGAAACGATAAAATAGAGTTAAAATAAAAACAGAACAGATATAAAGATATGGCATTAAAGGCTGGTATAGTCGGTCTTCCGAATGTGGGAAAATCGACATTGTTCAACTGCCTGTCGAGTGCTAAGGCACAGGCGGCAAACTTCCCTTTCTGTACTATTGACGCCCAGTTGGGACAAGTGAGTGTGCCTGATGAGAGGCTCACGAAATTGGCGGAACTGGTTCACCCCGGACGCATCGTACCTGCGGTGTGCGACATTGTAGATATTGCAGGTCTTGTGAAGGGTGCGAGCAAGGGCGAAGGATTGGGAAATCAGTTTCTTGGCAACATACGTGAGTGCGACGCTATCATCCATGTTTTGCGATGCTTCGACAACGGCAACATCGTGCATGTGGACGGCAGCGTTGATCCCGTGCGTGACAAGGAAATCATCGACACAGAACTGCAACTGAAAGACCTTGAAACAGTTGAGGCTCGAATAAAGAAGACGGAGAAACTCGCCAACGTGGGGCATGACAAGGAGGCAAAGGTGGAGTATGGACTGCTGTTGCGATATAAGGAGGCGTTGGAAAAAGGACTGTCTGCTCGCACTGTAGAACTGGAGAACGACGAGGAAGTGGCGGCATCCAAAAATATGTTTCTGCTCACCACAAAGCCAGTGCTTTACGTCTGCAACGTGGACGACACAAGCGCCAAGGACGGCAACGCATACGTTGAGCAAGTGCGTGAGGCCATTAAGGGCGAGGATGCAGAGTTAATAGTCATCAGTGCGCAGACAGAGGCAGACATTGCCGAGTTGGAGAGTTACGAGGAAAAGCAGATGTTCCTTGAAGACATGGGCTTAGAGGAAAGCGGTTGCAACCGACTGATAAAAGCCATTTATGCCCTTCTCAACTTGCAGACATTCATCACGGCAGGCGAAATGGAAGTCAAGGCATGGACATTCCGCAAAGGCTGGAAAGCGCCGCAGTGTGCAGGAGTCATTCACACCGACTTCGAAAAAGGGTTCATCCGTGCCGAGGTCATCAAGTATGAGGACTACATCAAGTACGGCAGCGAGTCGGCAGTGCGCGAGGCTGGTAAACTCGGCGTAGAGGGCAAGGAATACGTGGTGCAGGACGGCGACATAATGCACTTCCGTTTCAATGTCTGATATTATATATAATAATGTGTGATGTGAAAAGATAAAAACGATGAACACTCTTTTTATCGACTGGACTCCTTCTGTAGAAGCCTTCTCCTTTGGCTCTTTCAGCGTGCGTTGGTATTCCCTCTGCTGGTGCATTGGCTTGTTGCTCGCCTACCTTATTGTGCAGCGACTATACAAGCAACAGAAGATAGACAACGAGAAGTTTGAACCTCTTTTCCTATACTGCTTTTTAGGTGTGCTTATAGGGGCAAGGCTTGGGCATTGCATTTTCTACGAACCTCAGTATTATCTGACCAGCATGAAAGGCTTTGCCGAAATGCTCCTCCCTTTCCGCCAAAACTCTGGCGGAGAATGGCAATTCACTGGTTATGAAGGGCTTGCCTCCCATGGTGGCACGATAGGACTCATCATCGCTATGGTGCTTTATTGGCGCCGCATGAAACTGAAACCTTTGTTTGTCATGGACAATATCGCCATTGCCGTGCCTGCCACTGCATGTTTCATCCGCCTTGGCAATTTGATGAACTCAGAGATTATAGGAAAGACCACCGATGTGGCATGGGCGTTTGTATTCCACACTCGTGAGGCGTTGGTTGACGGACAGCTTGTACCTCGCCACCCTGCCCAACTCTACGAGGCTCTCGCCTATATGCTCATCTTCATCATCGGCATAGCCATTTATATCAAATGGTACAAAGGTCAAGAGCAGTCCCCCGTTTCCCCAATAGCCGTTGGTACAGGCTTCTACTTCGGCTATTGCCTTGCCACAATCTTCACATTCCGCTTCTTCATTGAGTTCCTCAAAGTTGAGCAGGTTGAGTTTGAGCGAGGCATGCCACTCGATATGGGGCAACTCCTCAGTATCCCCTTCATCATCATTGGCATTTACTGCATGATGAAAGCGAAACGAAAGAAGAATTAGCAGCAATCTAAACAATATGCCGACGCAATTGTTTAGATTGCTTCATTTCCTTTTTCTTGTCTTCTGCTTTCCTCCATTTTTCTTTGACACCTTAGGGGCTTTTCCTGCTTTCCCCTTTTCTTTGCCAATGAAAGATTGGTAAAATACTGTGGAGGGGGCGCCTAAGTCATCGGTAGATAACTTCTCGACCAGTTCATAGTCAAGTTGTTTGCGGTAGAGGTTAGCATTCGCTACCTTTATGCGTATTGGGTCGCCAAGAGAGAAAACACGGCGTGTTTGTCTGCCCACCAGACAGAAATTGCGGTCATCAAAATCAAATGCTTCGTCTCCAAGAAAACGAACAGCGATAAGACCCTCGCAATGGTTCTCGTCAATCTCTGCATATATGCCGAACTCCGTCACTCCGCTGATGTGTGCGTCGTATTCTTCGCCAATTTTGTCAGCCATGAACTCCACCTGCTTATATTTTATGCTTGCACGCTCTGCGCTTGCCGCCAATTGTTCCATTTTAGAACTATGGTCGCACAGGTTCTCATATTTCTTCTGGCTGGCGCTGGCTGCCCCATCAGCATAGCGTGTCAGCAGACGATGCACCATTAAGTCGGGGTAGCGACGGATAGGAGATGTGAAGTGAGTATAATAGTCGAAAGCAAGACCGTAATGCCCAATGTTATAAGTGGAATAACACGCCTTCTGCATAGCACGCAGTGAGACGTTCTCTATGAGGTTCTGCATTTTCAATCCCTTGACATCGCCGAGCAGTTTATTCAGACTCTGTGCCACATCTGTTTTCTTGCCCTGCGTTACGAGGTGAAAACCGAAGCGAGATGCCATAGACGCAAGATTATCCAGTTTATTAGGGTCTGGCATGTCGTGTATGCGGTAGGGTAGGGTCTTTGGTGTCTGCCCTTTCTTTACCTTGCCCACACTCTCCGCCACAGTTCTGTTGGCAAGAAGCATAAACTCCTCCACCAGTTTGTTAGCATCTTTTGCATTCTTGAAATATACACGTATAGGCTTGCCATCGGGGTTTATCTCGAACCTCACCTCCTCGCGGTCGAAGTTGATAGCGCCATCCTTGAAACGTGCGTCACGCAACTTGTGCGCCATGCGGTTCAGCGTTATCAGTTGGTCGGCATACTCCCCCTTGCGGTGGTCGTCTGGCACAGGAGTGGCAGGGATTTTCGCAGGGTCTATCGCCTCCAACTTGTCACGAAAGGCATTCAGTTCCGTGTCAGCCAGCACCTCTTGTGCAGGGATAGGCTGAGTTGGCATCGCCTTTCCCTGGCGTATCAACTCACACTCGCGAGCCTCGCCGTTCTGCTCCAGCAGATACTGCACCTCCTCGTAGGTGTATCGGCGGCAACTCTTTATCACGGTGTGCTTTATGCGCGAACTCAGCACCTCGGCATCCTCATTCATATTGAAGATGACGGAATACGTAAGTTTCTCCTCATTCGGACGGAGCGAACACAACTGATTGCACAGATGCTCCGGAAGCATCGGTATTGTGCGGTCCACAAGATATACAGATGTTGCTCGCTGCTGAGCCTCCGTGTCGATGACCGACCCCTCCAGCACATAGTGGCTCACGTCGGCAATATGCACTCCGACCTCCCACAAGCCATCCTTTATCTTCTTTATAGATATGGCATCGTCAAAATCCTTCGCATCGCGTGGGTCAATCGTGATAGTGAACGTCTCGCGGAAGTCCTCACGCTTCGCAATCTCCTCTTCCGTTATTCCTGCGTCAATCCTGTTGGCAGCCGCCTCCACATTCTCGGGGTACTTATAAGGCAATCCATACTCAGCCAGTATGGCATGCATCTCCGTGTTGTTGTCTCCGCCCTCGCCCAGCACGTCCACCACTTCTCCGATAGGGTTTCTCGCATCCATAGGCCAATCCGTCACTTTCACCACCACCTTCTCGCCATTCTTCGCCCCCTTCAACTTATCCATGGGGATGACGATGTCGTTCAGCAACTGTCCGTTGGGCAGGTCGAGGAATGCCACACTGTGATGCACCTGAATAGTCCCCACAAAAGGCTTCTCGCTGCGACGGACAATCTCCATCACCTCGCCATGCAACTTGCTGCTTCCGCGCCTCTTGGCGTGTATGCTCACCTTCACACGGTCGCCAGGCATGGCATGCAGCGTATCCTCGTCATAGATGGCAATGCCCACACCGTCGTCGGTGTCCACAAAGTTGCGTCCGCCATTAGTGCGTGAGAACACACCCTCTGCCGTGTGCGCAGTGCCGTTGAACACAATGTCTCCGTTATAGTTCTTGGCTATATATCCATCCTCCAGCATTTCGTTCAGCACATCCACACACAGCATGCGCATGGGGTGAGCAGACAGTCCCAACTCGCTGAAAATTTGCTTCAACGTGAACGCACGCCCACTCTTATTGCTGAAAAACCTCGTTAGCACTTCTGCCAACTCTCGCTTATTTATGCCCGACTTCTTCAACGTCGATTTCTTTTTTCCCATGGTTTTAGTAATTCTGCTAATATATAAATAGATTGTCGAATATATTATTATTTATAAATTCTCTTTATCCATCTTTTAGATGAACTTGTTCCCCATTGAACATGCCAAACTCGACCACTTTGTTTGTCCAGCAAAATAAACTGATACATATTGTGTGTTGGGTAGAGTTCAAAAACACATGCCATATTACCTAACCCCAATGTTAGATCAACATCATTTATAGTTACAATCCCCTCGTTTTCATAATCAAGCGACCATTGAATTTGTTCTATTTTGCCAGTCATAGTATCAAGTTTTAAGAAATTATAAAAATTCTCTGTTTTGTATAATTTATATCTATTGGAATTAGAAACGCTGTCTTCTATACGACTCAATTTATCACAGATGGTCAAAAATAAAGAATCTTTATCTTCGTATATAGCCTGTGCGTGATTACTTGTGAATGTAATAAAACTAAAAAATAGTAAAAGAATTATTTTTTTCATATGAGTTGTTTTTACATGGATAGTATTTAGGTTTATTGATTACTTACTCATAATGTCTTATTCTCACTTCCACACCATCATCCTTCAACTGCTCCTCGATGCCACTCAAGTCTGTTTGCCCATAGTGATACGGAAACAGCACCTTGGGCTTTATCGTCCGTGTCGCCTTCACCAGTTGGTCGGCAGTCATAGTGTAAGGCTGATTGCATGGCAGGAAAGCGATGTCAACATCCTTTATTTCGAATATTTCGGGAATGTCCTCAGTATCTCCTGCAATATATATATTCAGCCCATCAACAGTAAGGATATACCCATTGTCACGTCCTTTAGGATGAAATTGCAGATGCCCTTCAGTGGTATTGTACGCAGGCACAGCCTCAACACTAATGTCCTCGCAAATGTCCGTCTTGTCGCCATTAGCCATCACGTCGCCATAACCTAACATCTCGCCACATCGCTTGTTTGCAATCACTATGGTCTTGTCAGTCGAAAGCAACTTAATGGCATCCTTGTCGAAATGGTCGCCATGTTCGTGTGTCACAAAAATATAATCCGCCTTAGGAAATGCAACATAATCAATTGTCCTGTTGCCGAGTTTTCCGACAGGGTCAATCTCAATCTCCTTGCCGTCATACTCTATGCGTATACAGGCATGCATCAATGCGTGAAACGTTACGGTCTTTCCGCTCTTGGTCGTGAATACATCTGTCTCATATTCCTTATCTTCCGCCATCGTATTGCAGCAAGAGAAACCAAATCCTACCATTGCCATCAATAACATGAAAATCTTTTTCATCGTCTATAATCTTTTTATTACTTTCGCAGGCACTCCGCCCACTACCGTATTAGGTTCTACATCCTTCGTCACCACCGCGCCAGCCGCAACCACTGCGCCATCACCAACCGTCACACCTGCAAGCACCGTCGCATTAGCGCCAATCCATGCCCTCTTCCCGATGTGTATCGGAGCAGATTGAAGGTCATGCCTATGTGCAGGGTCAAGCGGATGATTGAGAGTCGCCAATACCACGTTGTGACCTATCAATGCTCCCTCGTCAATGATGATGCCTCCTTGGTCTTGAAATTTACATCCCATATTGATAAACACCCCGTCAGCCACCACAGTATTTTTCCCGCAGTCCGTATGGAACGGAGGGAACAGTCCAACCGTTTTTGGCACTTCCCTTCCCCACAGCTGCTCCAAAAGGTCATGCAATTCCTCAGGAGCGTGATATTTGCTGTTAATCTCTGCAGTAATTCTCAAAGCCTCCTGCGACAGTTGGTGAAACATCTGATGCACCTCCGAATTAGCCACAACAGGCTTCCCCGATGCCATATAGTCTCTAAATTCCTGTATCGTCATATTGTGTACTATTTGCCATGTTCTGTTTGCAAAGATAACAAAACTTTTTTACCCCGACACATTAAACCACAATTTTTCATTGGGTGTATGCTCTTATATTAGGTAGAATACAACTCATGCAAAACCTCCAACGATTTCAATTCGGGGAAACCGGGAACATGGAGCCGATAGTATTCGTTCAGCACATGAAGTATGCGGTGGCGAACTTGGCGAGAGAAACGGAAAATGTGCAGTGTAGGGTAGTTCATGCGAAAAAGGGTAGGCAGGAGTTTTGCCTCTTCATACCGCAGGAAATGGGCGTGTAGAGGCTGACGGTCGCAGTAGCAGCCAGATACGAGGTCGAAGTATTTGTCGATAGTGTCGAGGTTGGGATATATGCCGATGAAACGGCTGAGGTGCATGAGGAAAGCGAGGTGAAAATTTGCCATTGCCACTGGGTTTTCCACCATGTCCAGCCACTGAAAGGATGACTCCAAATAGCGGTAGAGAGGTGCGTTTTCCTTCTCTTCACGCAGTGCGGCACACAGAAATTCCGCAAGGAAAAGGGCAAGCGTGGATTTGACCGGAGAGAATGGCAAGTCCACGTAATTGTAATATGCATGTGCATCGGCAGGCTTCGGAAGTTTTCCCATGTTCGGGCGAATGTCGGCTGTGAATGCGACCAGCGACAGCGGCTGCCATAAGGAGACGCTTCGGGTTGCACGCTTGGAGCGTGCAACAGATGCCATGAACGACTGTCGCCCTCGGTTCTCGGTAAAGAGGTCTATGATGAGCGACGTGTCGCCATATTTCACCGTTCTAAGCACTATGCCACGTATGTTTTCCTGCATAACCGACTGCAAAAATAGTCATTTTTATCGGAAGAACAAAGTGACTGACTGCAACCTTTTTAAGGTCTATAAGAAAAAAATACACGAAAAGTTTTGGTAATTGAGGAAAAGTCACTACCTTTGCACTCGCAAAATGAGGCAATTACCTGTTTTGCTCGGAGACAAATCTCCATAGGTTGGCCCATTCGTCTATCGGTTAGGACGAGAGATTTTCATTCTCTAAAGAGCAGTTCGACTCTGCTATGGGCTACCAAACAACGAGGGATGCACGCCGCAACGGTTTAATCCCTTTTATTTTTGGGAGAAGGGTGCGAGGTCATTGAGCCATACCACATCGAACTCCACAATCATTTTTTAATCAATTATCTAAAACAACAACAAACAAATGGCACATCACAAGTCATGTCTCAAGCGCATCCGCCAGAACGAGAAGCGCAGACTCCACAACCGCTACTATGCAAAGACAATGCGCAGTTACCTCCGCGACCTTCGCAACACTAAGGACAAGGCAACTGCACAGGAAATGTTCCCCAAATTGCAGAAGATGCTCGACAAGTTGGCTAAGCAGAACATCATCCACTGGAAGAAGGCTGCTAACCTCAAGTCAGGCGCTGCAAAGATGATTGCGAAACTAGCATAATTGGTTTTAATTCAAGAAAGTAGGTGTCTTTAATACCTGCAATCAACTATACTTGTGTAGATTATAAATCTATTCTTTGGAGGAAAAGCAAGGGAATGTGTTTATTTAGCACATTCCCTTGCTTTTTTAGTTGACATTCCTCTGTACCTAAATCTGACAACCGTTTATCGAACTAGTAGGCAACCGCTGGCATAGATAATCTGCATTGGCTGACGATTATAAT
>JAFLUT010000015.1:2159-35989 GCA_022508665.1 Prevotellaceae bacterium | reverse complement strand
AGCATCTGCCTTACAAGCAGAGGGTCGGCGGTTCGAATCCGTCAACGCCCACAAACAGTAAAGAGTGTGTATCAAAAAAATGGAGTGATACACTCTCTTTTTTGTTTGTATAATGGCACATACGATTTATTTTGACACATCCGTTGGGTTGACATTTTTATTTTATCCGTTGTTGCATCTGATAGACAATGAAAAACATTGAGAGTTCCTTTTTGCAGTTGATGCGCATAGCCTTGGGCAATGCCGCCACACTTGACGCTCCCCTTTCTGCGGAAGAATGGGAGGAACTGTTTGACATGTCGACAAAGCATGGTGTGTCGGGAATCGCATTCAGCGGCGTGGAGAAACTGCCGAAGGAGCAGATGCCGCCATTGGAGGTGATAATGGATTGGTCTGCTGTGGCAGAATACATCGAGGAGGTAAACCGACATCAGAACAGTGTGAGCGTGAAAGTGTGCGATGCGTTTGAGCGTGACGGCGTGCGTGCGTGCATCGTCAAGGGGGCGAGTGTGGGGGTGCTGTATCCCGAACCTTTGCGAAGGAATGCAGGTGATGTGGATGTGTGGATGTCAGGGGGATACGAGGCGGTGGCAGAGTATGCGAGGAAGAGGTTTCCCTATTTTCATGGCGGACACTATGGCAGACACATTGAGGTTACGGCTGACGGTGTGCAGGTGGAGATACATTTCATGCCTGCCGAGTTGTACAGTTTTCAGCACCGCATACATTTGAAGGCATTATACAGAGAGATTGAGGCAAAGGCGTGGATGCGCCGTGTGGAGTTGAAAGGGAGCGGGTCGATTATTGTGCCTGAATTGGAGGAAACGCTTATTATTGTGATAGTGCATCTTTTCAGCCATTTTGCGGTGGAGGGCGTCGGCATGAAGCAGGTGCTGGATTGCTACTGGGTGCTGAAAGAGGTAGGCAAGGCTGATGCAGGAAAGGGTGCGGACACAGAAGGAATGGTGGACAAAAAAGGAATGGCTGACACAGAAGGTAAACCCGTCGGTGGCAAAAGCGCAGACGAGACGAGAGAGTGGGCGATGTCGTTCTTCCGCAAAGTGGGTATAGGAAAGTTTGTCGCTGCGCTGATGTATGTCTTGCAGCAGTTGGGGCTGGAGGAGAGGCTGATGCTGTGCGCACCTGATGAGAAGTGGGGCAAGCGTCTGCTTGACGACATCATGGACAAAGGCGTTGTGTCGGTTGACGTTTTGGTGGATGGTAAATATGGGGCAGAGAACAAGGCGAGCAGATTTTTCAGGAGGCTAAGCCGTGCGGTGCGCATGTTGCCTATGGCGCCGAGTGAAATGCTGTGGATGTTACAGAGCGGCATTTCCTATTGGCTGTCAAGAAAAGGATGAAACGGTGTGAACTGTTGGAAACAGAAAGAAAACGTTAACTGTTGAAAATAAAAAGAAGCGGCACATCCAATTGATTGTGTCGCTTCTTTTTACTTTTATGACCGTGCGGTCATTTTTTTTTACTTGCTCTCCTCAATCGCAGCCAACTTCGCCTTCACCTCCTCCATGTCCGCACGGAGTTTGTCCATCTTGCGGTTCAGTTCTTCCACAAGGGCGTTGCCTTGCTTGGATTTGTTGGAGAGGTTGAGGAAGCCGAGGTTGTTCTCGTAGGTCTTTATCTCGTTCTTGAGGATGTCGAGTTGGCGAGTGAGGCGTGAACGCAGGTCGCCGCCGATATTGCCGTTCTTCACGTTCTCCTTGAAGCGGTCGAGACGGCGCTTGGTAGCGTTCTCGTTGGCAAAGCCGTAGAGTCTGTCCATCTGCTCGCGAAGGAGTTTGTAGAGTTTGTCCTTCTCCTTGAAAGGCACGTGACCGATGTTGTTCCATGCCTCCTGCGCCTCACGGAGTTTCGCACGGAGGTCACCCTCAAACTCCTCGGGAACGATGGCAGCAAGGGCTTCGATGATGCCCTTCTTCTTCTCCATGTTCTCCGCCTGCTCAGAGTTAGCACCCTTGTTAGCCTCTTTCTTTGCAGCGAAGAAGGCATCGCAAGCAGCGTTGAAGCGCTCCCAAATCTGGTCGCTGTATTTCTTTGGCACAGTGCCGATTTCCTTCCACTTCTTCTGCAGGTCTACGAGAATGTCGGTCGTTGCCTTCCAGTCGGTGCTGTCCTTCAGCGCCTCTGCCTTCTCCACGAGTTCGAGTTTCTGCGCATAGTTCTGGTTGAGGGTGTTGCGAACCGTCTGGAAATATTCGCTCTTGCGAGTGAAGAAGTTGTCGCACGCAGCACGGAAACGCTCAAAAATCTTCGTGTTCATCTTCTGCGGAGCAAAGCCGATGGTCTTCCATTCAGCCTGCAATGCTGTGATTTTGTCAGAGAGAGCGTTCCAGTCGGCAAAGGTCTTCAGTTCGTCGAGGTTGAACGCCTCGATAGTCTCGCAGATGGCGGTCTTCTTCGCAAGGTTCTCCTCCTCCTGCTGCTTGCGAGTCTCGAAATGCTCCTGATGACGCTTGTTGATGACGGTCGAAGCCTCCTTGAATCTGTTCCAAATCTGCTCGCGAAGGTCGTTGGCAACAGGGCCAATCTCACGGAACTCCTGATGCAGTTGCTGCAGTTTGCGGAAAGCGACAACAACGTCAGTCTCCTCAGCAAGTTTCTCAGCCGCTTCGCACAGGGCAGTCTTGCGTTCAAGATTCTTCTTGAAGTCGTATGCACGCAGTTCGTTGTTCAGTTTCAGCGTGTCGTAGAACGCCTCCACCGCCTGCTGATAAGTCTTCCACAGTTCGGTCGCCTTCTCGGCAGGCACTTCCTTGATGTCGTTCCACAGTTGCTGCAGTTCCTTGAAGTCGTTGTACGTGCGGTTGATTTCGTCGGGGTTCTCAGTGAACGCCTTTATCTTGTTGATGATGTCGAGTTTCCTCTGATAGTTAGCCTCACGCTCCTGCTCCAGTGCGGCAGCGACGGCAGCACGCTTTTCGCGCAGTATAGCCATTTGCTCCTTGAAGTCTGCTTCCTCCAAGTTCGGCGCAGGAGTATATTCTTCTGCATTGCCGCCGTCCTCGATAAACTTCTTGTATGCCACATCGGCTTCCTGATGATGAATGCGGTAGAACTGGCTTTTGAGGCTGTCAAGTTCCTGACGTGTCACTTCTTCGTCGCCCGAAGCAAGCGCCTTGAGTCGTTCAACTACCTGCGCTTTTGTCTCGTAGGTGGCGATTGAAGTAGTTGTTTCTGCCTGAGGTTCGTCGGTTGCCGATGTCTCTTCCGTGGCAGGTTCTTCAGCAACAGGTGCAGGAGTTTCTTCCGTAGCAGGTGCAGGAGTTTCTGCTGCTTCCACTGTTGTCTCAACTGTTTCTTCTGCAGTTGGTTCTACCACAGGTTCCTCAGTGGGGTTCTTCATTTCAGTCATAGTTAGTTTTGTTTAAGAGGTTGTTATTACTACAAAAGTGGACAAAGAGCCACTTCAAACTTATACTTTCTCAATATATGATGTTCAGCATTATAGTATATATGTATACCACAGCAGCAGGAATAGCGAGCAGCGAACTGTCGAAGCGGTCGAGCATTCCGCCATGCCCAGGCAGGATATTGCCCGAGTCCTTTATGCCGATTTTCCTTTTCAGCAGCGACTCCACAAGGTCTCCCCATGTGCCGAAGACAACGACCACCACAGCCAGTCCTGCCCACAGCAGATGGTTGAGCATAGGCATCAGCGAGTCGGCAAAGGGGACATAATATGCGATTATCTGCGACGCCACCACAGCCGTGAGCGCTCCTCCGACACTTCCCTCCCACGACTTCTTTGGCGAGATGCGAGGAAAGAGCCTGTGCTTGCCCAGCAGCGAGCCGAACACGTATGCCCCCGTGTCGCTCGACCACAGGAAGATAAACACAGCCAAGGCGTACCAGTAATAATACGAAAGTCCTGCAGGCGTGCCAATGAAGCACAGCGTGTTGAGCGACGCAAACGGCAGCGCGATGTAAAGTTGCGCCATGAAGGTCATCGCCCACGTCTGCACCGTGTCCGCGCGGTCGAAATACAACTCCGACACCAAAAGGTAGATGACGGAAATGAGGTAAGGGATGAACACCTCCGCCCCCATCACATTTGTGTTGAACGCCCACACCGCCGCAAAGAGATATGCCGACGCAATGGTAGTGATGAAGCGGTTGACGTGCAGGTGCAGATGCCTATTGGCAATCGTCGTAAACTCCCACGTCGCAAGGGCAGTGATAGCAGTAAAGAGTATCAGCAGAGAGAAAGGATTCCACACGATGCCAGTAACGATGGCTGCAACGAATAGAATACCTGTTATGGTACGAAGAATTAGGTTTTTCACTGTTTCGTTTTAGATTTGTATATATGTTTGGTTGCTCGGATGCCGAGTCGTATATGGGCAAAACCGAACTGTCACACTGTCACGCTGTCACGCCTTCGTTTCGGGCGCTGAAGCAGATGCGTCGGTGGATGCAGAGGATGCCGTTGCCGAGGTGGGTGACTCCGTTGCCGCATCAGGCGTTGCCGAGGTGGTAGTGCCAGATGTTGCCGAGGTTGTAGTGCCAGCCTCAGCCGATGCTTCGCCCTTCTCCTCCGCCTTTTCTATCACCGCCTGCACAATCTTCTGGCGGATGATTTCCTCGTTCTCCTTGGCGTTGGTGTCCATGCCCTCCTGCCCATCGCTGCCGTTGCCCTTCTTCTCGTCGTTGGCAGCCATGATTTCGTCTGAGCGAGACACCCACGGACGCTTGCCAAAGATTTCTTCGAGGTCTTCGGCAAAGATGACCTCACGCTCCACAAGCAACTGAGCCAGTTTCTCATGCCCCTCCTTGTGTTCGAGCAGCACACGTTTCGCACGCTCATATTCCGTGGCGATGAGTTTGCGCACCTCCTCGTCAATCGTCTCAGCCGTCTTGTCGCTGTATGGCTTGGCAAACTGATATTCCTGATTGTCGTAGTAGCAGATGTTGGGCAGTTTCTCGCCCATGCCAGCGTAGGCAATCATGCCGTATGCACGCTTCGTCACCCTCTCGAGGTCGTTCATCGCTCCCGTCGAGATGCGACCCACACATATCTCCTCAGCCGCACGTCCGCCCAGCGTGGCGCATATCTCGTCGAGAATTTCCTCCTTCGTAGAGATTTGACGCTCCTCTGGCATATACCACGCAGCGCCGAGCGCCTGTCCGCGAGGCACGATGGTCACCTTCACAAGCGGATTGGCATATTCCAAGAACCACGATATTGTTGCGTGTCCTGCCTCGTGCAGAGCGATGGTCTTCTTCTCCTGCGCCGTGAGCAGTTTCGTCTTCTTCTCCAGACCTCCGATGATGCGGTCGACGGCATCGAGGAAGCACTGCTTGTCCACCCACTTCTTGTTGTTTCGCGCAGCAATCAGAGCCGCCTCGTTGCACACGTTGGCGATGTCGGCGCCCGAGAAGCCAGGTGTTTGCCGTGCCAACTGCGCCACGTCCACCGTCTCGTCAATCTTCAGCGGCTTCAGATGCACCATGAAGATTTCCCTCCTCTCGTTCAGGTCGGGCAAATCGACGTGTATCTGACGGTCGAAGCGCCCTGCACGCAGGAGAGCCTTGTCGAGAATGTCGGCACGGTTCGTCGCAGCCATGATGATGATGCCGCTGTTTGTGCCGAAGCCGTCCATCTCCGTAAGCAACTGATTGAGAGTGCTTTCACGCTCGTCGTTGCCACCCATGGCAGCCGTCTTGCTCCTCGCACGACCGATGGCGTCAATCTCGTCGATGAATATGATGCACGGCGCCTTTGCCTTCGCCTGCTGAAAGAGGTCGCGCACGCGGCTTGCGCCCACGCCCACGAACATTTCCACAAACTCCGAGCCTGACATTGAGAAGAACGGCACACCTGCCTCGCCAGCCACCGCCTTTGCCAGCAGCGTCTTGCCCGTGCCGGGCGAGCCGACGAGCAGCGCACCCTTCGGTATCTTGCCGCCCAGGTTGGTGTATTTCTCTGGATGCTTCAGAAAGTCCACAATCTCCTGCACCTCCTGCTTCGCCCCAGCCTGCCCAGCCACGTCCTTGAACGTGATTTTAGGCGTGTCCTTCCCGTCGTTCTCAAACAGTTTCGCCTTCGACTTGCCCACCGAGAAGATGCCGCCCGAGCCGCCCATCATGCCGCCTCCGATGCCACGCATGAAGAACAGCCACACGAACACGATGATGAGTATCGGCAGAATGTTCCAGAACAGATTGCTGAAGAAGTCATTGTCACGCTCATACGTCACCTTGCCCGTGAACGTCCCCTCCTCATTCTGCTGGTCGAGGAAGTTCTCCAGATTCTCAATCGAGCCAAACTCCACCTTGACGCGTGCCGCCGCACCCTCCTTGCTCGCCGCCCCAAACACCTCCTTCGAGTGCTTCGGGTCGATGCCCAGCGTCAGCGTGCCACGGTCTTTGTTCACCACCACGTCAGCCACATAGCCATCCGTTACAAGTTCTCTGAACGTAGTGTAATCCACCGACCTCGAAGCGTCCTTGTCCTTCCTCGTGAACACAAGGAACGTCAGCCCTCCTATGAGCAGGATATAGAGCCAAGTGAAGTTAAACCTCGGCTTCTTTATCTCATTCTTATTCTTGTTTGTTTCCATTTTCTTCGTTTAATGCTGTTTAGCGTAATACCATATATATACACCGTTTATCGCCACATCGATGAGCCGCTTATCGATTGACCGATACACCGTTTATCGATTTGCCGACAGACGGCGTGCAGTATAGGGGGTCAGTCGATGTCGGGGATGTCGGTGATTTCGGCGTCTTCCCACAGGTGGTCTACATCGTAGAATTCTCGTGCGTCAGGCACAAAAATGTGTACCACCACATCGGTGTAGTCGATGGCGACCCAGAGGTTGTTGCGTGTGCCGTCAACTGCTGTGGGGCGTGAGTCGGCATCACGCCGTGCAATCACTTTCACCGAGTCGGTGAGCGCTGCCACTTGGCTGGGGGAGTTGCCTTCGCCGATGACGAGGTATTTCGTTATGGTGTCGTCGATGTTTTCGAGGTTCACGACACGGATTTTCTTTCCTTTCTTCTCTTGTATGCCTGCCACGCAAGCCTGTACTAACTTTTCTGTCTCAGTCATTTATTATATTGAATAATGTATATTTGTATTTTAGTTTTCTTCCGCCTCCCTCAGTTTCTTCTCCTCAATCATCTGGAAGTCTTTCGGGCGCAATACGAAGTTGCTTCCGAGGTATTTCTCCCTCACGATGCTGTTGTTCGCCAACTCTTGCGGTGTTCCCTTGAAGAGTATTCTTCCCTCGAAGAGCAGGTAGGCGCGGTCGGTGATGCAGAGCGTTTCCTGCACGTTGTGGTCGGTGATGAGGATGCCGATGTTGCGGTCTTTCAGTTTCCACACCACATACTGGATGTCCTCCACGGCGATGGGGTCGACGCCTGCGAATGGCTCGTCGAGCATGATGAACTTGGGGTCGATGGCAAGGCATCGGGCAATCTCGCATCGTCTTCGCTCTCCTCCCGAGAGTTGGTTGCCTCGGTTGCGGCGCACTTTCTGAAGATTGAACTCGTCGAGCAGTCGCTCCAGATGCTCTCTCTGCTCATCCACTGATTTGTACTTCATTTCCAGCACCGTCATGATGTTGTCTTCCACGCTCATGGTGCGGAACACGCTTGCTTCCTGCGCCAAATATCCCACGCCCTTCTTTGCTCGTGTCGACACGGGGTCTTTCGTTATCTCTTGGTCGTTGATGAACACCCTTCCGCTGTTTGGCACGACAAGCCCTGTGGTCATGTAGAACGAGGTCGTCTTGCCTGCTCCGTTGGGCCCGAGCAGACCGACAATCTCACCTTGACGCACGCTGATGGACACATCGTTAGCCACGGTGCGTTTGCCGTAGGTCTTTACCAGATTGCGCGTGTAGAGAGTGTGACGCTCTTCCGAGTATTCTGGCACTTCGGCATCGCCTGCATTTGTGGTCGCTGAAATAGGTGTAATTTCCATACGTCGTGTAAAATTAGTTACAAAAGTACAAATTGTTTGTTGATTAGTCGCTTTATAAAATAAAAAACTATGTTAAAAGCCTGTCTTTTGAAGAAAAATCACTACTTTTGTGGAGTTTTTGCTATCTACCAATTACTTAAATACGAAAATAAAGTGCTTTCAATAAGGTCAGGACTAACACATTTAGGGGCGTACCTTCAACTCATGGGCAGAGCGATTTCGCAGCCCGACAGGTGGAGGATGTTCATGAAGCGATACGTTACGGAAATGTACCAACTTGGCTACAATTCTATTGGCATCGTGCTTATCATATCCTTTTTCATCGGCGCTGTGATATGTTTGCAGATAAAACTCAACATTCAGAGTCCGTGGATGCCTCGCATGGTGGTGGGATATACCACTCGCGAAATCATGCTGCTCGAATTTTCTTCAAGCATCATGTGCCTTATTTTGGCAGGAAAAGTAGGCTCGAACATCGCCTCGGAAATAGGTACTATGCGCATCACTCAGCAGATTGACGCTCTCGACATCATGGGCGTGAACTCCGCTAACTTCTTGATACTTCCTAAGATAGCAGGGCTTATGACTATTATGCCAATCCTCGTGACCCTCTCTGTATGCTCTGGCATCATTGGTGCGTATGCCACCTCGCTTATGGGAACAACGACTGTCCCCGAACTCACCGAAGGTTTCCGCTATGATTTCAACCAGTGGTTCTTTTGGTGCGGCATGATTAAGGCGGTAGTATATGCTTTCATCATTACGAGCGTGTCGGCATATAAAGGATATACCGTAGAAGGAGGCAGCGTGGAAGTGGGCGTGGCAAGTACCGATGCTGTAGTGACAAGCAGTGTACTCGTCCTTTTTTCGGATATCTTCTTGACGCACATACTTACATAGGGGCAATGATTGAGCGAGACGTATGATTTACTGTTTTTCAGGAACAGGCAACAGCCGTTTTGTGGCGGATTGGCTTAGGGAACAGATTGACGAGCAAGACGCATTGGGGATTGTGTTTCCTGTGTATGCATGGGGCATTCCCAAAGTGGTAGAGGAGTTCATCGACAAGGAGGCTTGCAAAATTGATGTTAATTACATATATGCTGTAATGACCTGCGGAGACGATATGGGGTATGCTGACCGTATTTTGCAAAAGCGACTGAAAGGCAGGCTCGATGCAGCGTTTTCTGTGCCGATGCCTAACACATACGTATGTCTGCCGGGATTTGATGTTGACCCTGATGATGTGGCAGAGGCGAAAGTGAGAGAGACCATTGCAAGGCTGCCAGAAATTGCAGAGGCAGTCAAAGCAAGACGGCACACAACGGAGGTGCATAGAGGAAGTCTGCCATGGCTGAAAACTTACATTTTACGACCGCTTTTCAACCGTTTTCTTGTCACGGACAGATATTTTGGCACCACAGATGCATGCAACCGATGTCACCGATGCGTTAAACAATGTCCGCTGCACAACATTGACACCGACCACAAAGGAGGCATCCGCTGGGGGAGAACATCATGCACAGGATGCTTGCGATGCTACCACCAATGCCCGATGCATGCTATACGCTTCGGAAGGTTTACGAAGGGCAAAGGACAGAAGAAGCCCATAAAGAGTATTTATAAACATGATGATTTACAATGATTTCAATAGATAAACTCGGAGTAGAATTTTCCGCTACCCCACTCTTTCTCGATGCAAGTTTTGTAGTCAACCCCAAAGACCGCATCGCCCTTGTGGGCAAAAATGGGGCAGGGAAAAGCACAATGCTGAAAATCATAGCAGGTATGCAGCAGCCGACATACGGACAGGTGTCACGTCAGAAGGACATTGCCATAGGGTATCTGCCACAAGTTATGGTGCTGTCGGACGAGCGCACTGTAATGGAGGAAGCAGAAACGGCTTTTGCCCACATAACGAAAATGCAGGAACGGTTGGACAGGCTGAATGACGAGATTGCAAAGCGAACTGATTATGAGTCGGAGGGATACATGGAACTGATAGAACGTTTCACCCACGAAAATGACCGTTTCACGATGCTGGGAGGCACAAACTATCACGCCGAACTGGAACGCACTCTTCAAGGGCTTGGCTTTCAAAGCAATGACTTTGACCGCCCTACATCGGAATTTTCGGGCGGTTGGAGAATGCGTATCGAACTGGCAAAACTACTCCTGCAAAAGCCTGAATTGCTGCTGCTTGACGAGCCGACAAACCATTTAGACATAGGCTCTATTCAGTGGCTGGAGCAGTTTCTTGCTAACCGTGCCAATGCTGTGATACTGGTTAGTCACGACCGAGCATTCATCAACAACGTGACAAACAGAACGATAGAAATCACTTGTCACCGCATCAACGACTATAAGGTGAAGTATGACGACTATATCACACTGCGTGATGAGCGGCGTGAACAGCAACTGAGGGCATACGAAAATCAACAGAAAGAAATAGCCGAAATTAAGCAATTCATCGAAACATTCCGTTATAAGCCGACTAAAAGCAATCAGGTGCAATCGAGAATAAAGATGCTGGAAAAAATCGTGCCAATAGAAGTAGACGAGGTCGACACCAGTTCTCTGCACTTAAAGTTTCCACCATGTCTGCGAAGTGGTGACTACCCTATCATCTGCGACGAAGTGGGCAAAAGTTATGGTCAGCACAAGGTATTTGGAGATGTGACCTTAACCATAAAAAGAGGAGAGAAGGTAGCGTTTGTCGGAAATAACGGAGAGGGGAAATCGACCCTCGTAAAATGCATTATGGGAGAAATACCTTTCGAGGGAAGCCTGAAAGTAGGACATAACGTTCAAATAGGGTATTTCGCACAAAATCAGGCTCAACTGCTCGACGGCAATGTGACGGTGTTCGACACTATTGACCGTGTGGCAAAGGGCGATATTCGTCTGAAAATACGTGATATACTGGGAGCGTTCATGTTTGGCGGCGAGGCATCCGATAAGTTCGTCAAGGTGCTGTCGGGTGGAGAACGAAGTCGCTTGGCAATGATACGTCTGTTGCTCGAGCCTGTCAACCTGCTCATCCTTGACGAGCCAACAAACCACCTTGACATGCAGTCGAAGGATGTGCTGAAGCAGGCTATCAGCAATTTTGACGGTACGGCAATCATCGTCAGCCACGACCGCGACTTCCTTGACGGATTGGTGGATAAGGTGTATGAGTTTGGAGGTGGGAAAGTAAGGGAACACATCGGCGGTATCTACGATTTCTTGCAGAAGAAGCGTATTGAGTCGCTCGACGAATTGGGAAGAAACATGAACAGTTCCGGAAGCCCCTCCAATGCTTCTGACGCCCAGCACCAACCTGCACCGACTGACGCTAGCCTTGCAAAAACTTCTTCAACACTCTCATACGCAGAACAGAAAGAGCATAACAAGCAAATAAGAAAAGCCGAAAAAGCAGTCGAGACAGCAGAAAAAAAGGTTGCGGATTTGGAAAAAGAGATTGTAGCAATAGAGGCCAAATTAGCAACACCCGAAGGGGCAAGTGACACATCCCTCTTCACTCGGCACGGAGAACTGAAAACCCAACTTGCCACAGCCGAAGACGAATGGACAGAAGCATGCATGACATTGGAGGAGATAAAAGGTTGACATTCTCTATCAGCATTTGACCGCATACATTTATGGCCATCACCATTGCCACACGGCTTTTTCAAGGGTGATTAGATATTAAAAAGCAGAAAAAAAACATCGACTAACACTTTTTTACGAAAAAAGCCACGAAAAGTTTTGCCGTCTCTATTAAAAGTCCTAACTTTGCACTCGCAATGCAAGAGACACATGTCTTACATGTAATCTTGAGGTTGTACACATTAATATCGCGGGGTGGAGCAGTTGGTAGCTCGCCAGGCTCATAACCTGGAGGTCGTTCGTTCGAGTCGAGCCCCCGCAACTAAGGTCAAGCAGAGTTCTTCTCTGTAGCAGCAACAAAACCAGAAGAAGTTCCCCTACGAACTTCTTTTTTTGAACCAAATAATGGATGCCGGAATGGTGGAATGGTAGACACGAGGGACTTAAAATCCCTTGGACATTGCGTCCGTGCGGGTTCGAGCCCCGCTTCCGGTACTGTTCGCCCCAACATTGTATATGTCTTGACAAATTCACTTTTGGCTGAGGTGTAGCCATTACGGTCATGCTCATACATTTTCCATAGTTCAAGTTTTAGGGATACGTAGGCTTTGGCAATGCCGGGATGAGAATTCAGATAATTTCTAAAATATATTTCGTCGTTGTCTCCAACATGGCGAAGATGAAGATGAGAGACCTTATCGGCAAACCCATGTTCGGTATAGCCTTTGTTGAATGAAATGCGAGTCTCGGTTTCGTGCATTTTTAGCCAGCCGTGATGTTGAAGTATGGTCGAAACATGTGACAGATTGCCACAAACCTCCACAAGAATATCTATAATAGGCTTTGCCCAAATACATTTGATAGCAGTGCTGCCTATATGACTAGCAACAACTTCTTTGGGCAATATCTTTTTGAGTTCAATCTCCTCCTCGGCATAGTGCATGACCCAATGAGGACTATGCTCTATCAGAACATTGGAAAAAGTTCCCAAAGTTCTTCAAAAGTCATATTGGAGAGGTTCTTTGTCATGTCTGATTGTGCTTATAACATCATATAAGCCAATATAAGCATATCAGTTTGCCATTTCACTGATAAACTTTATTCTCACGAGGCGTACATCCTCCTCGTATATGTCACCATCAAGATTGTCGAGGGCGGTATCAATGTCGTCAGTGTCACTCTGACGGAAATAGTCATAGATTTCGTCAATAACGTCCTCGTCCATTTCGATGTCCTCGAAATAGTAATCAATGTTGAGTTTCGTGCCGCTATATACGATTGCCTCCATTTCGGCAAGCAGTTCGTCGAAGTCAAGGCCATTAGCCTTTGCAATGTCTTCGAGGCTGACTTTGCGGTCTATCGCCTGTATAATCTTTACTTTCACTTTTGATTTATTTGCTACCGTCCTCACACGCATATCGGTAGGACGAACTATATCATTATCTGCACAATGCTTCTTTATCAGTTTACAGAACTCCGCACCATAACGCTTCGCTTTGCCTGCCCCAACTCCGGGAATGTTCTGTAATTCCTCCTCATCTATGGGATAGAGTGTTGCCATAGATTCTATGGACACATCTTGGAATACCACATATGGAGGCACATCATGTTTCTTGGCAATCTTCTTCCGCAAGTCTATAAGCATCTTATATAGCACCTCATCAGCAACCCCGGTACCGCCATGCTCATCGCCACCACCAAAGTCTCCATCAAAATCGTTGTTTTCCACCACCATAAAAGATACTGGCGACTTGATAAACTTCTTGCCCTCCTTGGTCAGTTTCAGCACTCCGTATGTCTCCACCTCCTTATCGATGTAGCCGTCCAAAGTCGCTTGAATGAAAATCGCCTCCCACATAGACGTTTCCACATCAGCTCCTCCACCGAACTGCTCCAGTTTATCGTGGTTATGCTTTAATATGCTCTCCGTCTCTTCGCCACGCAAGATATTCACGATATGGTCCGTTCTAAAGTCCTCCTTCACAGCAAGGATTGTCTGCAATGCCAACAAGAGATTGTCTTTCTCCTCTTTTCTCACCTTCGGATGCAAGCAATTATCGCAGTTACCACAGTTGTCCTTACCGTATTCCTCGCCAAAATAGTGGAGGAGCATACGTCTTCGGCAGACAGATGACTCGCAATATGCCGAGATTTCTCCAAGAAGATGATTACCAATGTCCTTCTCTGCAGGTGTCTTATCCTTCATCAACTTTTCCAGTTTCTCAAGGTCTTTCTGGCAATAGAACATAACACACTTTCCCTCGCCGCCGTCTCGCCCTGCTCGTCCTGTCTCTTGATAGTATCCTTCAAGACTTTTCGGAATGTCATAATGAAGAACAAAACGTACATCCGGTTTATCAATGCCCATGCCAAAGGCGATAGTCGCCACAATAACATCGACACGTTCCATGATGAAATCATCCTGCGTTTCGCTGCGGTCTTTCGTATCCATTCCTGCATGGTATGCCGCCGCACTGATATTGTTTGCTTGCAACACCGATGTGAGGTCTTCCACTTTCTTCCGGCTCAAACAATAGATTATTCCGCTTTTACCCTCATTCTGCCTTATGAACTTAATGACATCCTTATCGACATTCACAGTCTTAGGACGTATTTCATAATAGAGATTATAGCGGTTAAACGACGACTTATAATCCTTAGCCGTCAATATGCCAAGATTTTTCTTTATGTCAGTACGCACCTTCTCCGTTGCAGTAGCCGTAAGCGCTATGACAGGAGCGTTGTATATCCTCTTTGATGCCTCTCTTATGTCCTCGTCCAACGGCAAATCGGGCAATGCAGCAATAGACGGCTCGTGGCTCATGCGCTCTTTCAACTCTCCATAGTTCTTGCGAATTGAGGGCATTGCCTCTATCAATCCTTCCGCAAACTTGCTGTCAAGCCGTGCGCACTTGTCTGAGCGCTCCTTTATCTGCTCTTTCATTTCCGACAAGAAGGTAATCATGTCGGCCACATCTTGCATCTTCTTATGCAACACTTCCAATTCAGCCTTGTCTACACGCTCGGGATAAATCTTCGACTCCTTATAAAGTTCGTCATACTTTCCCTTGCGTTCCTTGTATGTTGACATCAACTCTCTGAAAGCACTATCCTTATCTCGTGGCACAAAAAGTTCAATGACTGGCGCCATAGCTATCCAGTTGATTATCGGACGGATTTTCCGATATTCAGGGCGGAAGTCATGTCCCCATTCCGATATACAATGAGCCTCATCTATTGCAAAGAAAGATATGTTCACATGACGAAGGAACTCCACATTCTCCTCCTTCGTCAGCGACTCTGGGGCAACATACAGCATTTTTGTCTTGCCAGCCATAATGTCTGACTTCACCTGCTCTATGTTCGCCCTGCTGAGTGACGAGTTGATGAAATGCGCCACCCCGTCCTCCTCGCTGATGTGCTTGATAGCATCCACCTGATTTTTCATCAGTGCGATGAGAGGAGAAATGACTATTGCCGTACCCTCCATAAGCAAAGCCGGCAACTGGTAGCACAGCGACTTGCCGCCACCTGTTGGCATCAGCACAAACGTGTCGTTGCGGTCAAGGAGGTGCTGGATAATCGCCTCCTGTTCGCCTTTGAACGTGTCAAAGCCAAAATAGTATTTCAACGACTGCTGAAGTGTTGTCGGTTTTTCCATATTCTACAGAAACTGTCTGTTAGTTGTTATAGGGTTAGCAACTTTTCATCAACAAAGTTATAAATCTGTTTCGTATCTGCAAAGAAAAATAAGAAAAAGTGTATCTCAACAGACAAAAAACTTCATCTTTACCGATTATCCGTACTTTCCTTAAGCACTGCCATGTTAGCGCTCTCCACTTTCTTACGTGCAAAGTCAAGAGTCACGACAAACTTTTTCACCCCTGTGGAAGGCACCTCAAACATCGGCTCCATCATTATGGTTTCTATGAGTGAGCGCAAGCCACGCGCACCAAGCCCAAACTCTACCGCCTTATCCACAACGTAGTCAAGCACAGCATCCTCAAACACAAGCTTCACCCCGTCCAATTCAAACATCTTCACATACTGCTTCACAATAGAGTTCTTCGGTTCAGTCAGAATAGAGCGCAACGCCTCCCTACTGAGCGGTTCGAGGTGCGTCAGAATTGGCAGACGGCCAATGATTTCAGGTATCAAGCCGAAAGACTTCAAGTCCATTGGAGCGATATACTGCATCATGTTCGCCTTGTCAATCTTCGCCACGTTGCGTGCCGCATCAAAGCCCACCACATGAGTGTTAAGACGCTGTGCTATACGCTTCTCTATACCGTCGAAAGCACCGCCACAAATGAAAAGTATGTTCTTAGTATTTACCTGTATGAACGATTGCTCCGGATGCTTTCTGCCCCCATGAGGCGGCACATTCACGATGCTTCCTTCCAGCAGTTTGAGCAATCCCTGCTGCACACCCTCACCGCTCACGTCGCGAGTAATGCTCGGATTGTCACCCTTGCGTGCAATCTTATCTATCTCATCAATGAAGACAATACCCCTCTCCGCCAATGCAACATCGCCGTCAGCCGCTTGCAACAGATGCACAAGAAGACTCTCCACATCCTCGCCCACATAGCCAGCCTCAGTCAGCACCGTAGCATCAACAATAGCAAAAGGCACTACCAGCATCTTTGCAATAGTACGAGCCAAAAGAGTCTTGCCTGTACCCGTGCTGCCCACCATAATGATGTTGGACTTCTCCAACTCCACATCATCCACCTCGCCCGGATTGTTCAGACGCTTGTAATGATTGTACACCGCCACAGACAAAGTCATCTTAGCAGAATCCTGCCCTATCACATACTGGTCCAAATACTCCTTTATCTCCTTTGGCTTCGGGAGATTTGTCAGCATCGCCGGCTTGGACGCATTTACCCTCGACTCTCGCAAAATATCATTGGCTTGCCCCACACACTCATCGCAAATGTAGCCGTCGATGCCAGAGATAAGCATCCTAACTTCATTCTCACTGCGACCACAAAACGAACATCTATTTACCCTTGCCACAATATCCTTTCTCTATATATTATATATAATGTGTATTTATTCCTTTCGCATCAGCACCTCATCCACCATTCCGTATTCCTTAGCCTCCTGTGCCGTCATCCAGTAGTCACGGTCACTGTCCGCCCATACCTTGTCAAATGGCTGGTGGCTATGATTGCTTATAATGGTATAGAGTTCCTTCTTCAACTTCTGGATTTCGCGAGCCGTAATCTCAATGTCGCTCGCCTGACCTTGCGCACCCCCCATCGGCTGATGAATCATGATGCGGCTATGAGGCAACGCACTGCGCTTGCCCTCCTTGCCAGCCACAAGCAACACCGCAGCCATACTTGCCGCCATGCCCGTGCAGATAGTCTGCACATCGCTGTTGATGAACTGCATCGTGTCATATATGCCAAGTCCAGCATACACACTTCCTCCCGGAGAATTGACATATATGCTAATGTCCTTAGCACTGTCCACGCTGTCAAGATACAGCATCTGTGCTTGCAGCACATTCGCCGTATAGTCATTCACCTCCGTACCAAGAAAAATAATCCTGTCCATCATCAGACGCGAGAAAACATCCAGTTGAGTGACATTCAACTGCCTCTCTTCCAATATGTAAGGGTTAAGATACCCTGCCTGTGCCTTCACCACATCGTCAAGCACCATGCTGCTAATTCCCAAATGCTTAGTAGCATATTTCTGAAAATCTGTTATCATAAATCCGTAAATTATATCACATTAAAACTGTTTTCCATGACAAAGTTATAAAAAAAGTGGTAAGAAACAAAATTCTTACCACCTTTTTGTATTTATTTAATTAAAGCGCCCCTGCATCATCTCCCCAACTATCATCAATCTCAAAACCATTATGAAACATACCGTTGTTATCTCCCAACACACTTTCCATATTATTAGTCCAGTTCTCGCATCCACTTTTGGAAGTTCTAAACCCCGTTGTAGACACTCCCAGAATGTAATTCTTCAAATCAACATTCTTTACGATTATTATTGGCTTAACATATTTTTTCTGTTTCATTTTCACAATCTCCTATTTTTAATTATTTAACAAGATATTTCTTTCCGTTCACGATGTAGATGCCCTTTGGCAGACCTTCAAGAGAGGTAGAGTTCTTGCGTACAAGCACCCCGCTCACGCTATACACGTCTGATGGAGCAGAGAATCCATTGCCTAACATCTCATCAGCCCAAATACTCTTTATCGGATTTGCCTCATCCCAAATGTATGTCAATTCATTCAGATTTGTGGCAGAAATCCTCTTCACCTCATAGTTTGAAGTGCCTTTATTCTTATATGACGGATGCAGATAAGCACGGTAGCCAGGCAATGTCACAGCATTGTAAATCCGAATGCCTGTCTCCACCACACAATAAGAATCCTTTGGAATATCTGTCGGATTATAAACGCCTGTGAAAGTGAAGTCATCAATAGTAGAATGGCCTTCCAAACCGCTTCCCACAGGCATATACTGCTTACTTGTCGAGATTGTCGGCCTATTATTCAGACTCTCTTTCTCTATGGTGACTTTCTCTACCTTAAATTCCTTTTTCCCTATTATGTCAGCATTCTCTGGAATCCAAATCATATAAGGATAGCCTGCAATTATGTCCTGATAAACGTGATGGAAGAAGTGTACCTTGTCTGTCTTGTTGCCATCTTTGTCTGTTTCTTCTGTGCAACCATTGAAAAGAAGTACTTCATAGTCCTCGAAATATGTAGTCACGTAGTCATAAACAGGAAATCCCATAAATGTTCCTGTTTGTACCCGATCTGTCTTTGATGTCCCAAAAATTTTCCTCATCTTACTTTCCGTAATAGAGAACGGCAGACATATAGAGTTCCAACCTTGATGGAATTCTCCCTTGGTATTCTTGAATGTTATACTATTTACTGTAAGGCTTCCGTTTTCACCAAAACTATTTAATCTGTTTTCCAGTGCCGAACTCATTGTTCCATCATCAGATATAGTATAATCTCCAGAAGGACTATCGGATGGCAAGAACGATGCTCCGCAGAAGCCTATAGCAGATTTATTGGCAAACACATAGTAACTCTTTCCTGCCTTCACGTCAAACTGATACTTAACGTATGCTTTAGTCATCACAACCCAACCATCACCAGTAATATCTGGGTCAAGAACAATCTCAGAACTACCACGTCTGCCCCAATATGTATCAAATAGATCTTTATGACGTTTATATATCCACTCTTGGGTTGTATCATCTTTATATTCCTTAACAACCTCTGTATATACACTTGGAGTACCATCTTTCATCATAAGAGTTACACCATCAGGCTCATAAACATCGGAAGTTTCATCATTGTAACTAATCATTGTCCTTTGCTTCGTCACAGCCTTAACGTCCTTGCTTAGCAAACGATTACCTGCCTCATCAACAATATATATAGGACGCCAGCCAAGTCGACCAATCAAATGATTGTTATGGTCTGAATCGAATTCCAAGTTTCCATTCTGCATAATGTACAAAGTCATTTGACCATTACGTTCTGGTTCTATCTTTATGAAAGAGCCGAAACATGGCACAGTAAATGGATTGCCTCTACCTTTAACTTTGCCTTCCTGATTCTCTTTTTGAGAAGTACTTTTAATATCGTCAACTACCACATCTGGATTACGCTCCTTAAATTCAAGGTCATAATCTCCTGCAAGAAGCAAACCCACATTATTGTCCGCGTTAGCAGCATCGCCATACAAGAATTCATTCTTGCCATTTTCTTTACCCAAGTTATAGTATATATATCCATCGATAGGCTCTGCTTGATAATCTACTGGCAATTCGTAACCAACGGAGTATTTTTTTGCCTTATCCCAAAAATCAGTTTTTTTATTTTCGCCACTACCTGTATAGCCTTCCTGCAACTTCTTCCCCGTATAGACGTCTTTAAGAGCCGAATTGTTTTGATACTTCCATCCGCCCATATATATCTTAACATCATTGCCGACAGAGAATTCTTCCCATAAATTTTTGTTTTCGCTTTCTGCAACAGATTTAGAAATTACTCTGCTATCACGCACGTCAACCTTATAAGATGCAGTGATTGGATGCACCAAATAATTCCATTTATTATTATAATAATAAGGTGTGCCTTGGGGCAATGTAGCCGTAACGGTGGCAGTACCTTTTCCGACTCCTGTTATCTCCCCACTTTTCTTGTCGACCACAAGCACCGTTTCATCGTCTGAGGAAAACTCCAAATACTGCGATATAGACTCATTTTTCACACCATCAAATGTAACTCCGTCAAAATTACTTTTGAATGGACCTATATAATCAGCCTGCATATCAATATACATGCCTTCAGTTACTGTAAAGTTAATTAGAGGACATGGATGATCCATTACGGCAACATAATAAAGATAGCAAGCACCGTTACCAGAGTCACTTATAGGCTTTATTACATAACTGCCAGCAGCATTTGTTTTATAACAAAACAGATGCTTTCCCATTTCATCCGTTCCTTTCCCATCAATTCTATCGCACGATGCGGGTCCAGATAGAGAAAATCTCACACCATAATCTTTGGCTGATAATGCCTCTATCCAAATATAATAACCATTAGGAACATTGTCAATAGTGAATGAACATTCATTTTCTGCACCACTTCCTACACAGTTCATAAATATACGGTACTCTCTTGGGCAAACCTCCAGCGTAGCGTAACCACCACCATCATAATGACCTGCATATGCTCTGAATTGCAATCCATTATTGTTACGAACTCCATTGATAAGCCTACCATCACCAGAAAACAATGATGCCGAATTTTTCCCATCCGTCACATTGATATGACCATTTACCATATCGGCATCTTCGTTACCTGTATCCTTCCTTCTATAGCAATGCTCTCTGTTTGGCACGGCTTCCCATGCGTTGTCCACCTCAAAATGGGTGCTGACACGTGCGCCTTTCCATGTTGGCTGGAAAACTTCATCGGTTTTCTCATCATTAAGTTGACCTGACGAATCTTTTCCAGACTTTCCGTCAAAAATTGCCCAAATACGGTTTTCGTAGATTTGGGCTTGAACGGCTAATTTACCCCCCCCATTGCAAACAGGAGAAGCATCAAAAGACCTTTGTAAATAGTTTTCATAGTTTATTTTTTATTTTACTGTTTTTTTAGTCGTTTCATCACATTTTCTATAATATCAGAAAATGGAGAGAATTATTATAAACTTCACCTTTATTTTCTTTGACGGACATGCGGCATTGCATAGTCGCTGTTCTGTAAATTCATGCAAAGATATATTTTTTTGCAGATAATAAGCGAAGAATAATGACATTTTTTTACTTTTTCATCGTTTTTTTCAAAAAGGATGTGAAAAACAAGGGGGATTAAGAGCATTTACGGGTTTGAATGATACTGGAAAAAGGAAGGGAGGAAGAAGAGCCGTTTGTCACGCTTCCGATACACCGTTTATCGTAAAAACGACACACCGTTTATCGATATCTCGACACACCGTTTATAACTATGACTTTGAATGAGAGGGGCAGCATTGTGTTGCGACACGGAAGTGCGTTGCTGCTACATAAAAGTGCAGTGGTTGGCAACTCTCTTCCTTAAAATATAAGTTATGTTTTATAAAATATAGGTTATGTTTTAATAAATTTAAGTTTAATTTTATAAAATATAAGTTATATTTTAAGAGTGTACACGGCTGTGAGGGGAGAATGGCAATGGCAAAGCATTGCCTTTGTTGATGTGTCGCCCCTGTGTGCGCAAGCGGTTCTCTTGTTGCATATATAACGATTAACGACTTCGGAGGATTTTCCGAAGTCGTTATTTTCTGTTGGGATACCTGGGCTCGAACCAAGAATAACAGGACCAGAATCTGTTGTGTTGCCAATTACACCATATCCCAATTTTATTTCAGCGTCATCCTCACAAGCACCCCTTGTTTGGAATTGCGATGCAAAGGTAGCGCTTTTTCGGAAACCGACAAAAGGTTTTTGAGTTTTTTTTCTTGTGGCAGATATTTTTCCTTGCTTTGAGCGATGAAAACCGACGGAAATGCGTACATTTGTAGTCTATTAGGAAGAGATAGATACATATATAATAAATATAGCAACTATCTTATAGGGAATGGGACGGCTATCTGTCGGTGGCAGGGCTGCCATTTGCTGAAAAAGTATTTTGATATGGAGAAACTCATATTTATAAGCAACGACGACGGAGTGTATGCTAACGGTGTGATGCAGTTGGCTGACATGGCGAGGGAGTTTGGCGATGTGTTTGTCGTTGCCCCCGACCAAGGGCGGAGCGGCGCAGGGATGAGCATTACCAGCGTGTCGCCTGTGAGGAATACCTTTGTAAGGCACGAGGAGGCTGCTGAGGGGAGGGGAAGTCTGACGGTGTGGAAGTGCAGCGGCACTCCCGACGACTGCGCTAAAATGGGGTTTGAAATTCTGCTGCCACGCAAGCCCGACCTTGTGCTGGCTGGCATCAACCATGGTGATAACTGCGCTGTGAACGCTCACTATTCCGGAACTATGTCTATTGCTCTCGAAGGCGCTATCAAGGAAGTGCCGTCGGTGGCGTTCTCAAGCGGCAAGGCTGAGAAAGATGCTGATTTCAGTTATATGAGGGTATATGTGCGGAAGGTCATCAGCGCTGTGCTTGGGCATGGGCTGCCTCCTAATGTGTGCCTCAACGTGAATGTTCCCGACACGGCTGACTTGAAAGGCATCAAGATATGCAAAATGGGCATGGGCGACTGGCACGACGAATGGCAGGAGAGGGAGCATCCGCATGGCGGGAAATACTACTGGATTGGTGGGTATTACGCTCCGTTTGACAAGGATGACACGGAGAGCGATTCGTGGGCTTTCGAGCATGGGTATGTGACCGTCACGCCTATCAGGCTTGACCTTACGGCTTATGCGGCAATGGAACAGATTAGCCAGATGTTGGGATGAGGTATTATCTGATAGCAGGAGAGGCATCGGGCGACTTGCACGCATCGAACTTGATGAAGGCGCTGAAAGCGGAGGATGCGGAGGCGGAGTTTCGGTTCTACGGAGGCGACAAGATGCAGGCGGTGGGCGGCACGCTTGTGAAGCACTATCGTGAGTTGGCATACATGGGCTTTGTTCCTGTGCTGTTGCATCTGCCTGCCATACTGAGGAATATGCGGTATTGCAAGAGGGATATTGCTCGGTGGAATCCTGATGTCGTCATTTTGGTCGATTACCCCGGATTTAATCTGAAAATTGCTAAATTCGTCCACCATCTCGGGGAGAGACAGCTGGGAAGGAACGGGAAAAGCCCTAAGGTTTTCTACTACATAAGCCCTAAGATATGGGCATGGAAAGAATATAGAATAAAGAACATCAGGCGTGACGTGGATGAGTTGTTCTCTATCCTTCCTTTTGAGGTTGAATGGTTTGAGGCGAGGAACTACAAGGTGCATTATGTTGGCAACCCATGCGTGGATGCGATAAGGGAGGATGAGGCACTGCTCCCACCCTCGACCAACGATGACGGCAAGCAGATTGCTATCTTGGCTGGCAGCAGAAGGCAGGAGATTAAGGATAATCTGAGGATGATGCTGAAAGCGGCGTCACGGTTTGATTATAAATTAGTTATAGCGTGCGCTCCCAACATTGAGGAGGCTTACTACAGGAAGTATATCCCCGAAGGCATTGAGGTGGAACTGCGTTTTGGGCAGACTTATCAAGTTCTTCGGCAATCTGTCGCAGCATTAGTGACTTCGGGAACGGCTACATTGGAGACAGCCATACTGCGAGTGCCGCAAGTGGTGTGCTACTACATGCCTATGGGCAAGGTCGTATCGTGGCTGAGGAGCAAGGTGCTGAAAGTCAAATACATTTCGCTGGTCAACCTCGTGGCAAACAAGGAGATTGTGCAGGAATTGGTCGCCGACCGCATGACGGTGCAGAACATTGAGCAATGCCTCTCCGACATATTGCCCAACGGCGCTAACAGGCAGAAAATGCTTGCCGACTACGATGACATGAACAGCATACTCGGCGGTGGAGGGGCGAGCGCAAGGGCGGCAAAGGAAATGGTCGGGATTTTGAGAAAGGGAGTACAATCATAATACACAATAATATACATACAATCAATGGATTACAAACCAACATACACGAAAGAGGAGGTTGATGAACTGCTGAACTGGTTCGACACTCACAAGTATGAACGCGAGTTGGACTTAGGACACGGCCTGCGCATCAGCGACGTATCGGCTACGCTTACTCCTATGAGGAATATAGCCCTCGCAAAACATGATAACCGCACTTTCTCTGGGCAGATACAACTGCTGTTCCGCATCAGAGAGGAACTGATAAAGCAGGGGAAAGTGACGGAAGGAGAGTGAAAAAGTTGGCTTGATAGACAGAATTTTAGTATCTTTGCAACCAAAGAAGCATCATCATTATGAAACAATACCTCGATTTGTTAGAGCGAATACTGACGGAAGGCACACAGAAGGGCGACCGCACAGGAACCGGCACAATGTCGGTGTTCGGCAATCAGATGCGGTTCAACCTCGAAGAGGGGTTTCCGTTGCTGACAACGAAGAAGTTGCACTTGAAGTCAATCATCTACGAACTGCTGTGGTTCTTGCAGGGCAACACAAACGCCAAGTGGCTGCAAGACAGAGGAGTACGCATCTGGAACGAATGGGCAGATGAAGACGGCAACCTCGGACACATCTACGGCTACCAGTGGCGCAGTTGGCCCGACTATGACGGCGGACACATTGACCAGATAAGCGAGGTGATTGAGCAGATAAAGAACAATCCCAACTCGCGCCGCCTCATCGTCTCCGCATGGAACGTGGCGGACATAAAGAACATGAACCTGCCCCCTTGCCACATACTCTTCCAGTTCTATGTAGCAGATGGAAGGCTTAGTTGCCAACTCTATCAACGCAGTGCCGACACCTTCCTCGGTGTACCATTCAACATCGCCTCCTACGCACTTCTCACCATGATGATGGCGCAGGTGTGCGACCTCCAACCGGGAGATTTCGTCTACACCACAGGCGACACGCATCTGTATCTCGACCACATCGAACAGGCGAAACTGCAACTCTCTCGCACCCCACGCCCATTGCCTAAGATGAAGATAAATCCTGCGGTCAAAAGCATCTTCGACTTCCAATACGAGGATTTTGAGTTGACAGACTATGACCCACATCCGCATATTAAGGCGACCGTGAGCGTATAAAACCAATCCTTTCTTGAGCCTTAATATGAACACGAGAGAGAAGTTGCGTTCAGACAGTTTGAACCTATTGCGTTTCCCTTTGGCCATAGTAGTGCTAATAGTGCATGTTTTTAATAATGAGCAGACTCTCTCAGTTCAAGGCCATGAATATGATTTAAGCACACTTCCGTGGTTTATGGGGGTGAGCCATTTTGTCGATGGTTTCCTGCGTGGCCAAAGCACGAATGTTTACTTCTTCATATCTGGCTATGTTTTCTTTCTTGGTGTTGCGGCATTGACGAGAAAAGTATATCAAAAGAAACTGTATAATCGGGTAAAAACATTGCTAATACCTTATATTATATGGAATCTGATAGCGCTGTTGATTGTGCTTTTCGGAAGAATGTACGCCCCGTCATTGTTCCCTGCGGCAGAATTGGATTACTCGTGTGCTGCATTTCTCAACACATTCTGGGATGCCAGCCATGGGATGTTCGTGCCAATAGCCGCAAATGAAGCAACTGTGGCAGCGTCTATGTATCCACAAAATATGGCTCTGTGGTTTGTTCGCGACTTGATGATTGTGGTTATATGTACACCAATAATCTTCTATCTGCTGAAACGCATACGTCAATACTTTATATATTTATTAGGCATAGCATGGCTTGCATTGGGCATTTGGTTTTTCGGCCGTGTAAACCAACTGCTTTCCGCTTTCTTCTTCTTTTCATGGGGTGCGTACATGAGCATCAGCAATAAAAATATGCTTGCTGAGTTCGGCAGATGTTCAAAACTGTCTGCCATTCTTTACATTTCATTCTCCCTGCTTCACATTGTTGCTGCGTGTTGGATGCCAGACTTGTGTGCTATCATCAAACGGTTTAATGCCATTTGGGGCTTGTTGTTCTTCTACAATCTGTCTGTATGGTTATTGAACCGAAAGATTTGTAAACCGAATGCATTTCTCGCTTCGGCCTCGTTCTTTATCTACGTGTCACACGGATTGATTTGCAACAAAATACAGAAAGCCCTCTTTCTCGTCTTCCCTCCTTCCTCTGACCTTGGAGTATTATTCGTATATGTAGCCGTAGTCCCACTGACAATAGCCATCCTTCTAAGCACCTTTTGGCTACTGCGGCGTTATGCTCCTGCGTTCTTGAAAGTCATAGCAGGACGGAAATAGCGCTAATTCTTGGCGCTACGTTTGCAGATGTCAAGATATTCTCTAAACGTTGTAACTGCTCTCACATTATTATGTCTTTAGCGAGCGTCCTCAGCAAGGCATATTCGCCTGCCATTTTGAGGGTTAGCAGTTTGCCTCTGAAACGGTCTGAGTCACACCTCGGAAGCGGTGTAACTCAGACCTCGACAACGGTGTGACTCACACCGTTTCATCGGTTACGAGCGATGTCTTGAAACTCTTTGTGAATAAGGGATGCAGAAGTCGCGGGTTTTTAGTTCATTTTGCCCATTGTTTTGTACATTACTCCTCCATCACTCCGCTTGCAACAACCGGCTTATGGTGCCATTGCTGTGAGAGGGATTTCCGACTGTGTTTACATATGAAGTTCCACGTCTTTCCCAAATGGTGAGAGCGACAGTTTTGCCATCTTGAAATGCTGTTTGGCGAATGGAATGCCGATGATGGTGATGAACAGCAGGAGGCCAAAAAGGATGTGTGTGAGCCATGCCCACAGACCACCGAAGATTATCCAGATGATGTTGAGCGGAATGTAGATGCAGCCATTGGGATAGCCCGTGTCTTTTATGTCCGCCCCGAAAGGCCATAGGCAGAGGAGGCCTATCTTGAATGTCTGCCATGCTATGGGCAAACCGACGATGGTGACTGCCATTGCCAGACTGCCTGTGAAATAACCAATGGCTGCTTCGAGTCCTCCGAAGAGCCACCACAATAAGTTTCCTATTATGCGCATATTCTATTGTTTTTGTGTGTCATTCTGTTTTCCTTGTGTGTGTACTCTTTATCTTCCATTCGGAAGGATAGAGGTTGTTTGCCCTGTTGCCGATGTTCTTTGCGAAGCCGAGGGGATGCCCTTTGTAAGTGATTAGCACATAGCCAGTTGGGGTGTCGGCAGGGAGTTGAAGTGCTTCTGTGCGGAGATATGCTATGGCTTGGGCGTAGTCCACTTCGGCTGTGGGGAAGGCTTGTCGGTTGAGGCTGTTGCTCAGTGCAAGGCTGTGCGATGGCTGAAGGTTTTTGCCTTTCGTCGTGGCGAGTTCTATGCCCGAATGGATAACTTTCAGAGTGTCCTTTGCCTGTTGTAGCAGTGGAGCGTGAGCCGTTGGGAAGGCTGAATACGTGCCGTTGTTTTCAGAGAAAGCGAAGCAGTCGGGGTTGGCGAGTTTCTCTTGCAGTTCTGATGGAAACTTTGACTTTGACGAAGATTTGCTTTTCTGCTTGTTCTTCCTCTGCTTGTGGCTGTATGCAGGTGTCTGTTCAGATGCCGATGTCTTGCGCAGAACACTGATAAAGAAGCCTTCCCCTTTGTGCTTGTGGGGGAAGAAGTGGGTGTTTGTATCTGTCAAAAGCCACTCGTCGAGCGGATGGCATGAGAGCAGTTCAGCACCAAGATTGTCGGCAATCCACCGTACCGTTTCCTCGTCTTCATGAGGGTTGTAGGTGCATGTGCTGTATATGAAAATGCCCCCCTCTTTCAGCGTGTGCCAGATGTTTTTCGCGATGTCTCTCTGCCGTTTCCAGCAGGTAGCGACATTGGCGAGACTCCATTCGTCGATGGAGGCAGGGTCTTTGCGAAACATCCCCTCGCCCGAGCATGGGGCATCGCAGATGATGAGGTCGAATGTGTCGGAGAAGGCGTGGAAATCCTCTGCATAGTTGTTTGTCACGATGCAGTTTGGGTTGCCCCATTTGATGATGTTCTCTGCAAGGATATTCGCCCGTTGTCGCATCGCCTCGTTGGCAATGAGCATTGAACCTTTGGGCAGTATGGAGAGGGCGAGAGTAGACTTTCCCCCAGGTGCGGCGCATAGGTCGAGGGCTGTGACTGGCTGTGTAACGTATTGCTTGAGGATATGCGCAAGAAACATTGACGACGCTTCTTGGACGTAGTAGCATCCTGCGTGCAGAAGTGGGTCGAATGTGAACTGCGGACGTTCTGGAAGGTAAAAGCCCGTATCGCACCACGGCACTCTTTCTGCGCCTTTCAGCACATCGAGCGTGCTATGTTCTTGGGAGATTAGCGTTTCACCGACTTTCTCACGGTTTATCCTGATGCTTGTGGGCGGTTGCTGACCGATGGCATCAGCAAGAAATCTGTATTCCTCCTTGCCGATGGCATCCGTCATCATGTTCTCAAAGTCTTGTGGCAGGGTCATCGCTTTCTTTCCAAATCAACAAATGTGTATCGGTGGCTATGCTTTTCATCCTTCTCATGCTCTTCTCTGAATGTCTCAATCCATTCATCCTCATTGATTTGCGGAAAGAACGTGTCAGCCTTTTCGGGCGTGTCATGCACGCAGGTTAGACACAGGCGGTCAGCCAACGGAAGCGCCTCCTTATACACCGATGCCCCACCTATTATATATACCTCACCTTGGCACGATGCAAGCGCCTCGTCAAGAGTCGCATAAAGGTCTGCCCCAGGAAAATCTTCCGCCTTCCCATTGCGAGACAGCACGATGTTGCGGCGGTTAGGCAACGCACCCTTCGGCAGACTCTCAAACGTGCGTCTGCCCATAATGATTGTATGCCCCGTTGTCAGAGCCTTAAAGCGTTTCAGGTCGTTTGGCAACCAATAGATTAACTTGTTTTCAAAACCTATTGCGTTGTTCTCGGCTATTGCTACTATTATGGAAATCATATTGATGAACCTCTCTTATGTTTTGCAAAGGTATATAAAAACATTGAGAAATCCGTTTTGAGCGACAAAAAAGATGTGTCACACCCCTCTACATGTATGGCTTTTGTGGTATATGGCGCATTTTGCGAGACGCGGCACACAAAAATGGCATCCACGTAACAGCCTTACTCGTGGCTGGAATGGGGGTGTCATTCCGTCTGCGAGGTGGTAGTGTGCAACAAAAACTCCTAAACCCTTTGTTCTCTCGCATATTTGCAGTAACTTTGCACCACAAAAACAAATAATAGATGAATTTATACGTTAGATACTTTGACCACGAATGCTTGGCAAAGACCATAGACGAGGCACTCGATTTTCTTTCTACGATAGAAGAGATAAAACTGGAGGCTAACACTGCCAGCCGTATATCGACGTTCCTCAACTCGTCCAATCTCTACCCCTTCCGCTTGAAGGTCAGTTACTCTAACTATGTCTTGTTCTTAAAGACAGAAGCGGAGACACTTGCACAGTTCAAGGAAGAAGAGGCTATGCGCAAGGAACAGAAAACCGACCGTCTGACAACTATTGCTGAACGCAAGAAATCCATAATCGAAGCACTAAATGAAGAAAAGATTGGCTGGTGGGAAGCATGCCTTACTTTCAAGCGTGTGTTGACAATGCCCGAAACAGGCAAGTGTAAATACATCGACACTCCTTTCCGTGTGCGCCTCAAAGCCAACAGCGCCATGGATGCCTACAACCGCATCGTCGAGCATCTGAAACGCCGCCCAGAGGTTGACCCACGCTCACAGTTCCCTGCTGCAAAAAGTCCAAACTTTGAATACACATTCTTGGAGAACTATGAGGAAATAGAAGAATAGCATTGAAACAGCAACGGCATAGTTCTTTACCCAACAATAAATCGCCTCGCAATTACTTATGATATTGCGAGGCGATTATTTTTATTCTTCTTTAATGGACTTCACACCAATCCATTAAGATTTTTCCCAATCTCTTGCAGTTCCGCTTTGACGGCTTTAAGTCTGTCTATGACCTCTATCTGACGGTTCACGTCACCTTTCTTGTTGCGTTTCAGCATGTCGCGCGCACCTTGTAGCGTCAAGCCACGTTCCTTCACTAAGTGGTGAACAAGCCTTACCTGCTTGATGTCGTCCTTGGTGTATTGGCGTATGCCTCGCCCCCCCTTCTGAGGTTTGATGTTAGGAAACTCCTTCTCCCAATAGCGGAGAAGGGTTTCCGTAACATTGAACATCTGGGCGACTTCGCTGATGCTGTAGAACATCTTGAGGTCTTTATTCTTGTTTAGAGCCATCTAACATTATTTCTTAGGAATGTTCTTCAAAATCTCAAGCAGGTAGTCGTAGAACTTCTGCACCGATGGGATGTTGCATGCCTCGCTCGGAGTGTGAGGGCTGACGAGGGTAGGGCCGAAACTTGCCATGTCCATGTCGGGATAGTTCACGCCGATGATGCCGCACTCCAAACCTGCGTGGCAAGCGCCAACGATAGGCTTGTTGCCGTACATCTTCTCGTATATGCCCGACATCATGGCTACGAGTTCGCTCTTTGGGTTAGGCTGCCATCCGCTGTATCCGCCTTCCAACGACACTTTCATGCCGACCATGGAGAAACAAGCGATGTGGCTGTTGCACAGATATTGCTTCATGCTGTCTTGCGATGAACGAGCCAAAATCTCGACCTTTGCCTTTCCGTCTGCAACATTGATAATGGCGAGGTTGCTCGATGTCTCTACGAGTTCAGGCAGAGATGGAGTGTAGCGAAGCACGCCATCGTGAGCAGCCATCACGGCATTGATGATGTTCTCCTGCACATCCTGCGGAACAGCCTTCGATGGCAACTGCTCGCTTTCAGTAACAATGAACTGAATGCCTTGAGTCTCAATGTCTTTGTATTCTTCTGTGAAAGTAGCCTTGCACTTTTCAATCATCGCAAGGAATTCGTCTTTCATTGTCACAGGCACAAGCACTGTTGCTTCGCACTCGCGAGGGATAGCGTTACGCATATTGCCTCCTTGCCAACTGCACAGCCATGCTGTCTGAGTGTTGACCGTTGCGAACAGCACACGAGCCATCAGTTTGTTTGCGTTGGCACGACCCTCGTTGATTTCAATGCCCGAATGTCCGCCCTTCAATCCCTTGATGGCGATGTTGTAGCACAGCATATTCTCTGGTTCAACATTCATTTCTTGGTATTCCATCGTGCAGATAACGTCCATTCCACCTGCACATCCGATGGTAATCTCTCCTTCCGTTTCGGAGTCGAGGTTCAGCAGATACTTGCCGTCGAGTTCGCCTGCTTTCAGTCCGAAAGCACCAATCAGACCAGTCTCCTCATCCCTTGTTATCAGCACCTCGATTGGACCATGCGGAATGCTGTCGTCCTCGAGGATTGCCATTGCTGCGGCAACACCGATGCCATCGTCAGAGCCGAGGGTGGTGTCTCTCGCCGTTACCCAATCGCCGTCGATGTACACATCCAATGGGTCAGTCACGAAGTTATGCTTGCTCTCCTTCGTCTTCTGCGGAACGATGTCCATGTGTGCCTGAATGACAGTCGTTTCACGGTCTTCATATCCTGCCGTTGCACCTTTCTTTATGATGACATTGCCAATCTCGTCGATGTATGCCTCCGCACCGTTCTTCTTTGCGAAGTCCACAAGATAGTTAGCCACCTGCTCCGTGTGTCCCGATGGACGAGGAATTTGTGTCAATGCGTAAAAGTTTCTCCATACGCCTTTGGGAGATAGTTCTTCAATCGGATTCATAGTTGTATATGTTTTTAATGGTTTGGTAATAATCTATTTTATTGCTTGTTCATTTATTGCTTGCTCACAGTTGGCATCGGCAGTTTCCTTATGCCCAACGCTGCCAATGAATACACTCCCAGCAGAGGCACAAGCGCCGTCTGTATGGTGTGTACAATCAGCACGAATGCAACGGCGTCAGCGTCTGCCACACCATATATTATAAGTATAGTCTTCACCGCAAAGTGCCACGGCCCGGCACCGTTTGGCGTCGGCACAATGACCGAAATGCTACCTACGATGAAGCACACCAATGCCACCACAATGCTCAGATTTTCTGTGAAATCAAAGCATTTGAAGGTTATCCAAAAATGCAGGAAATAACTTATCCAGATAGCGATGGTGTAGAAGCCAAACAACCACTTGTTGTTCACGTCACGCAACGACAATACGCCATCCTTCACATTTGTCGCCATCTGTTTCAGTTTTGTCATAAAAGCAAACTTCTTCAGCCCTGCCCACAGAAATACGGCGGTGATGGCAAGGCAGATGGCTGTGACGACATACCCCATTGTCGTAAATCCCCTCAGCGTGTCCGTAAGGTTTATGCTTGTCTGGTCGAAGAAAGAGCCGAACACTCCCCACTGCGATAGTATCACGACAGCCGTAATGAGAAGAATGAGCAGCGTGTCAATCACTCGCTCCGTCACGACCGTTCCCAATGCCTTCATAAACGAAGTGCCGTCATACTTTGCCAGCACTCCGCACCGTGCCAACTCGCCGCTGCGAGGAATGATGAGGCTCGATGCGTAAGATATGAACACTGCGTGAATGCAGTCCCACACCCTCGGTCTTTCGCCCAGCGGTTCAAGTGTCTGCCGCCATCTGATGCCCCGAAACATCTGCGCCGTCACGCCAAACACAAGCGAGAATAGCATCCACCCCCAATCCATACCGTGCAGCACAGTCTCCTCCATCACCTTGAAGTCCGTGTCACGGTACATCCACCACAATATAGCGCCTCCCAACACAAACGGCAGGGCTATATTAAAGGTCTTTTTCAGAGTTTTATTGCTGTTCATCAAAAAACGTCGTGAATCTGCTGTATATATATTATCTTGCAAATTTATATAAAAATCCCGACATTTCTGCACAGACACGATAAAAAAGATGGATTGCCATTAACTTTTTCTCTCGTGAAAACGATGCCGTATAGTATAGATTTGAACATTTTGTAACGGAGATTTGAACATTTTGTAACGAAGAATTGAACATTTTGTAATGGAGATTTACTCTCCTTCGTTGTCGGCTCTGGCGGTGTGCCAGTCGAAGAGTTTTTGCAGTGGAATGTTGGGAATTTGTTCAATCGGTAGAATAGAATTGCTATAATAGGAAATCGCCTCGTAAGCACAGATGGCTTGCGAGGCGATTTTTGTTTGTCCGTAATGTTTGGCGTTTATTACTTGACAACTACTTTCTTGCCGTTCTTGATGTAGATGCCCTTTGTTGGGTTCGTCACACGCACTCCGCTCAGGGTGTAGAACGCATCGTCTTCAGTTGATGGCTGAGCGAGTATCTCGTTGATGTCTGTTACATCGCTGAATATGATGCGGAGAGGTTTAGATGGGTTGTAGTTCTCCACTGGCAGATATGCCTCCCACGCAGAAAGGCGTGTGTCGTTTGCCTTGTAGAAACCGAGAGTACCCGAATTCCAGCCGAGGATGAAGTTTGTGGCATTGTCCACCTTTTCTTTCAGTACGATAGCCTCCAATGTACCTACAAACGCATTGCCCTCATGCTTTTCTGCTTTGTTTATTGGCAGTTCTTCCGTCACCTCGCCGCCATTGAGCGAGCGGAGTAGCACACCTTCTCCTGCTGCCACAGCCTTTACTTTCTCCAAATATACAGTATTATCGCTGACAGTTGCCGTGTATGCTGCAATCTTTGTTGCGCTGCTGAAATCCACATCGAATACTGGGCAATATGTTGAAAGTCCGTCTGCATTTACAGAGACAGTAACAGATGTTGGGTCGTCACAGCCTGCGTATTCTTCTTTTGCAGGATAAGCACCATGATCATAAGGAGTCCAACCTTTCGCTTTGATTGCTGCTACTTGACTGCGAGTACATATATTGCCATCATCTACAGTACTATTATAAATATACAATCTATATATATTACTTGACGCTTTCCCGTCTGCATAATCATCATTTAAGTCCCCACTGCCTGTATCACCATCATCAAATGTAATGCCTTTGTTAGGATTTTCTGGCAGACTATTGATTAGAGCATCCATAGATATTCCTTTTATCTGGTTGTTGTAGCATTCCAAATATGTCAGCGCCGTGTTCTTCGATACGTCAAGAGCGGTCAACTGGTTGTCGGAGCAGTACAAATCTGTCAGTGCCGTGTTCTTCGACACGTCAAGAGCGGTCAACTGGTTTTCGGCGCAGCTCAACAATGTCA
>JAFLUT010000015.1:0-2059 GCA_022508665.1 Prevotellaceae bacterium | reverse complement strand
GTCAGCGCCGTATTCTTCGACACGTCAAGAGCGGTCAACTGGTTTTCGGCGCAGCCCAACCATATCAACGCCGTGTTCTTCGACACGTCAAGAGCGGTCAACTGGTTGTCGGAGCAGTCCAAATCTGTCAGCGCCGTGTTCTTCGACACGTCAAGAGCGGTCAACTGGTTTTCGGCGCAGATCAAAGTTGTCAGCGCCGTATTCTTCGACACGTCAAGAGCGGTCAACTGGCTGTAGTCGCAGTTCAAATATGTCAGCGCCGTGTTCTTCGACACGTCAAGAGCGGTCAACTGGTTGCCGGCGCAGATCAAAGTTGTCAGCGCCGTGAAAAACTCTATACCTTTCAAACTGCTGATGTTTCTAAAATAAACAGATATAGAAGTAACACTTTTAATCTCCTCGTCCGTAATGACCCCGTCCTCTCCATACGATTGCTCAAGCAAATAGTCGCGGAAGTTCTCATCTGGGAAGTTTGTTTCGTTAATCTGAATTTGTGCCGAAGCCATCAATGGGAGGGCTACAAAGGCAAAAGAAAGTAAATGTTTAATTTTCATGTTGTTTTCATTTGTTTATGAAAACGAAAAAGGCGGAAACCATTCGGTGCTTATTCTTCATATTGGTTACCGCCAAGTGACCATGCGTATAAACAAGCAAGAACAGTTCACACCCATTGGATGTGAACCTTCTGAACTGCTTGCTCTCATACGCGAATGTTTGGCGGTATTCATATGAAAAGAGACAAGAGCCAAGGCTCAAATATCTATATAAGTACGGAACAGGATTTACCACAATTCCCGTTTTCGGTTATTATTAAATTGGTTAAATCGCTGTTGCGGAAGTGTGGCACACCGTGCCTACCGTCTTCCAAAGTTCTTGTGTACTTTCTGTTTCTTAAATCCAGTTTTAATCGTTAATAATCTATTTATCTATCTCATTATGTCTTTCAATTTCAAATGCAAATATACAAAGTTTTCTGCAAATTATTTCATAAAGTGGCAAAAAACAATACCTGCTGCGGTCAAAAATTTTGACCTTAAAAACAAATGCTAAAGTTTTGTTGCCATTCATCTCTAAAAATGTTGTACCTTTGCAAACGATATGGTTCTCAACGTAAAGCCAAAGAAATTTCTGGGGCAGCATTTTTTGACAGACCTCAGCATAGCCTCTCGCATCGCCGATACGGTGGATGCGTGTCCTGATGTTCCTGTGCTTGAAGTTGGACCGGGAATGGGCGTCTTGACACAATATCTATTAAAGAAGGAAAGGGAGTTTAAGGTGGTGGAGATTGATTACGACTCTGTGCCTTATCTGCGTGAGCATTTCCCAGAACTTGGCGACAACATCATCGAGGGCGATTTCCTGCAAATGGACTTAAACGCAGTGTTTGACGGTCGTCCTTTTGTGCTAACGGGAAATTACCCTTACAACATTTCATCGCAGATTTTCTTCAAAATGGTGGAGAACAGAGACCTCATACCATGTTGCACTGGCATGATACAAAAGGAAGTGGCGGAACGCATGGCGGCTGCCCCGGGCTGCAAGGCATACGGCGTGCTGAGCGTGCTGATACAAGCGTGGTATGATGTGGAGTATCTCTTCACGGTCAGCGAGACGGTGTTCAATCCGCCCCCAAAGGTGAAGAGCGCTGTAATTCGCCTTACGAGAAACGGCAAGTCCACCCTCGGATGTGACGAGCAACTCTTCCGCCGCATTGTCAAGACCGTCTTCACCATGCGCCGCAAAATGATGCGCAACGGAATGAAGCAGATTTTAGGCAAGGACTCACCCATGCTTGCCGACCCCATTTTCACGAAACGCCCCGAACAGTTGTCTGTTCAGGACTATATTGACTTGACTAATCGGGTGGAGACGGCAATCAGAGGCTAACCGCCACTGCCGCTGCAATCTTATCACAACCGCTATCTTTATCCCATTGTACCTACCTTTTTACACCCTTCCCAACTGTGAACGTTCTTAAAATATAAGTTATATTTTATAAAACATAGGTTATATTTTGATAAATTTAAGTTTAATTTTATAAAATATAACTTATATTTTA
>JAFLUT010000149.1 GCA_022508665.1 Prevotellaceae bacterium | reverse complement strand
GTGATATGCCAGATAAGGAGCAAGCTCAGGCATCAAATTATGTGGAACAAAACTCCTGTCGAAGATACCTCCTATCTGGCAAGTGATAAGGTGAAAATGATGTAAGAAGTCGGCTTCTATTTTTGTCCCATCATTTTCTTCAACAGCTCTTTCATCTGCTCAGGTGAAAGGCTGTCTATGTCAATAGCCTTCTCTTTTGTTTCGACATTGAGGAGTTTATTGTTGTTGCGGAAACGGATTTCAAGAGGGTACATATCCTGATACCCGCTGGTCACATCATTGCCTTGTGAATGCCCCATGCTCTCAGAGATATAAAGTTCCTCCACACCTGCAAGTTTCAGATTGGTGGCAAAGCTGTGACGAGCCCATGTTCCAGATACGACTTTCTCCCAGCCCAAAACCTCCTTGCAAATGCGGTTCATGCGGTCTTTGATATTGGAGTTCTCTTGCACTGTCAGTTTACGGCGCAAAGTCTCATCAGTAGCCCCATTGAAAATTTGCGGAAAGACATAGGCATCCTTTTCAGGCTTAGCACCAATCTCGTCAAGTATGACCTTCAAGGGTTCAATGATGGGAACAATAACCACAGACATATTATTGCTTCGTGCGGATGTCTTTTTACGCATAAACTCAAAGGCTCGCCCACCTTCAGCAAAGTAAGTCCTGTTATATGTCAGTCGTCCTGCATCGGCAAGGTTAAATCCGTTACACAGATATTGCGCCAAAAATAAGCCAAGAGAATCGTGGGCACGCTGCTTGTAAAATGGCGACCAATTCTCTGGGTATCGCTTTTCTACAAACACATGATAGAGTTCCGTCATTTCGTCAACGCTCAGATAGGACTGCTGGCGACGTTTGCCACGAGGAATGGCGATAAGGGTATTGTCTTTATTGGAGAAAGGATATTTATCTTCCGTAAGATAGCCTTGGCGAATGCACTCATTCCACACCACACGGCAGGTACGGAGATACATACCTCTCGTAGCATCGGCAATCTTTCCTGTCAGTTGCCCATCTATTTTCACTCCATTCTTCATGCCATCATTCCATTTGGCTATTACATTTTTGTCAACCTTGAAGCCAACCACATTCCCGACGATTTTGTTGAATGAGTTAAGAGCCCATTGGTAGTTTTCAGCGGTGCCGACACGCCCCTCTGCCTTCATCTTATTGATAATATGCTCCCATACACCAACAAAAGACTTATTAATCTCGCCATCAAATTGTTCGCCTGTAAAGTAGGTTCGAATGGCATCTATTGTAAGGGATTGCGTTTTGTTTAGCTTTACTAATTTCTCACGATAGCCTTCAAGAATCTTTTGCCACTCCTTATAAACTGGCAAGAGCGAACTACGGGAACTCGCCACACTGCATACCTCATTGAAATATTTCTCTTTCTGATAAGGAATGTTGGACAACTTATGATAATAGCGTTTGCGCTCGATAGTGAAACATACTGCCATCGGATATTCATCTGTTTGCTTATTGGTACGTTTATCCAAAACGAGTGTTATCCAACAGTTATCTACTGGATTGCAATTGATGGATGTTTTTAAGTTTTTCGTTGCCATAGTCTGTTACTCTATTTTTAGGGTCTGTTGCTAAGTTTGCGAACACCATGCGAACACGGTGCGAACACCAAGGCATATTTTTTGAGGTTTTGCAAAATTTCATTTTTCGTCTGCAAAGATACAAAATAATTGTAAAACAAGAAGTTACAAGACACATAAAAATTTTGTAAAATCTTGAAAAATTTTATTTTAACAGACTCATAATCTGGAGGTCATAGGTTCAAGCCCTATCTGGTCCACACTGAA
>JAFLUT010000148.1 GCA_022508665.1 Prevotellaceae bacterium | reverse complement strand
CATTTTCTGCTCAACCTAATGACAACGTATAACTTTGCATCGGAAACGGGAGATGACATCCTCCACCATCTCCGACATCGTAATAAACTAAACGGTGTGGGGAGTAAACAAAAAGAAAACAATTTTTAATCATAAACGTGTTATATTATGGAACAGAAAAATCAAATTTTAGGCAACCAGCTGGTTGTCATGTCAAGGGAAGACCTGAACTCCCTTGTCAATGAAATGGCACAGAACATTGTGGCAGCACAAAAGGCTGTGCAGGGTACAAACAGCGAGTGGATGAGCCTCCCTGACGGTGACCGCTTCATCACCCGTGAGGAAGCCTCCAAACTTCTCCATGTGGACTATTCCACGCTGTGGCGGTGGAACAAACTGGGGCTGCTGGTCAGCCGAAAGGTCGGGCCTCGCCGCGTTGTGTATAAGTACAGCGATGTGCTGAGAAGGCTGAATGTTGAACACAAGACAGAACAGAAAGGAGAAGCGTATGACGGGGGATGCTAAGACTATCTTGCTGTTCACGGAGCAGCGGACGGCAATATCTCATCTTGCAGATGAACAGGCTGGGCAGCTTTTCAAATCCCTGTATGCCTATGCCGACGAGGGCGCATTACCCGACTTTGAAGGTGCCATGATGTCCGTATTCACTATGCTGCAGTCTCAGATAGACCGTAGCGCAGAAGCGTATAGAGAGAAATGCGAGCGGAACAGGGCTAATGCCCAGAAGCGTTATGCTGCCCGTCCTGCAAACACCTCAACATCAGACTGTGCTCGCATGCCACCGCATACGAAAAACTGCGACTGCATGCCATCGCATCCCGTCGCATGCCTTCCTAATCCAAGTTCTAATCCAAACTCAAATCCTAATCCGCACATTGATGATGGTGCTGACACACACATCATCAATGATATGGAGGTAGTTGTGGAGGAAGAACACCCTTTTGATGAGATTTGGGAAATGTACGGAAAGCCTGTCGGCGATGCGGAGCAGTTGCGCCAACGCTGGCAGGAACTGTCACTCGGCGAAAAGAAAAAGATTTTCGAGTATGTACCCTTGTATGTGCAGGCACGACCAGATAGGAAATACCGCAAGGACTTTGCCAACTTCCTTACTTGTCGCACATGGGAGAATGAGCCTATTAACCCCGACACCTTGAACAATGGAAACGTCAATCAGTTCTGTCATCAGCCGAATGAGAGAAAGCGGCTCGTTGCCGTCAGCGGTGCCGAAGAGCTCGTGTCAAAACTCATTGCTGAGAGCACAGGGCACGCTGCCGTCAATGGTGGCTCTGAAGAGTAGGTATGCCACAATAGACGATTTCCTGCTTGCCATAACTCCGCAGAGGCAGGTGGAGATATGCCATGCGCCAGAGAAATGCTACTTTGGAGATTCGCCGACACTGGCAATGCTGAACTCCTGTTATGGCAGAGGTGCAGCCGAGGCATGGCTGGTGCCGGAGGTCGTGGATGCCTGCCTGTTCTATGGATTGAAGGAGCAGCCAGACAATTGGCAGGTGGAGAAACTGGTAAGGATTATCGTAGCCAACTATGGCTATCTGAAGGTGGATGAACTGCAACTGTTCTTCTTCAACTTCTGCTCGGCAAGATACCGCCACTTCTACAACACCTTTGACCCCAGTATCATTCTCCTTAGCTTTCGGGATTTCCTGCGTGACAGGAACCGTGCATACGAGGAGAGGGAGCAAAGGGAGAGGGAACGTGAGCGTGAGGAGTGGCGGAGGAATGCGATCAGCCGTGAGGAATATCTGAAACGGAAGGAGGAAATGCTTCTTGAAAGATGAGCGGGCACAGGGCTTGCCCGTGCCAGTTCATCCCTTATAGGGGAAGCCTAATTCCCCACTTGGATAAATCCTGTGGGTGATATGCCAGATAAGGAGCAAGCTCAGGCATCAAATTATGTGGAACAAAACTC
>JAFLUT010000147.1 GCA_022508665.1 Prevotellaceae bacterium | reverse complement strand
TGTCCTCTGCGGTCGGCTCGCTGACCAATCCCCATAACCTTGCCAATGCGGCAGGGACGTTGATGAAGCGTGGCACCTCAGACCACACCGTCAAGAATTATCTGGACTATCTGGAGGATGCCTACCTGTTTGTGGGCGTAAAACGCTATGATGTTAAGGGTAAACGCTATTTCGAGAACACCCAGAAGTACTACTCCATGGATTTGGGGCTGAGGAATGCCAAATTAAATTTCCGTCAGCAGGAGAAGAGCCACCTGATGGAGAACATGATATTCCTTGAACTGCTCCGCAGGGGGTACAGCGTTGATGTAGGTGTGGTGGAGCTTACCCGTATCAAGGACGGCAAGAAGCGGCAGTCGCAGTATGAGATAGACTTTGTGGTCAATACAGGCAAGGAAAAAATCTACATCCAGTCAGCTTTGAATGTAGATACGGAGGAGAAGCAAGGGCAGGAGACATTCTCGCTGAGAAACTCTGGCGACTTCTTCCGCAAGATAGTCATTGTTGACGGAAATACGAAGATGTGGACGGACGAGAATGGCATCGTGTATGTCGGTGTCATCCCCTTTATATTGGAAGATGCTGGACTTGGATTCTGACAGACGACAACGGGGCAAAAATAGACAGCCGTTGCCCACAAAATCCGAGAGCGGCTGGGCATCTGAGCGGTGCGCCGCTGTCTTCCTGGATAGAAAAAAGAGTATTTGGATAGCACAACACGGTTCACCGTTAACTCGAGGAACTCCAAAAGCAAGGCGGACTCTTCTCATGGAAGAGTCCGCCTTGCCTTATGCCCACACCTTGCAGATACAGTATGAAGGATTTTGTCAATTCTATTTGTTATTTCACCAGCACCTTCTTCACAGTTCCGTCGCTATTGCGCAGGATGTATATACCTTTTGGCAATGATTTCAAATCATCTTTTTTCATTGTTATGCCTGTGTCACCGATTTTATAGACATACACATCATCAACATCATCTATATTTACGGAATTAGAGATGTCTGCAGGGATGTCATCTACTATATTGACAAAATACTTCCATCCATCAGCCATTTTATACTTTGCCACCGTACCTTGCGGAACGTGGAGTATAGCACTTTCATATACTGATTGAGAGAACGTGTTACTACTTATATTAAATGGTTCTTGAATCATCGCGACAACAGTTGTAAGTTCTAAACAGTGAACAAAAACGTAATTTCCCATAGAAGTAAGACTGTTAGGGATACTTACATATTTCAAATTATAACAATTTGAAAAACCATCTCCAAGAATGGTTGTTACACCTTCAGGAATTGTTATACTAACTAAACTTTTACAACTATTGAAAGCGTTCTTCCCAATAAAAGATACACTGCTTGGGATGTTTATAGATATTATGCCGCAATTAGAGAACGCAGATGCATTTATGGAAGTTACACCATCAGGGATACTAACTTCTGTCAAATCCGTACAATGCAAGAATGCACATAAACCAATAGAGGTAACATTATATATCGTGCTATTGTATGTCACGGATTGGGGTATAACAACATTTCCAGAATATTTATAGGAATAATTGTTGTCATTATATGTGACTTCCAACTCGGTTCCATTGTTGGTGTAATTGTAATAGATGGTTACACCATCAGCATTCGCAACCTCAATGTCGTATGCGGATGCCTTTGCCATACCTATAAAAGAAAACAAGCACAACAAAAGAGTTTTGAGATAAAATTTGTCCATGTTTAGATTAAAATAAAAAAGGCGGAACTGCTCTAATGGGCTTTTCTACCCTACAGGTTACCACCACGTACCTTGTGTAAAGAAAAGCGTCAACAATCCACGCCCAATGGACGTGAACCTTCATCGCTTGTTCTCTTACACAAAATTTGGTGGTATTTATTAGGGTGAGAACAAGGACTAATAGTCCAAGTTTATTATGTTATGAGCAGAAACGCCGAGTT
>JAFLUT010000146.1 GCA_022508665.1 Prevotellaceae bacterium | reverse complement strand
TTAATTTTACAAAATATAGGTTATATTTTATAAAACATAACTTATATTTTAAGAACAGCGCTAATCAAGACCGACCAAAGGCGGCGATTGACATTCGGCAATGAGTGGGCATCGGCAGGGAATATCACCGCACTTTCAGCAGGTCGCCAGTGACAGGCGTATAATCCGCACCCTTAAAGTTCATCTTGTAGAGGTTCTTCAGACGAATGCCGTAGTACTGGCTTATGCTGTACATCGACTCGCCCGACTTGACCTTGTGCCATGTGTCCTTATACTTCGCCTCGGCCTTCTTTGCCTTCTTCGCAAGGAAGATGTGCATGCCGGCAGGTATGATGAAATCCTCATCCACCTCGTTGTATGACAGCAACTTACGCTTCGACACCTTCGTCTCCTTGGCGAGTTCCTTCCATGTGTCTCCCTGACGGGCAACGATACAGGCAATGCCATTGACATACGTGACGGGATGACGAGAGACTTCCACACTGACCACTGTCTCCTTCTTCTTGCGGCGCATCCCGTGGTGGTCTTCGTCATACAAATGCAGTTCATACGTCTCAATAATCGTTATCAGCCTCTCCGCATACGTAGGCAACGTAGCATATCCGCAAGCCTTCAATCCCCGAGCCCACGCCTTGTAGTCAAGAGGGTCAAGCAGAAACAGGCGCTTATATCTGTCCTTCAGCAGGAACTGCGAGTGGTCTTCGTAACTTTCCGCCACATTCTTGTATTTGCGGAAACGCTCGCCCTTGCTGTCGTCGTCACGCTTCACATAACTACCGTTCCACCCCACCCCGACCTTTATTCCGAAGTGGTTGTTTGCCTTCGTCGCAAGGTAACTGCTGCCAGCCCCACTCTCAAGCAACGCCTGCGAAAGCGTTATGCTGGCAGGGATTTTGTAGCGGCGCATCTGGTCTATCGCCGCCGACTTGTACTGCTCAATGTATTGCTGATAAGCCGAATTTCTCTGTCCAAACATTGACAGAGAAACAATGATGCCGCACATCAAAAAAATGGTTCTCAAATATCTCATTAGAAAGGCTATTGGAATTGCAAATATAACGATTTTCAGACAGGTAGCCAAAGAAAAAAGACTAATACTCAAAAAAAGTTTGCTCCCATCCGCAAAAATGCTTATATTTGTACTTGAAGCATATATTATTTACGCCATGAAAACAATAAGCATCAACATTCCGGTCACCATAAAAGAAGAGAGCGAACTGACGGCAGATGAAGCCAAACTCGTAATGGAGGCTAAACAAGCGACCTACCGCAGTTATGCACCCTACTCCCATTTCTCCGTAGGTTCTGCGGTCATGCTTGCCGACGGAACAACCGTAAGCGGCAGCAACCAAGAGAACGCCGCCTATCCGTCAGGGCTATGCTCTGAACGTACAACGGTCTTCTATGCCAACTCACAATATCCCGACATCCCAGTACGTCGCATCTGCATCGTTGCGCGAGGCACTGACGGGCTGTTTCTCGCACGCCCAATCACACCGTGCGGCGCATGCCGTCAGGTACTGCTCGAAACGGAAAGGCGTGCAGGAGGAAACGTCGAAGTTCTGCTATACGGCACGGAATACTCTTACTGTCTGCGAAGCATCAAGGATTTGATGCCATTGACATTCGATTCGAGTTTCTTATAACGTCTATTCTCCCACAAAGATACAATAAAATTACATCACACCATATTCTTTCCGCATTTTTCCTCTTTTGGCTAAACCAATAACTCCCTATTCCCTCTGTTTTTTCTCCCAAATGATTTGAATAAATAAAATTATGTGTATCTTTGCAAAAACAAACAGATAAAAGATCGTTTAACCATTAAAACCACTTTAATAAGAAACAGACAGTAATTTAACTTTAACCCAGAAACGCAGGGAGCGTGCAGGTTCAGCCTCCGCCTTTCCTCACCCGAGAAACTAAATCAATTTTTAACTCGGCGTTTCTGCTCATAACATAATAAACTTGGACTATTAGTC